>CAZBHT010000059.1:0-9017 GCA_964491655.1 uncultured Burkholderiaceae bacterium
CCTCTGCTCCCAAAGCAGGTGCGCTACCGGACTGCGCTACACCCCGACGAGGAAATGAAATATAGCATACGTTTTTTTTCTTTGCAACTATATTTCTAAAAAAATTAATTTTCTTTTCTTTTGCTAATACGAGAACTCGGAATCACTATACGAAATGTGGATCCTTCCCCTAGTTTCGATTCAATCTGTAACTTAGCTTGGTGGCGAAACAACACATGTTTCACAATTGCCAAACCCAGCCCGGTACCACCGGTTTCTCTTGATCTAGATTTATCGGCTCGATAAAAACGTTCTGTCACTCGAGGAATATCTTCTGGCGCAATTCCAACACCATTATCCGTTACATCGATATGACCTTCCCCATTAATAACGGACCAAGAGATATTAATTTCTCCACCATCAGGCGTGTATCGAACAGCATTCGTAACCAAGTTAGTAACGGCACTTCGCATTTCTTTAATATCTCCAAGAATGATCTCAGAAGCCACATGAGTCACCGTAATACAGTGACGTCCCTGAGAAAGGCTAGCTCCGTCTTCTACGGCATGCTCTAGTAATTCCCGAGGATCTACTTCTGTTTTTACCGCAGGAGCAGAATCGCGTTCTAATCTTGATAGAGTTAAAAGGTCATCGACCAAGGCCCCCATACGCTCAGCCTGATCGGTCATCATTTTCCAATGTAACCGTTCTTCATCCGTTGCCGAAGAATTGTCTCCTTGAAGTTCCAAAAAACCTTTAATTACGGTAAGTGGTGTTCTCAATTCATGCGAGACATTTGCCACAAAATCGCGTCTCATTGCATCAGCTCGCATGATTTCAGTTTCATCTCGAGAAACAACGATCCAATATTTTTTCCCTGCGGGAAATACCCGCAATTCAATTTTCCTACCATCCGTTGGTGTCAGAATCACGGATTGATCCCAAGAACCACTGAGAATATATCGAACGAATTCAGGATCTTTATAGACATCTGTTAATCTTTTACCAATATCTTCTGAACCATTTAAACCAAAATCACGTTCTGCGATCGGATTTAAAAGTTCAATTTCCCAATGCTTACGCACTAAGATCACGCCATCCGGTAGAGAATTTAAAGTCTGTCTAAATCTCTGTTCTTTTTCGTGAAGTTTTATCGCATTTTTTTCGGTTTTCTTTCGTGCCTTATAAACTTTTAGGAAAATAGTTCCCCAAAGTCCTTTCGCTTCAGGAAGAGGATCTAAGCTCGAAGATTCAAGCCACTCAATGAAAATTTTGAAATAACGAAGATGTAGGATAAAAAGGATAGTAATTGATATTAATGCAACAGCTAAACCAGCTATAACACCAAAAAATAAGCCTACTCCTAAACCGACACATAACACACAAATGATCGAGGAGTAAGCATACCGTAAGAAGAACTGGATCATTTTAATGAACCTAATGTTGTTCAACTGCTCGATAACCGAGTCCTCGAACCGTTTCAATAAAATCCTCGAAACTAGTACCAGATAGATGCTTACGTAACCTCAGCATATGTACGTCAACGGTTCTTTCGTCGATACAGGCCCCATAACCCCAGACTTTATCGATAACTTGTTGACGAGAGTAAACTCGGCCAGGATGTTTAGCAAAAAGGGAGAGAATTTTAAATTCAACCACAGAAAGTTTTAATAATTCATCTCCGACCTTTGCCTCGAAGCGATCAAAATCAATGGTGAGATTTCCACATACAATCTTATCGCCCTGCTCTTGTTCTCCCCCATTTCGACGAATCGCCGCTCGGATTCGAGCCACTAATTCTCTTGGTGAAAATGGTTTTACGACATAATCATCGGCACCCGCTTCAAGTCCGGCAACCTTATCATCTTCTTGACCTCTTGCCGTAAGCATAATGACTGGTAAAGCCTTCGTAGCTTCATTTCTACGCAACATGCGAAGCCATTCAAGCCCAGAAAGATCAGGGAGCATCCAATCAAGCAAAATCAGATCGGGCAATTTAAATTCAAGAATTTTGCGCGCTTCACCCACATTACTCGCTCGAGCCACCTCAAAACCACTCGTTCTACAGGTATACGCAATCAGTTCTTGAATTGCCGGTTCATCTTCAACGATAAGTACATTGATTGTCATTTATTGTTACCTCTAATTTTTCCGGGCAAGGTTAACCGATTTATATGACAAAACGATGACAACTATTGAGGTATTTTGTCTGCAATCGCTGTTGCCAAATTTTGAGCTAATTCCGCATCTTCGGCTTCAACCATGACTCGGATTAACGGCTCTGTACCAGAAGCACGAATTAACACCCGTCCTGTACCATCAAGCATTTTTTCGGCTTTTTTGATCTCTTCAGCTAACTGCTCATCTGCCTTCCAATCGTAACCATTTGCATATTTACGATTGATTAATACCTGTGGTGTTAAAGTAAGGTCCGAAATATATTCAGCAATTGTCTTACCAGAACGCTTCAATGCAGAAAGCACCTGAAGACTTGTAACAATGCCATCACCTGTCGTTTGTTTATCTAGAACAATAACGTGACCAGAACCTTCCCCACCCAACTGAAGGCCTTGTTGTTTAAGAACTTCGAGTACATAACGATCGCCTACTTTAGCTCTAAAGAATGGAATGTTTAAGTCACGGAATCGTTGTTCAACTGCAAAATTAGTCATTAAGGTTCCAACCACGCCATCCAATCCTCTTTTTGCCATACGACAACGAGCAATAAGGTAAAGCAACTGATCTCCGTTATATACCCGATTTTCGTCAGCCATAATCAAGCGATCTGCATCGCCATCAAGAGCAATACCTAATTCACAGCCAGCCGCTTTTACTCGCTCGGGCAAGGTATCTGTATGAGTTGCACCGACGTCCTGATTAATATTAAATCCATCCGGATGATTGCCATCTGCTACAACCGTGGCACCAAGCTCGTGATATACATCAGGAGCAATGTGGTATGCAGCGCCGTTGGCCGTATCGACATAAAGTTTCATTCCCTTTAGATCAACATCGGAGGAAATAGTGCTTTTACAGAATTCGATGTAACGACCTGCAGCATCATCTAGTCGCTTTGCTTTTCCTAACTTAGCACTATCAACACATTCATAACCTCGATTCATTTCCTCTTCAATTTCCTCTTCTATATCATCCGGAAGTTTTGTTCCCTGAGCGGAAAAGAATTTAATACCATTGTCATAGAAGGGATTATGGGAGGCGGAAATCACAACACCCGCATCAAGTCTTAATGCTCGAGTTAGATAAGCAACTGCTGGAGTAGGTAAAGGGCCACCTAGTACAACGTTGACTCCAACACTCAAGAAACCGGACTGAAGCGCAGCTTCGAGCATATAACCAGAAACACGAGTATCTTTACCAATAAAAACTGTTACTTCTCCAGTTGAGCTTTCACGCTTCAGTACTCGACCCGCTGCTTGAGCTAACAACAAAGCAAATTCTGGAGTAATGGGTTTTCTGCCGACGCGACCTCTAACTCCGTCTGTTCCGAAATACTTACGACTCATAAAAGCTCCTTATAGTATTGGGTACTATTCCAAATTTTTAGTGCCTGCACAGTTGATGCGACATCATGAACCCGTATGATTTGTACTCCATTTTGTACAGCAATTAAATGTGCAACGACTGATGCGACCATTCGTTCTGAGGGAACATCGATTCCTGTTACTTTTCCCAAACTTGATTTCCGACTCATGCCGTAAAGCACGGGATAACCCAGTTGAACGAACTCTTTCGCTTTATTTAATAACTCAAAATTTTGAGAAACAGTTTTACCAAATCCAAATCCTGGATCTATACAAATTCTTTCAGACTCTACACCTAATATTTCTAATTGTTGAGTCTGAGACAACAAAAAGGACTTAACCTCTTTCATTAAATCATCATATTTAGGATTTTGTTGCATCGAACGAGGTGTCCCTTGCATATGCATAAGACACACACCACAATCTTCTTGTGCAACAACCTCCTTTGCACCTGGTGTCTGTAGGGCAAAAACATCATTAACAATTGAAGCACCAGCCCTTACAGATTCTTTCATTACCTGAGGTTTACTCGTATCTACAGAGATTGGTAAACCACAATGAGACAGTTCTTCTATTACAGGAATCACACGATCTAATTCCTCATTTAGCGAAACTTCTTTCGCCCCAGGTCGCGTCGATTCTCCACCGATATCCAAAATATCAGCACCTTCCTTTTGAAGTCGTAATGCGTGTTCTACAGCTCGATCTTTTGTCGACCAACGACCTCCGTCACTAAATGAATCTGGAGTAACATTTACGATGCCCATGACACACGGCTTATCTAATGGAATACTAAATTTCCCACAGCGCCAATTACTTATTGTCATTTATTTGCTCCAAGGGCCTTCAGAACATCATCTAGTAACAAGGCGCCTGTTTTGGTATTACGCCAATCATCACCTTCTACAAAATCGTAACGAAAACCTCCTAGTGGGCTCGCTAGCCAAATCTGTCGTATCGCCTCTTGAACATTAAGAACTACTTTAACACCTGAATCCATTTCTAAGTTCAAAACACGTCCTTCAGTAAAAGTATCGAGTTCTGAAAATCGATTTTCGAGATTCTCACTTAATTTTATAAATGTTTTTTCCGCTAATTCAAGAAATTCGCTATCAGTCATGTTAGATTCTGTCATTATGATGAAACGTATATCCATTTTATTCTTTCCCTGTCTTTTCTTGACAGCTTGTGGTATTAAAGGGCCTCTTTATTTGCCAGAAGATCCGAACGATTCCTACCTAAGTAGAATCGAAAAGGCAATTGATGAGATGACAAATGACGGCACGACTGTGCCGGGAGCAGTTGACACTCCAGAATCTGAGATCTCTAAAGAACCGTCTGTAGATACTGAATCAAAACCTTCTGAAAATAACTGATATTTTTAATTATGGATTTAACTTTGCCCTCAGAAGATGGTTTTCACTGGAAGGATCATGTTCTTTACTGTGAAGACGTCGATTTAGAAAAAGCAACCTCTCGTTTTGGCACTCCGCTTTATGTCTATTCTAGAAAAGCTATCGAAATTGCCTATCGTAGGTATGCTGATGCACTGCAAGGTATCCCACATCTTATGTGCTATGCACTCAAAGCAAATTCCAATCTAGCTATTATTGATGTGTTAGCTCGATTGGGAGCGGGATTTGATATTGTTTCCGGAGGAGAACTTGCACGAGTCAAAGCTGCTGGTGATGACACCAGAAAAGTCGTATTCTCTGGTGTTGGAAAAAGCACTCAGGAAATTACCGATGCCTTAAACGCAGATATTTACTGCTTTAATGTCGAATCGATACCAGAACTTGATCGTATTATCGAAGTAGCACGCCAGACCAATAAACGAGCCCGCATTTCTCTTCGAGTTAATCCAGATGTTGATGCGAAAACGCATCCTTATATTTCAACTGGATTGAAAAAAAATAAGTTTGGTATAGCTATTAGTGAAGCCTTTAATGTTTACCAACACGCAGCTCAATTTCCTGAACAATTACACATTACCGGAATTGACTGTCATATTGGTTCTCAACTCACAGAGCTTTCTCCTTTCTTAGATGCTTGCCATCGTATCGTCGACTTAATCGATAAGCTCAAAGAGCATGGAATCGAACTAGAACACATCGATTTTGGTGGTGGCTTAGGTATTACCTATCAAAACGAAAACCCTCCAACACCTGCGGAACTGATAGCCAACCTCAGACAAATTTTATGTGATCGTGGTTACGGTCATTTGGAAATGGTATTTGAAGCTGGTCGATCGATTGTTGGGAATGCAGGCGCCCTTTTAACCAAAATCGAATATTTGAAAAAAGGAGAAGAAAAGAACTTTTGTATTGTTGACGCCGCGATGAACGATATGGTCCGTCCAACACTCTACCAGGCTTGGATGCAAATCGTTCCGGTCAACACTCAAAATCTCCCTCATGACGAACAAATTTGGGACATTGTTGGTCCTGTTTGCGAAACTGGAGATTGGTTAGCTAAGGATCGCTCTTTAGCGCTTGAACAGGGACGCGTTCTTGCACTTTTGAGTGCAGGTGCCTATGGTATGTCCATGTCTTCAAATTACAACACTCGAGTTCGTCCGGCAGAAATTCTAGTAGACGGAGATAAAACTTACGTCATTCGTCCTCGCGAAGAAATACAAGAACTTTTTGCAAACGAGACACGTATCCCTTAAAAGAAAGACTTCACTTCTTTTTATTTTGTGCCTAACTTCTCTATTGAGGTGATAATTATGTACATCGAAAATGAAATTAAGCTTGACTTTAAGGATGTACTTATCCGACCAAAGCGCTCAACTCTATCTAGTCGTTCCAAAGTTAATCTTCTACGTTCATTTAAATTTCGCAATAGTCAAGTAAGTTATGAAGGTATCCCGGTAATCGCAGCTAATATGGATACAACGGGTACTTTTGAAATGGCTCAAGCTTTAGAACAACATCATTTATCTGTAGCACTTCACAAACACTATGATGCAGATGACTATGTACATTTCTTTTCTACATTAAAAAACAAAAGCTCTGCATTTTATTCTCTCGGTATTGGCGAATTCGATTTTCAAAAGTTTCAGAAAGTTATGACGATAGCTCCTGAAGCAGTACGTTATTTATGTATTGACGTAGCCAATGGATATACCGAAAGTTTTGTTGAGTTTGTTAAAAAGATTCGTTCTTATTATCCCGATCTAGTCATCATGGCTGGCAACGTCGTTACGGGAGATATGACAGAAGAATTGATACTTGCGGGCGCTGATATTGTTAAAGTTGGTATTGGTCCAGGTTCTGTTTGTACAACTCGCAAAATGACTGGCGTGGGTTATCCACAACTTTCTGCCATTATCGAATGTGCTGACGCTGCGCACGGTCTAGGAGGACATATCTGTGCTGATGGAGGCTGTACTCGCCCTGGGGATGTAGCAAAAGCCTTTGGTGCCGGTGCTGATTTTGTAATGTTAGGAGGTATGTTTGCAGGACATGAGGAATGTGGTGGTGAGGTTATCGTTAAAGATGGCATAAAGCTACGAAGTTTTTACGGTATGAGCAGTAAAACAGCTATGGACAAATATTCCGGAGGTGTTGCTACTTACCGAGCCGCGGAAGGTAAAACGGTATACATTCCAGACAGAGGGCCGGTATCTAATACTGTTCAAGATATTCTTGGGGGTATACGCTCTGCATGTACTTATGTTGGAGCAAAACAACTTCGAGAATTAACAAAACGCACTACATTTGTTCGTGTTACACAACAACTTAACGAAGTATTTGGGCGTTCATAACAAAGGTGACAAACGGAATCCCTGTCGATCAGCATTTTTTTCTTAAAGGGATTAAAATTACAGCGATTTTATCGTCATCGTTTGATGACTGGGGTTCAATTTTCAATTGAAATTCAGGTACGTCTTTCGATGGCGAACTACGATCCGCCACTAGGCGGTTTTTATTTATAGCGGTTGAATTTATTTTTCCGCCATCTGACGACACTTAAAAGAGGCCTCCATGAGTGCACTTTTTGATTCAGCTAAATTCAAGATGTCAGTTTCTGATCTAGCAGGACTGCCATCAGATGGCCTTCCACAGATTGCGTTTGCAGGCCGATCAAATGCTGGTAAATCCACCACTATCAACGTCCTGACCAGACAAACTCGCTTGGCATTTTCATCCAAGACTCCTGGCCGGACTCAGTTATTAAATTTCTTTGCTATTTCTGAAAAATTAGACGTTGGACAATATCAACAGGTTGCTTATTTAGTTGACCTTCCTGGATATGGTTTTGCTAAGGCAGCACCTTCCATCCGAGCCACATGGGAAAACCTTGTAGGCGGTTATGTCTCTCAATCTCCTCTTCTTGAAGGAATTGTTCTTGTTATGGACGCTCGTCGTCCTTTCATGCCTGCTGATGAACTAGTTCTAGACTTCATTGCCCATCGAACAGATTTAAAACTTCTTTTCCTTTTAAATAAAGCCGATCAACTTAAGACAATGGAACGCCGTCGCACTCTCAAACTTGTCCAAGATCGCTGTCAATCTTATGAAGGTAGAGCTACCTGCCAGCTATTTAGTGGTTTAAAACGAGAAGGAGTTGACGAATTACAACAAAACCTAGCCTCTTGGTTAGGTAAGACTCTTTAAACAGATTTCTTAAGGACGTAATAATGCAAGTATTAGGTCGATATCCTTCAACCAGGATGCGTCGGATGCGCCGTGATGATTTTTCTCGTCGTCTGATGCGTGAAAGCAAGCTTTCTGTTGATGATTTAATTTATCCAGTTTTTGTAACTGAAGGAACTAATGTTCGTATCCCGGTACCGTCTATGCCCGGTGTTGAACGCCTTTCTTTAGATCTTTTAATGTATGTTGCAGAGGAATGCGTTGAACTTGGTATTCCAGTTTTAGCACTTTTCCCTAATATTGACGACTCACTAAAAACGCCGGACGGTCGGGAAGCAGCTAACCCAGACGGGCTTATTCCACGAGTTGTTAGAAAATTAAAAGAAAACTTCCCAGAACTAGGCATTATGTGTGATGTTGCGTTAGATCCTTACACAACTCACGGTCAAGATGGTCTTATCGATGAAACTGGCTATATTCTCAATGATGAGACTATTGAAATGCTTGTCAAACAAATGTTAGCTCAGTCTGAAGCCGGAGCAGACATTGTTGCACCATCAGACATGATGGATGGAAGAATTGGTATTATCCGTGACGTATTAGAACAGAAAGGTTTCATTCATACAAGAATTATGGCTTACTCAGCTAAATATGCCTCTTGTTTTTATGGTCCATTCCGAGATGCAGTTGGTTCTTCTTCCAATCTCGGTCGTTCTAATAAAGCGGTATATCAACAAGATCCTGGCAATTCTGACGAAGCACTTTGGGAAACAGGACTCGATATCGAAGAAGGGGCCGACATGGTCATGGTTAAACCAGGTATGCCTTACCTAGATGTTCTTTGGAGAGTCAAAGAAGAATTCAAGAAACCTACTTTTGCCTATCAGGTTAGCGG
>CAZBHT010000060.1:0-3452 GCA_964491655.1 uncultured Burkholderiaceae bacterium
TTATCTACGAACATTGTAGAAAGCGGACATGCCTGGGTAAACAGCAACTTCACCGAGTTCTTCTTCGATGCGTAACAATTGGTTGTACTTAGCCATACGGTCGCTACGAGACATAGAACCGGTCTTAATCTGACCTGCATTTGTACCGACGGCAATGTCAGCAATTGTAGAATCTTCGGTTTCACCAGAGCGATGAGATACAACGGCTGTGTAGTTTGCACGTTTTGCCATTTCGATCGCAGCGAACGTTTCAGTCAATGTACCGATCTGATTGATCTTGATGAGGATAGAGTTAGCAATACCCTTTTCGATACCTTCGGAAAGAATATTAGTGTTAGTAACGAAAAGATCATCACCAACCAACTGAACACGATCACCAAGAGCATCAGTTAACTTAGCCCAACCTTCCCAGTCACCTTCAGCCATACCGTCTTCAATGGAGATGATTGGGTACTTGTCGCACCATTCAACCATCTTTTCAATCCATTCTTCAGCAGTCATACGAAGGTTCTGACCCTTCTGGTTGTAGTAACCGTCTTCGAAGAATTCACTTGAAGCACAGTCCAAACCGATACAGATATCTTCACCTGGTTTGTAACCAGCGGTTTCGATTGCTTCGATTACCAATTCAATTGCTTCTTCATGGCTATTTAATTTGGGAGCAAAACCACCTTCATCACCTACAGCAGTACTCATACCCTTGTTATTGATGATCTTCTTTAAAGCGTGGAATGTTTCTGCACCGTAGCGGAGTGCTTCACGGAAACTTGGAGCACCTACAGGGATAATCATGAATTCTTGAATATCCAAGTTGTTGTTAGCATGAGCACCACCATTGATAACGTTCATCATTGGAACAGGCAATTCCATTCCAACGGAGCCACCGAAATAGCGATATAAAGGCAAACCGGTTTCTTCCGCCGCAGCCTTCGCTACAGCCAAAGAAACAGCCAAAATAGCATTAGCACCTAAACGAGCCTTATTAGGAGTGCCATCCAATTCGATCATTACCTTGTCGATTAAGGCCTGATCCAAACCATCTAAACCGATGATTTCATCAGCAATTTCACCGTTAACGTTATCTACAGCCTTAAGGACGCCCTTACCCAAATAACGAGACTTATCGCCGTCGCGCAACTCGATTGCTTCACGGCTTCCTGTAGAAGCACCGCTTGGCACCGCAGCACGACCGAAAGCACCGCTTTCGAGCAAAACATCACATTCAACCGTCGGATTGCCACGAGAATCGATGACTTCACGACCAATGACTTCAATAATTGCGCTCATTTCTGCCTCTATTTTTTAGATTGAAATTAAAAGGTATTTTCAAGGAATTTGTTTTGATTTTTGACCACTCGGTCTAATTCAACTAATGAACTTAATAGTTCTTCCATGCGATTTAATGGAACACTATTTGGACCATCGCTCTTAGCGCAGGCCGGATTCGGGTGAGTTTCCATAAATAAGCCAGAAACACCTACCGCCACCGCCGCTCTCGAAAGCGGTGGAACGAACTCACGCTGTCCACCGGAACTTGTGCCATTGCCACCAGGAAGCTGAACACTATGAGTTGCATCGAATACAACCGGAGCTCCGGTTTCACGCATAATCACAAGGCTACGCATATCCGCAACCAAGTTGTTATATCCGAAACTGGTTCCTCGTTCACAAACCATGAAGCGATCGGTAGACAAACCGGCTTTCTCCGCTGCGTGGCGAGCCTTTTCAACCACCAACTTCATATCATATGGCGCTAAGAACTGTCCCTTCTTAATATTGACGGGTTTTCCGCTTTGTGCACAAGCAACAATAAAATCCGTTTGACGACACAAAAATGCAGGAGTTTGTAATAAATCCACCACAGAAGCGACTTCGTTAACTTCTTCGACCGCATGTACGTCGGTGACTACAGGAATATTCAGTTCTTTACGAACCTTTTCTAAAATCTGCAATCCTCGGGATCTTCCCAATCCTCTAAAGCTAGTATCACTAGAGCGATTGGCTTTATCAAAACTTGCTTTAAATACGTATGGAATTCCTAAACGTGAGGTAATTCCTTTCATCGTTTCTGCGATTTCAAAAACGATATCTTCACTTTCGATGACACAAGGACCACTGAGAAGAACAAAAGGATGGTCCAATCCCACGTCATAGTCGCACAGTTTCATTATTTTGTCTCTTCCATATGTTCTTTATGGTATTCAGAATCCACCCTTTATGAAAACAAAAAGTGAATATCCGAATCTTTAGATTCGATGTGAATTCCGAATGGAACAGCACACCTATAAAAGAGTGATGGTACGGCAATTCCACGATTTCTGGAAGTCCCTCTTCAAGAGTTCGTGCTGAAATAACCACACCGTTTCTCAAACTGATCGCAGTATACACTATTGACCCTACATCGATGACGTCTCACATCCTGCTCGTCTCACAGATTAAGGGAGCCTTTGTATTGGCTTTTCTATTCATCATTCGATCAGATTGTCGTTGTTTTTGGCTTAATTTTCTTATTTTTCTGACTGAGCTAATTCGGGCTGTAGTGTGATGTGAGTAATACCATAGTGACTATTTAGGCGACTACGAGCTTCTTGCAAAATATTTGGCCACAATTGAAGATTCGATATTTCCAGATGCGCTTGTAAAGCGATTTCTTCTGGCGACATATACCAGATATGTAAATCGTGAACTTCTACAACTCCTTCGATATCATTGATTTCTTTACCAACCCTCTGGTAAGCGATTTCGTCAGGCACCGCATCCATCAATTGCGATACGGAAGTTTTGATAATGCTATAAGTGGACTTGAGAATTAAGCATGCAACAAACAAGGATAAGGCTGGGTCTAAAACCTCAGGACCACCTAAATAGATCAGACCGCCAGCTACAAGAGCCGCTAATGACCCTAACAAATCTCCCATCACATGCACGAGCGCCGCTCGGATATTCAAATTTTTCTTATCTCTAGAGAGAATGTAGGCCACAGTAATATTGATCACTAAACCGATAGAAGCAACGATAAAAACATTACCGCCATTGACAGGCAATGGCTGATTAAAACGTTCAACGGCTTCAAAAACAATCCAGAACACCACGCCAATCATCAATAACCCATTGATGAATGAAACGATTACCTCAGTTTTAGCTAATCCAAATGAGAAACGGTTTGAAGCTGGACTTCTCGAAAACCAATTAGCAATTAAAGCAAAAAATAAAGAAAAAGAATCGGTCACCATATGACCCGCATCTGAAATCAAAGCAAGAGAATTAGCTAAAACACCACCAATGACTTCAACAAGAGCAAAACTAATCGTTAAGCCCGTAGCCAAAGCCAAAAGCTTCCATGAAGAACTAAAGCGCTGATGCGTATAAAGGCTATCGCCCACACCGTGTGATGTATACAAATGATTATTAGACTGTGTCATCTTGTCTATCAAAGTTTATTGAATAAAAAC
>CAZBHT010000060.1:3552-6069 GCA_964491655.1 uncultured Burkholderiaceae bacterium
ACAAATGATTATTAGACTGTGTCATCTTGTCTATCAAAGTTTATTGAATAAAAACCAACAAACCTTATGTACTACTTAACCTACCAAGTCAGAGATATTAAAACTGAATTCTGACAAAATGAGGATTGAAAGTTAAAAATTATCCAAATTAGGCGATTGTTTTATTTGGATACTCACATAAAGAAGTAATCGGACAAGAAGCACAATCTGGTTTTCGTGCCTTACAGGTGTAGCGACCTAACAAAATAAAGTAGTGATGTGCATCCACTTTGTAGCAGGATTTTGTATAGCGTTGCATTTTGTCCTGTACTTCAGCTGGAGTCTTTCCTGGAGCATATCCAGTACGATTGGCTACTCTAAATACATGCGTATCGACCGCAATGAGTGGTGCTCCAAAAGCAACGTTCATCACCACACTAGCCGTTTTTTGACCAACGCCAGGAAGTTCTAATAATGCATCAAAATCCTCTGGAACTTGGCTATTGTGTTCATCAATAAGTTTTTTACACAGTGCAATTACATTTTTAGCTTTAGCTCGATAAAGTCCAATGTGACGAATATAGTCTTCAAGTTGTTTTTCACCCAAGGCATAAATTGCTTCAGGTGTATTAGCAACCGGATATAACTTACGAGTAGCAATATTGACGGACTTATCTGTGGCCTGAGCCGCAAGTACTACCGAAACGAGTAATTCGAAAGGCGTATTAAATTCCAATTCGCTCTTAGGATGCAGAATCTTTTCGGAAAGAATCCGCATAATCTCGTTTCGTTTCTGATTATTCACTCTTGGCCTTTTTCATTAAGGATAAAAGAAACGCCTTCTTATCGATTTGATTACTTCGTTCTTGCAAACGTTGCTCCGCTTTCTCTTGTCGCTTCGCTTTTCTTATATTTCGAATCTTGTAGTTTTCTCGAGCACGGTCAGCATCCTCTTTTGTCCAATCTCGACCGACTCGCTTCATTTCAATGCAATCCATCGGACAAGCAATCATGCACAAACAACACCCCGTACAACGATCTTCGTCTACTTGGTGCAAATGTTTTCCACAACCGATAATGGCTTCAGTTGGACAAGCTCTAACACAGAGTTTGCAACCAATACAGCGCTTTGCATCAATAACGGCAACTTCAAAAGGAACGTGTTCTCCCCGAGTTTCATCTAAGGGAATAATCGGAAGCCCTATTATTTGAGAAAGTTGCTCAATACCAACCTCACCTCCTGCTGGACAACGATTGATATTCGCCTCTCCAGATGCAATCGCCTTTGCGTACTCTAAGCACCCCTTAAATCCACATTGCTCGCACTGTGTCTGAGGTAGTACCGCATCAATTGCGTAAATATCGAGTTCTTTCATCACCAAAGTGCCTCAGCTAGAAGGTTTCCTGGATTCCCACGTCTAGGCGCAACAAATCCTTTTGTTTTTAACAATTGACGAACGTCTTGAACCATTTGAGGATTTCCACAAAGGATCACTCGAGAATCCTCTGTATTAAGCTTAATGCCCGCCTTTTCTTCTAATCGACCTGAATCAATTAACTGTGGAATTCTTTCGTGTAACGCATCCGAAGGTTCTTGTGTAACGACTGGAACATAAATTAACCGACGAAGCGAACCCTCGTAAGTTGCCAATTCTTTAGATAGAGTCTCTATCTGAGTTCGATAGGCTAAATCTTCGAGATGACGCACCGAATGCACTAAAACTACTGAAGACCACGACTCCCAGATAAAGGGACTACGGATAAAACTAATAAAAGGAGCTAGCCCCGTACCACTGGCTAGTAGCCACAGGTTGCTTCCTCCGAGAATTCTTTTAGGCAGAATTTGCCCGAAAAGATAGGATTCGAGAATAACCGAATCCCCTTCTTCTAGAGCGACTAAGCGAGGCGACAAGGCACCGTTATCTACGGCAACAATCAAAAGCTCGATATAGTCGTCTGTAGGCAAAGAGGCTAAAGAATAGGCTCGACCCGTATAGTTTCCGTTTACGTCTTCTAATCCAATCCGAACAAATTGTCCGATTTCAAACGCAAACGTTTTCGGTTTTTCAAATCGAAGCGTTACCAAACCATCACGCCAACACTTCTTTTCAAGTAGTTTTATTTCAATCGAATTTTCGGGTCGCATCCGTGCCCTATTCTTATCAATAGTCAAACTTTACCTTATTAGATTGGAATCCTTAGCGGATTACCATTCCTTCTTAAGATACTGACGCTTGTCTAAAACATCACGCCACTTTTCAGCGTCATCTGTATGAGGTTTCATACGTGTCAAAGAAGGCCAAACACGGGCTAATTCAGCGTTTAAAGCAATGAATTCTTGCTGATCTTCAGGAACGTCTTCTTCGGCCATAATCGCATTAGTAGGACATTCAGGAATACAAACAGCACAATCGATACATTCATCTGGATCGATAACAAGGAAATTAGGACCTTCGCGGAAGCAGTCTACAGGACAGACATCAACGCAGTCAGTATATTTACAAAGAACGCACGGTTCGGTCACGACGTGTGCCATTG
>CAZBHT010000060.1:6079-8968 GCA_964491655.1 uncultured Burkholderiaceae bacterium
GCCATTGAATTTCTCCAAAACATTAAAAGCAAACTAATTTTTTATTTTACCCCATGTTCTAGTCGATACAAGAAGGCGAATTTGCAGATTTTAAGATCCTCTTTTAAGCCAAATCGTATTAATCACTCTTAGAATTTCAAAATTATCCCTATAGGAAGCGTTTTTCCGCACAGAATCTCGTTTAAAGGGATTTAGTCGCATAAAATGGGCAAAGTCGCTTAAGGAATGACAATGATTATCGAATCTTTACTAGATACAGATCTTTATAAGTTCACCATGATGCAATGTGTTTTGCATCAATTCCCTGGTGCCCAAGTCGAATATAAGTTCAAATGTCGTACCCCTCACATGAATCTACAAGAGGTGTTACCTCAGATCAATGAAGAGCTCGATCATCTTTGTACATTAACGTTTAAGAAAGAAGAATTAGAGTACCTCAGAAGTTTGCGCTTTATTAAAAGTGACTATGTTGACTTCTTAGAATTGTTCCACTTAAAGCGTTCCTACGTTCAAGTTTCCCCTGTCGAAGGTAGTGACACGGAAATTGAATTAAGAATTAAGGGACCGTGGTTACACACCATTCTTTTTGAAATTCCGATTTTGGCGATCATCAACGAATGCTACTACCGTAAAAACGTTCCAAATCCCGATTATGAAGAAGGACGGAAACGCTTAGCATCAAAAATTCAGCTTATTAAAGAAATGCCAAACTCTGAAGGTTTAAGTATTTCAGACTTTGGTACTCGACGTCGCTTCTCTCGTGCTTGGCAAAAGGAAGTCATTGAAGTCTTACAAAGAGATTTATCGGATAACTTCACGGGAACTAGCAACGTATTGATTGCCATGGAAAACAACTTAACACCACACGGCACCATGGCTCATGAATATTTACAAGCTTGCCAAGCTTTGGGCCCAAGATTAAGAGACACTCAAACGTATGGATTTGAAATGTGGGCCCGAGAATATCGAGGCGACTTAGGGATTGCTTTAAGTGATGTATACGGAACTAAAGCCTTCTTAAAGGATTTTGACCTATTTTTCTGCAAACTCTTTGATGGTGCCCGTCACGACTCCGGAGATCCCATCCTTTGGGGCGAGCAGATGATCAATCACTATAAGCGTCATCGTATTGATCCAAAATCAAAGACATTGATCTTCTCAGATCTTTTAACGTTCCCTCGTGTCATAGAACTTTATAACCAGTTCCATGGACGTATCCGATTGGGTTTCGGTGTCGGTACGAATTTAACGAACGATTTGGGATACACCGCTATGCAAAATGTAATCAAAATGGTTCGTTGTAATGATCAACCCGTTGCTAAGATATCCGATTCTCCCGAAAAAAGTATGTGCGAGGATCCCGGATATCTTAACTATCTCAAGCAGGTCTTCTTCATTACTGAATAAATTGAAAAATCCAATGGTACAATGCGCTTGCGCTATTAGTGCAATTAATTTTTCATATTGTGATATTCAATCATAATAAGAAGAAATTATTATTTTACTTAAGTGGAGTTCATACATGCTTAATCTAAGTCGCCGGACCGGATTATTAAGCCTATTGGCTCTTTTGCCAACGAGTGCTTTTGCCGGTTTACCTGGCTCTGAGCTTTCCCTGTGGTGGGCTGTGCCTTTTGCAGGAATTCTTTTGAGCATTGCTTTAGGGCCTCTCTTTTTCGCCCATTTCTGGCACAAAAATTATGGAAAAGTTGCTCTCGGTTGGGGTTTACTTTGTGCCATTCCGCTTCTACTGTTTATTGATACCCAAGCCAGTTCAGAAGCTTTAGCTCACGCCATGATTGGCGATTATGTGCCCTTCATTATCTTTGTTGGTTCTCTTTATGTTGTTGCTGGTGGCATCCACTTAAAAGGAAGCCTAGTTGGCAAGCCCGCATTAAATACTGTGATTTTGTTTGTGGGTGCTATTCTGGCTAACTTGATGGGCACCACGGGCGCCGCGATGCTTCTCATCCGCCCCTTGATCGAAGCCAATAAACACCGTCGCTATCAGATCCACTCCTACATCTTCTTTATCTTTATCGTCGCAAATATTGCCGGCTCTTTAACTCCATTAGGCGATCCACCTCTTTTCTTAGGTTTCTTAAGAGGTGTAGATTTTTTCTGGACCGCTAGCCACTTATTCTGCGTAACCGGTACTGTTGTTCTGTTCTTACTGGCTCTTTATTTCCTCATTGATACCGTTCTTTACAACAAGGAATTGAAGACTAATGAAGCCGTTCGTGCACATCACACAGATCCAATTACGTTCAAGGTAGAAGGTGCTATTAACTTTGTTCTTTTGGCTTGTATCATCGGTGCCGTGCTTCTTTCCGGCTTCTGGAATAGCGGTGTTGAATACCACATCTTAGGGGTTCATTTAGCCCTTCAATCCTTAGTCCGTGATGCAATCTTTATTACCGTTGGTATCCTTTCCTTGATTCTTACTAAGAAAGAATATCGCGAGGCTAACCAGTTTAGCTGGGATCCGATTTTCGAAGTCGGTAAACTCTTCTTCGGTATTTTCTTAACGATTGTTCCAGTTTTAGAAATGTTACGTGCTGGTCCTTCTGGTGCTTTTGCTCCAGTTGTCGCTCTGGTAACCGGTGCGGATGGAAATCCTGTTAACGCCATGTACTTCTGGTTGACCGGTATGTTATCGGGCTTCTTGGATAACGCTCCAACCTATTTGGCCTTCTTTAACTTAGCCGGTGGTGACCCTGCTTACTTAATGACAGAAGGCGCTCATACATTAATGGCGATTTCCATGGGTGCGGTTTTCATGGGTGCGCTCACCTACATTGGTAACGCTCCAAACTTTATGGTCGTTTCCATTGTTCAAAACCGAGGTATTAATATGCCGACCTTCTTTGGCTATATGCTTTGGTCTGT
>CAZBHT010000061.1:0-8965 GCA_964491655.1 uncultured Burkholderiaceae bacterium
GATTTTTTAAAAATATAAAAATGCAAATTGCTCCGATGATAGACCAGCATAGAGTTAGAATGTAGATTATGGTTCTGCTCTCGTAATTATTGCCGAAAAAGTAAGCTAACAAAGATGCGATAGGAAGAGCAATAAGGACACCTACAGAAGCGCCTAAGAGATTAGGATGTATGTAGTTCTGTTTGTTTAAACTCATCTTAAAAGAAACTGTTAAGAATTTTCTTATTCTATATGAAATATTTATTTAATGATTCTATTGTGGCTATTTCCACTCCAGTTGGAAATGGAGGAATTGGTATCGTCCGAATCTCGGGTAAAGATGAGTCTATCAAAGGTCTTATCAATAAACTTTTTAATAAAGAAAACTTAGAAGTACAAAAAGCTCAACTTCTTCCTTTGTATGATCAAAGTAAAGACTTGGTAGATCGAGCAATTGTTATTTATTTCCAAGCACCTCGTTCTTACACTGGAGAATCGGTTTTAGAAATACAAGCTCACGGAGGCCAAGTTCTAATGAAATGGATTGTAGAAATCATCTTAGAACAAGGTAAGTCATTAAATGTTCGTTTAGCTGAACCTGGTGAGTTTACTCAAAGAGCATTCTTGAATGGAAAACTTGATTTAGTACAGGCAGAATCGGTTATTGATCTTATCAATGCAACTTCCAAAAATGCTATTAAAGCTGCAAGTCGTTCTCTTAAAGGTGACTTCTCAAAAAAAATAACGGATGTAAATAGTCTGTTAACTCATCTGCGAATAGAAGTTGAAGCAATATTGGATTTTCCGGAAGAAGAAATTAATTACTTAGAAGATTACAAGATCAAAGAACAATTTGAAGAAATTGATCAACAACTCGATTTAATTTTGTCAGAGTCTAAACAAGGTGAAATTTTACGTGATGGTATACGAGTAGCCTTGGTTGGTCCGACAAATGTTGGAAAATCAAGTTTATTAAATGCGTTGGCTGGCGATGATATTGCGATTGTTTCTGATGTAGAGGGAACAACAAGAGATAAGGTTCAAACTATCATTCATATAGAAGGAATTCCTTTCCATATTATTGATACAGCTGGTATTCGAGATACATCTGATGTTGTTGAAAAAATAGGTATTCAACGATCGAAAAATGAAATTAGTAAGGCTGACATTATTTTAGAGGTAATGGATGCTCGTAACATATTAAATTCTCATGATGATGTATCTCTGATTGTCCGAGATATTGCTGGATCAAATGTTCCGATCGTAACTGTTATTAATAAGACTGATTTAAATAGTGATATTTCTTGTGGCAGAGATTCTTTAAATAAAAATTTAGTAAGAACATCTGCTATCAATGGTGAAGGTATTGAAGATATTAAAAAAATTCTTCTAGAAAAATCAGGTTGGGAAAATACTGAATCCATTTTTATTGCGCGAGAAAGACATATTCAAGGTTTGAAGTCTGCTCAAGAACATTTACGAAAAGCAAAGAATAATTTTGATGATGCAAATTATCTTGAGTTTTTTGCCGAAGAACTACGTTTGGCATCAGATGAGCTTGGTAATATTGTAGGTAAAACATCCAGTGATGATTTATTAGGAATGATTTTTGCTGGTTTTTGTATTGGTAAATAATTTGTTTCACGTGAAACACTACTATGTCTTTTCTATATCCAATTCGTTTTAATGTGATTGTTGTTGGTGGTGGAAATGCTGGAATCGAAGCAGCGACCGCCTCTGCTCGTATGGGGTGTTGTACCTTATTAATTACACATAATTTTGATAATTTAGGTCAACAGTCGTGTAATCCATCTATTGGTGGTATCGGTAAAAGCCATTTGGTAAGAGAGCTTGATGCGTTAGATGGTTTAATGGCTCGAGTTACGGATAAAGCCGGAATTCAATTCAGAGTTTTAAATGCTTCAAAAGGTGCTGCCGTTCGAGCAACCCGAGCTCAGATTGATAGAACTTTATTTAAAGTTGAAATGCGTAAGTTGGTTGAGGCGCAAGAAAACTTATCTCTTTTAGAAACAGCTGTAGATGAATTGGTTTTAGAACAAGATTGTGTTAAGGGAGTTAAAACACAATCAGGGATGGTGATTTATGCGGATACAGTTGTTATTACATCCGGAACCTTTTTGAATGGTCTTATCCATATTGGATTAACGCATTTTTCTGGTGGACGAATTGGCGACCCCGCAGCGATTAACCTTGGTGAATCAATGAAAGCTTTAGGTTTTCCGTGTGATCGTTTGAAAACAGGGACTCCTGCCCGGCTAGATGGTAGAACTATTGATTTTTCAAAGTGTGTTCAACAGTTTGGCGATGATACACCTATTCCTGTGTTTTCTTTTATGGGAAAAGAGGAAGAGCATCCACGTCAAGTACCTTGTTATATCACGAGTACAAATATTCAAACCCATGAGATTATTAAATCTAATTTAGATAGATCACCACTTTATGCTGGAATTATCCAAGGTATCGGTCCTCGATATTGTCCGTCGATTGAGGATAAGGTTCAGCGTTTCTCGGGTAAGGATTCTCATCAAGTCTTTTTAGAACCTGAAGGATTGGGAACTTATGAATATTATCCTAATGGAATCTCAACAAGTTTACCTTATGATGTTCAAATTAAGTTCATAAAGACCATTCCAGGCTTAGAGTCAGTGCATATTTTGCGTCCAGGTTATGCGATTGAGTATGATTTTTTTGATCCAACTTATTTGAAAAATACATTTGAAACAAAACAAGTTGAAAACTTATTCTTCGCAGGCCAGGTTAATGGAACAACTGGGTATGAAGAAGCTGCGGCTCAAGGTGTATTCGCTGGCATCAATGCAGCCTTGAAATCTAAAGGTGAACCACCTTTTGTTTTACGTCGTGATCAAGCTTATATTGGGGTGATGGTAGATGATTTGATTACGAAAGGTGTTAATGAACCATATAGAATGTTCACTTCGAGAGCTGAATATCGTCTGAGTCTCCGTGAAGATAATGCGGATCAAAGATTAACTGAGTTAGGACGTAAATTAGGTGTTGTTGGTGATGAAAGATGGCGAGCCTACAACGAAAAAATTGAAAGTATTCAAAAAGAAGAAGAGCGTTTAAAGAAGACTTGGATTAATCCCTATAATCTTTCTCTTAACTCTCAAATGGATGTACTTGGAGCAAAGTTGCAGAAGGAAAGTACTCTTTTAGATGTACTTAAACGCCCGAATATAAAATATATTGATCTGCAAAATCTAGCGAATAATGATGGATCAAAAGTATTGTCTGAACCCTATTTATCTTCAGAGTTGGCTAATTTTGTAGAAATTAAATTGAAGTATTCAGGTTACGAGAATCGTCAAAAAGAAGAAGTTTTACGTAATTTATGTCATGATGAAATGACGATTCCTAGTGATTTTGATTACGATATAGTCAAAGGACTTTCTTTTGAAATCACGCAAAAGTTAAAGAAAATACAACCTACAACGATAGGTCAAGCTCAAAGAATTTCTGGAGTAACCCCGGCTGCTATTTCTCTGTTATTGGTTTACTTAAAACGGAAGGATTTGGGAAATAAGAAGATTGAAAAATCGGGAGAATAATTTTGAACCTAACAAGTGAATCTTTATTACGTCAGGGATTATCTGATCTAGGAATAGGGGTTGATGAAGTTGATATTCAAAAACTGATTCAATTTAGTGAACTTTTACTAAAATGGAATCGTGTCTACAACTTGACCGCTATTACGGAACCTCACGAAGTTGTAACGAAACACTTGTTAGATTCTGCGACGTTTGCTTCTTATCTCATCAGAGAAATTCCTGTGGAATTTGATCAAGTACTTGATGTGGGATGTGGCGGAGGATTACCGGGAATTCCCTCAGCTATTCTCTGCCCTACTAAAAACTTTACTTTGATTGATTCGGTTGGTAAAAAGATTGCTTTCGTCAATAGAGCTAAGGTGCTATTGAATTTAAATAATTTGACAGCGATCAATGAGAGAGTTGAGAAGAATGTATTTTCTAAATCATTTGATTTAATTTCTTCACGAGCCTTTTCTTCTTTGGAATTATTTACATCATTAACACAGGATCTAATAAAAGAGAATGGATACTGGTTGGCTATGAAAGCAAAAATATCGAAGGAAGAATTAAGCGCATTACCTGAAAATGTAAGGATAGAGAGTATTGTTCCTCTAAAGGTCCCTTTTTTAGATGAGGAAAGAAATCTAGTGATAATGCAAAAAAGGAACTAGCGATGGAATCGTTCATTAGTACTTTCTTATATGTTTTTTCTGCCTTGCTCCCAATTGTTAATCCTGTTGGGGCAGCTATGTTCTTTTTAACTTTAACTCCGGATTTAAATCGAAGCGATCGAAATGATTTATCACTCAGAGTAGCGGTTTATTGCTTTCTGATGTGTATTGCTTGCTTATATATTGGCTCTTTTATTTTAAGTTTCTTTGGTATTTCTTTGGGAGTGTTACGAGTTGCTGGTGGCATCGTTTTATTCACTGCAGGATGGGCTTCACTTAATGGTCCGAGTCTTTCGGATATTAAAGATCTTGAAGTGAGAACGGTGTCAAAGAAAGATTTAGCAAGAAAAGCTTTTTATCCATTAACACTGCCTTTAACTATTGGTCCAGGTGCTATATCGGTTTCAACCGCTATTGGCTCATCTATGACAAAAACATTTTCGAATGTCATGGGAGCTAATGCCGCCGCTTTCGCTACCTGTTTGGTTATATGGATTTGTTTTAAGTATTCAGATCGAATTACTAAAAAACTCGGTGATACAGGAGCTGATGCTATTACCAGAATTTTCTCTTTTATTTTGATCTGTTTAGGGGTTCAAATCTTTTGGGCAGGATTTTCTGAACTTTGGATTAGTTTAAATTCCCTTCCTCAGTAAAATTTTATATGTGAGAATCTAATAATAACGTATTTTTTTTGTTATAAAAAAACATAAATTTATTAAATAAATCATATAGTTAAGTGAAGTATTTGATGACTAAGGTTTATAGTATTGCAAATCAAAAAGGTGGGGTAGGTAAAACTACAACAACCGTTAACCTCGCCGCAGCTTTGGCAAAAAAATCCTATAAGGTTTTATTGATTGATTTAGACCCTCAAGGTAATGCAACAACAGGTAGTGGTATTGATAAGACGGCTTTGTCAAAAACTACATACGACGTTCTGATTGGAGCGACATCAGTTCAAAGTGCGATTATATTTTCTGAAAAATCGAACTATTACGTTTTAGGTTCTAATAGACGTTTAGCGGCTATCGATGAAGATTTATTACAAGAAAGTGGACGAGAGCTAAGATTACGTCAAGTGATTCAGGATATTCGAAATGATTACGATGTTATTTTGATTGATTGTCCTCCTACCTTATCGATTCTTACTGTTAATGCCTTCTGTGCTTCTCAAGGTCTGATTATTCCTATGACATGTGAGTATTTTTCATTGGAAGGTGTTTCAGATCTTGTTGTTACGATCAAAGCTGTTAGAGAACATATTAATAAAGATTTAGTTATCTCTGGTTTATTAAGAGTTCGTTTCGATCCTAGAATTACTTTACAAAGAGAGGTAAGCCAACAACTTATTGAGTTTTTTGGTAAGAGGGTTTACGGAACTGTGATTCCAACCAATGTGCGATTAGCTGAAGCACCTAGTTTTGGACTTCCTGGTGTTGTCTTTGATTCTTCTTCCAAGGGAGCTCAAGCTTATCTATGTTTTGCAGAGGAATTCGCTAAGAAGGAACAGTTAAAAAATAAATAATAGGGGTTGATGTGGTTGTAAAGAGATCAAAAGGATTAGGTAAAGGCTTGAATTCAATGTTTGGTGTTAAAAGTGTTGCAGATGTATTGACACCACAAAGTACTAATGAAAAGACACCTCGATTACCTATTGAAAAATTAAAAGTCGGGAAATATCAAGCTCGAGTTGATATGCCTGAAGAAGGAATTCAAGATTTAGCAGCCTCTATTCGTGAAAACGGTATTTTGAACCCTATTGCCGTTCGTCCTGATGGAGATTTTTATGAAATTTTAGCTGGAGAAAGACGTTTCCGTGCTGCGAAACTCCTCGGTCTTGATTCTGTCCCGGTTACAATTCTTTCTGTAAATGATAAAGAAGCACTGACCATTGGCTTGATTGAAAACTTACAACGAGAAGATCTGAATGTTATGGAAGCTTCTCTTGGATTGAATCGTCTTTGCGAAGAGTTTAATTACACCCACGAGGAGGTAGCTAAAGCAATTGGTCGATCTCGCTCTACTGTAACTAATCTATTACGGCTACTAGTATTACCTGAAACCGTACAACAAAAAATAAGAGAGGGTCGTCTCGAGATGGGACATGCTCGTGCTCTACTTCCACTTAGTTCAGACAAACAAATTGAACTTGCTGAATTAATTGATACAAAAGGACTCTCGGTACGACAAGTCGAAGCTTTAGTTGCTAAAGAGAAACAACAAAATAAAAAAGAACCTAAATTTGCTAAAGGTATAAACATTCTTCATTATGAAGATGCTTTATCTAGCAAGTTAGGGGTGTCAGTTAAATTAACCACTAACACGAAAGGAAGCGGAAAAATTCACATTACATTTACGAATCAACAAGAATTTGAGAGTATTCTGGCCAAACTTGATGTAAGTAAGTAATCACTTTCAATGTTTCTACCTAAGTAGAATGTATGAAGTGTGATTTCAATGTTGCATCACAGTAGGTCATCAAGTAGAATGCACCCGCTTTTGGGGCACACTAGATTTGTTATAGAAAGCAAGGACTAACTAAAAGTGGATTCTTTATCTAGGGTTGTTTTCTTCCAGGTTATTTCTTGGCTTGGATTATCCTTAATTTTTTGGATATTTAAGGGAGATAGCTTTGGTTTATCAGCATTTCTAGGAGGGGGTTCCTGTGTTATTCCGGCAGTATTAGTAGTTTTACTGATTCGCTGCTCGGGGTCAAATGTGTCACCATTAGCAATATTCATTTACGAATTTATTAAAGTAATAACTACAATCGTTTGTTTTGTAGCTATTGCGGTGTTTTACAAGAATTTAGAATGGGTTGCGTTTTTAGTTACAAGCGCAGTCGTTCTTGTCAGTCACCTTTTTGCTTTAGCATATAGGCGTTAACTTAAGGATTAAGCTCATGGCAGGTCAGGCAACGGAATATATTACTCACCACTTGACGCATCTGTCTTCTATAAAGCAGACGAGCATCGTTGACTTTTCCGTCATTAACTACGATACAGTCGTTTTTTCTGTATCCATGTTGGTGTTGTGTTTATGGTTACTTTATACAGCTGCTCGTAAAGCTACTTCCGGCGTTCCCGGAAAATGGCAGTGTGCGGTAGAAATGCTGGTTGATTTTGTTTCAGAACAAGCTAAGTCTATCGTTCATGGAGATAGAACATTCATTGCACCTTTAGCACTTACAGTGTTCGTTTGGGTTGTATTTATGAATGCTATCGACTTGATCCCAGTAGATCTTCTCCCGATGATCGCTGGAATGTTCGGAATTCATTACTTAAGACCACTTCCTGTGGCCGATTTGAACGGTACTTTAGGTATTTCTTGTGGTGTTTTGCTCCTCATGATTTACTACGGTATTAAGGTCAAAGGTTTCTCTGGTTTTGGTAAAGAATTGTTTGTTGCCCCATTCGGTAACCATTTCTTGTTATGGCCTTTTAACTGCTTGCTTAATTTAATTGAATATTTAGCAAAGACCGTATCCTTAGGTATGCGGTTGTTTGGTAATATGTATGCCGGTGAGCTAGTGTTCTTTTTGATTGCTTTGCTAGGCGGTATTTGGGCCGGTTTTGATATGGGTAGTATGCTGGGAGCGTTCGGTCACTTCGCTGCTGGACTCTGCTGGTGGTTATTCCATGTCTTGATTGTTTTGCTTCAAGCCTTCATTATGATGATGTTGACTTTGGTCTACATCGGTCAGGCTCATGAAGGTCACTAATTTCTTCTTTTCATTAAATTAATTGCGCTTATTAATAAGGAGTTCGCAATGACAAACGTCGCATTCGTCGCATTAGCCTGCGGCTTAATCATCGGTCTCGGTGCTATTGGTGCCTGTCTTGGTATTGCTATCATGGGTAGCAAGTACTTGGAAGCTAGTGCTCGTCAGCCTGAATTGATCAATACTCTTCAAACGAAGATGTTCCTTCTTGCTGGTCTTATCGATGCTGCCTTCCTTATCGGTGTTGGTATTGCCATGATGTTCGCTTTTGCTAACCCGTTTGTCGGCTAATACGCATACTTAAGCTATTAGTTTCTTTTTTAGACACCGCTTGTTTTACAAGCGTAACGGGGTTCAAATATGAACATTAATGCCACATTGTTCGTTCAGATGGCTGTGTTTTTCGTAGGTGCTTGGATCACTATGAAATACATCTGGCCGCCTCTCAATAAGGCAATTGAAGAACGGCAAAAAAAGATTGAAGACGGTTTAGCTGCTGCTGATCGCGGTGAGCATGCTTTGGAAGAAGCCAGAAAAGAAGGCGCTACGATTGAGGCTAATGCTCGTGCACAGTCTCAGGTTATCGTAGCTGCCGGAGAACAGCGCGGTCAGGCTATTATCGATGAAGCTAAAAGTCAGGCTCAGGTTGAGGCTGATAAGATTATCGAAGCTGCCCGTACACAAGCTGCTTTGGAAATTCAACAGGCTCGTGAGCAGTTGCGCAATGAGGTTGCCGCTTTAGCAATCTCCGGTGCTGCTCAGATTTTAGGGCGTGAGGTGGATGCTAAAGCTCATCAGCAACTACTCGATCAACTTAAGGCGAAACTTTAATTATGGCCGAGATTTCAACTATTGCACGTCCTTATGCCGAAGCACTTTTTGCAGCGACAAAGGATAGTGAGGATTCATCTCTTGCTGATAAGCTTGAGTTAGTGCTTGATTCGCTTGAGCAAGTGTGTACAAATTCCCTGGTTGTAGAAGTCGAAAGGGATCCTAAGGCAACTAATGCCGATGTATAC
>CAZBHT010000062.1:0-8775 GCA_964491655.1 uncultured Burkholderiaceae bacterium
CATTGCAGGGACATCGCGCTCAGCATATTGATATTTCATAATTCACACCCGATGAAAGTTTAAGGGGGAGCGGTTCAGAAGAACGTAACCAAGAAGAGCCGGCACCCTGTAATGGCTGACCACCACCGTTTACGCAACCACCTGGACAGTTCATAACTTCGATGAAGTGCCAACGGTTCTTGTCTTCGTTAATAATTCTCATCACCTTATCAAGTTCTTGCAGAGCACCATTAACGATAGCAACGCGCAATTCGAAGATTTCACCATTCTTAGCCTTCAAAGGAATAGGAATAGTCGCTTCGATCAAAGCCTTATCCAAACCACGAACGCTGATAATGTCTGGGTTCTTCAATTCTTCACCGGACAGGATGAAGTAAGCGGTACGGAGAGCGGCTTCCATTACACCACCAGAACAACCGAAGATTGTGCCAGCACCGGTGTACTTGCCCATCGTCTTTGTTTCATAAGTCTTAGGCATTGCAAGAGGATTAATACCTTTGCGACGGAAGACTTCAGCGATGTCACGAGTTGTTAATGAATAATCGATATCAGGGAATACTGGAGTATCCTTAGGCAATTCGCCATTCTTAACATTCCACTTCCAAGCATCGATAAATTCTGGACGGCTTGCTTCGTAGATCTTAGCGGTACATGGAGTAACAGCAACCATGACGATATCGCGTGGATCCTTATTCCAAACGTGCTTAGCAGCCCAGGTCTTTGCCAACGCACCACCCATCTGTACAGGGCTCTTTGTTGTAGAAACGTGTGGAATAGCAGAAGCATAGTTGATTTCCATGTTACGAACCCAGCCAGGGCAGCAGCTCGTAAAGTGAGGCAACGGATGGTGAGCCATCATATTGACTTCATCATTGCGTTCACCGAGAAGCCAATAACGTACCTTCTTAATAAATTCAGTACCTTCTTCTAAAATAGTCTGGTCAGCAGTCTGGTTAACGTCATAAACTTCAAAACCAGCCTTTTCTAAAGCATTTAAAAGCTGTTCTGTACAAAGTTCACCAGGCTTAGCACCAAACTCTTCAGTTAAAGCAACACGAACGGCAGGAGATGGATGAGCTACAACAAATTTCTTTGGATCATCCAGTGCTGCGATCACTTCATCCACGAAACTCATCTGTTCGATTGCTGAGAATGGACATGCAGTCAAACACTGACCACAACTAACGCAAGCGTCATCGCGAATCGTATGGATGGCACCTAATCCACCATCGATTGCATCAACAGGACAGAACTTACGGCAGGTATCACAGCCTACACAGTTATCCTTGTTGATATGAATAATTCCTCTAAGTTCGCCTTTACGAAAATTGCCTTGATAATCAGGACCGTCTTCGCCACGGCAACCTTTCGGAGGACGGAAAGTCACAACATTCATTGCTGTCATTATTCACTCCAAGAGCTGAAATGGGTACAAAAATAAGTATTCTCAGGACGGGAAACAAACATCTATCTACATAAAACTAACGTGTTTTTCTACTTCTTACCGACCTGCGAGAAGTTTAAAAAATATTTAACTTGTGCACAATATTCAAAATCTCTAACGATAGGCAAAAACCCTTAAAAAAATTAGAACTTTCGGATGATTTTTAAGGGTAAACCCGGTTAGATATTTACAGTAATCTGTTCGTATGAGGTGCTATTTACATGTCCTCTTCTTTGAGTGGACGTCTTAATTCAGCTCGAATATTGTCCATTGCCGAATAAAAATCTTTCATCATGACGAGACCAAGTAACTTACCACGGTCTGTGACAATAAACTGTTCTGGATCCACTGGATTTTCTTTAATTGCGCCAATCATTTTCAACGCTAGAATTTCTTTAAACAGACTTCTATCAACACTCACCCCATGAGTTAAACGGAAATATTTACGGGAAAGTCTGCCAGCAAAAAGACCTAAAAGTAATCGATATTGCAATACATCAAATTTTTTGAAGGTCTTCTTCCGTTCAACTCCATTTCTTCCGGTAGAAATTCGTTCGTTATATCGACGTAATGAAAAAGTATTGGCGTACAAACTTTCTCCAAGGAAACTGAATGCGCCAGAACCAATTCCCAGATATTCGTCGTTATCAATAACGTACTCATCAAAACCCTCGTTATTTGCCTTACCGAAGGCCCAGGAAGAAAGTTGCGTATAACTATCTGTGAGCGTATCCAAAATAATTCGATATTGGTGAGCCATGATTTCGGGAGGAGCAGCGATCTTATCTTTAACACTTCTCTTAGTTTGGCTTGTCACCATAAGTGGATAAGTCGTAATCTGACGAGGAGCTAATTGAAGAACCTTTTCCAAATCTGCTGATAGTACTTCATCAGTTTGACCTCGGAAACCGAAAATCAAATCAACGTTGCAGATCGGAAACATCTCTTGTGCCTTCATGATGTTTTCAAAAACCTCTTCTCCTGTTCCAAACTTATCTCGTTCAGTCATACGAAGAATATCGTCATTGAAACTTTGAACGCCAATAGACATACGATCTACTAGACCTTTCATCATAGAAATCGATGGATCGCCCATGGCTTGAGGATCAGTTTCACAAGAAACCTCTTTCATGCTCGGAAATAAAGTACGAGCCAATTCAATTGTCTTAGCCAACTCATCCATCAGAACCGTAGTCGTACCACCACCAATATACATTGACGTAAAGTCGTACCCCAAATTCCGAACCATCTGCATTTCTTTACGCAAATTTATAAAGTATTCCCGAGCCTTATGTTCTTTGAAGAGAAAACGATGAAACGTGCAGTAAGAACAAAGTGTCTTACAAAATGGTATGTGCGCATACAGCATATACCGATGCCCTGGTTGTGGCTTAGGAAATTCATGCAAAATACATGGATCCAATACTAAGTTTTTATCTAAGTAGTATTGCATCACCTTCTCGGTCAAATTAAGTTGCCATTTGGGAGCGATTGCTTCCGACTTAGCACCCTTGACATTACCTTTGTAGGCATTACGAATCGTTTCTGTAGATCGTTCCATTTTGCTTAAACAAATTTCTCTTAAATCAACGTGCCATATTCAACTACACGTCCACCTAAACTACACACATCAAAACACCAACCTTTACAACCGCAAAACTGGTGCTATTGTCAGCCACCTTATTTTAATTCCCAACCGCTTGAACACTCAGTGACATAAGGATAAAAATTTTTACTTGCTTGACACCAATACATCGTCTGACTTCCTGAAGTCACCGGTGTTTGAACAACAACCGATGGTGCTGTCGTCGACGTACTTACTTCACCAAAAGATTGTGTAGAAGTCATATATCCAGGAGGAATATACACTGGATAAGAAGGTGTCGTTGGTACGGTAGGTTTACTTGCTTCACTAATAGCACTAGCTAAACCTAAGCCCAATCCTAAAACAAGGACTCCTCCGATAACATTATGAACTCTATCGTAATGATGCCCATGAGGAGCCGGACCTCGCCCTGGGCCACCGTGATGAAATGGTGGACGAGCACTCGCTATCGATGTACAGGAAAGAGCCACTATAAAAAATAGTGTAGCAATACCATTTAATTTCTTACTCATTTCTCTATTCCCCTATATTCAAGCAACAGTAAAAACGACTACAACTGCAGTGTTTCACAATTCACTTAAAAGAAATTAAATTCTTTCTCTTATTTTGAAAGTGATTGTTGCTGTTTAGCATCCAATTCTTCCCAGCGTGCGTATTTCTCTGTTAGTTCCTCTTCTATTTGCTTCATTTCTTGCCCATCTTGAATCATCTCTTCCGTTTTTTTCTGACTATATTCAGGAGACTGCATCGCCAAAATAAAGCTTTCTCTGCGATTTTCAAGATTTTCAATTTCTTCGGGAAGTCGCTCCAGCTCCTTGGTTTCTTTGTATGTCAGTTTGACTCGAGTCTGATTTTTAACTCTAACAGAAGCACTTGCTTTGAGTTTTGCTTCTTGTGGAGCCTGAACCATTTTTTTTCGATGTTCAATCCACTCATCGTAACCTCCGACATACGCAGACCAATTACCATTTTGATCCGGCGCAATAACCAAAGTAGCGACATTATCCATAAATGATCGATCATGAGACACCAAAATTACCGTTCCAGGATAGCGACTTAACGTATCCTCAAGTAATTCTAAGGAATCAATATCAAGGTCATTCGTAGGTTCATCCATTACCAAAAGATTTGCGGGTTTTGCAAAAAGCTTAGCTAACAAAAGTCTATTTTTCTCTCCCCCTGAAAGACTACTAACCTTGACATTGACTCGATGAGGCGGGAAAAGAAACTCGTTCAGATAGCCAACTACATGTTTCCGGGTACCTGCGACTTCAACCCAATCAGAACCAGGAGATACTGTTTCGACTAATGTTTTTTCAGGCGATAACTCATTACGTAATTGATCAAAATAAGCAATTTGCAAATTGGTTCCTAATCGAATTGAACCAGAGTCTGGCTGAAGTTGTCCCAAAATCAATTTAATTAAAGTCGTTTTTCCTACACCATTAGGGCCCAAAAGTCCTAATTTGTCACCACGTAAGATTCTCAGAGAAAGATTTTTAACAATATCTTTATTTGTAAACGACTTATTCACATCAATGAGTTCGGCCACTAATTTTCCACTTTTTTCTCCAGCATCTAAGCTAATTTTGGCCGATCCAATCTGATCTCTTCTTTGAGCTCTTTGAATTCGAAGTTGTTCTAAACGTCTAACACGACCTTCATTTCGAGTTCTTCGAGCCTCGATTCCTTTTCTAATCCAAACCTCTTCTTGAGCCCAAAATTTATCAAACTTTCGTCTTGCCGTTTCCTCTGCAGAAAGTTCTTCTGTCTTTCGTTGTTCATACTGCTCAAATGAGCCGGGATAAGAACGCAAAACTCCTCGATCCAATTCCACGATACGATCTGAAATACGATTTAAAAATGATCGATCGTGTGTAACAGTCATAAGACTGCGAGAATTTTTAAATTCAGACAGAATAATTTCTTCTAAAACTAAGATGGCATCAATATCAAGATGGTTAGTCGGTTCATCTAAAAGCAATAGATTTGGCGATAAGGCAAATCCTAAGGAAAGAGCGGCCTTCTTCTTTTCTCCGCCCGATGCCTTTTTGACATCTAATGTTGATTCATTAATCCCGAATCGATGTAAATACTCAATAATTTTTGCCTGTATTTGCCAACGACGTTTTTCATCGTCAATTTTGTCAATTCCTCCTCGAAGTATTAACGACTCTAACAAATCCTCCGCTTCAGGAAACACTGGTTCTTGTTCTACATAAGCAACATGAATTCCATTCTTTTGCTGTAAAACACCCTCATCCAGCTTTTCAACACCGGCTAAAACTTTTAGTAAGGAACTTTTCCCTGTTCCATTTCTTCCTATTAGGCCGATCCGCTCCCCTTCGTTGATCATTAAGTCGGCATGATCCAATAAAGGATGATCTCCCCAGGCTTGAACCGCATTGGTCATCGAGATTAGTATCACAGCCCCATCTCCTCTAATTCAACAAAATCAGGTTCTTCCTGTTCGTGAAGCTGTACTTTTGTCTGTACCACCGTAGGAATTAATTCTCGAATAACCCGAAAACTTTTTGACCGATCAAAGTGTAACTTTCCACTTAAGCCGTCGGAATATTCCATCTTATCGTGCCATTCCAACCAATCTTTACCTAAGCGCCATGCATCAACCCCAACAGCAAATAAAATCCGATCTTTTGCATTAAGCAGTAATAGATGATCACGATATTTACCGTGATTTGAAGTTTCTAATTCTGTGACGGCAGGAATTTCTAGAGTCACCATACCTCTTAAATCATTAGCTTGTGTTTGAGCTATGGCTTCGTCCGTATTATTACGAGGATTCGTATAACTTGTTCCGAAAATAGCTAACTCGGGAGGAAGATACGGCCTTACTAAACTAGCGTAAGCAGAATTTAGAGCAAAGATCACACCTCGAAATGGAATCTGATTCAAATCAATAATCTTTTGTATTTCTTGAAGGTTTACCAGCTCTTTTTGAAAAGTAATTCCCCTCTTTTCTAGTGCTTGTTCTGCTACTTTCGCAATATTTTGGTCATATTCGCTTGATGTTGTCAGAATGAGGAAGGGAAGAGATACTTTGTCGTCACTAATCGTACCACGAGTAGCTTCTTGAACTAGTTGTTCCATCTGACTTTCTGTAGATAAATCAATACTCATAAAGAGATCAGGAACGTGATCAGTTTGTGGACGATTGATCGCTAAAATAGGAAGTGGAATAGATGCCATCGAGGCAATACGTTCTACTGAATCCTTAAACAATGGACCAATAATTAACATCACTCCGTCATCTGTAGCTTTTTCCAAAGTAGTAGATATTTGACCTGGCTCAGACAAAGTAATGAACCTTAAATCATATTTTTCTTTATCCTCTTCATATGAAGCTAAAATGCCATCTTTAAATGATTGCATTACGGTATAAGCAGGATCCGTTTCTGGAGGAACCAAAACCGCTAAAATTGGTTTCTCTACAGCTCGAGATTCACTTGTGGATGATACTTGACCATAAGTACCACAAGTTACAGATGTTAATGTGATGGCAAGTAACAGTTGCCAAAAGATAACTACCATCGTTTTTGATGAGGGCACCGTGGACTCCATAAAACTCATTGACAATAACAATTTGATTCAAACAACAGGTCTTCCAACACAAGATATGCCAACGCAAGCTCTATACATTGTAGGGCTTCCTATTGGAAATCTAGCAGACATTTCGCTTAGAGCACTTTGGATACTCAATCATGTCGATATGATCGCAGTGGAAGATACTCGTGAAACAAAAAAAATTTTAGAGAAGTTTAATATATCCGCACCATTGTGCTGTGTTCATCAACATAATGAACAACAAGGAGCCCATACCCTGATTGAACACCTACAATTAGGAAAACGAATCGCCCTTGTTACTGATGCCGGAACTCCCGCGGTTTCTGATCCAGGAGCAAAAGTCGTTCGGTTAGTCCAAGAACAAGGTTTTAGAGTGATACCAATTCCTGGAGCTTCAGCTGTTATTACGGCAATGTCCGTGGCTGGTATGGCCCCTGAAGGATTCATCTTTCACGGCTTTTTAAGTGGTGGCAAGCAGGAACGAAGAAAGACAATTAAAGAATTAGAAAAAACAAAGCGTACCTTCATTCTTTATGAAGCACCACACAGAATTCAAAAATTGATAACGGATTTAACAGAGTCTTTAGAGGACTCTAGACGGGTTGTAATCGCTAGAGAATTAACAAAAAAATTTGAATCAATCGAAGTTCAAAATACAGAAACCTTGTCTACTTGGATCAAGTCACACAAAGCTCAAGGCGAATATGTTGTCATTGTTAATGCTCAAGAATCAAGAACACAAGAAACGATCGATGACACCACTTTAGAATGGATTTCTAAATTAGCAGATATTGTTCCAACTTCCCAACTTGCCTCTTTGGCCTCAGAAATTTCAAACTATCCTAAAAAGGCACTTTATGAACAAATTCTGAGTATTAAAAACCATCGTTCTACAATCACTTTAGAAGACTAAAAATAAGTGGTTTAATGTAGGAGCCACTCTGATATTGTAAAATAACAGTTTCCCCCTCTAATACGAATAGGAATTAAACGTGGCTTTTGATAAGCATAAAAATAAAACCAAAGTTACTGACGTAGGAGAATCATCCACCCCCTCATCGTTTGATACACCGACAGAAACGATTGAGTCTTCTCCTATTACTCAAGAATCAGAAGTAGCTGGTTACGTCACCGGACAAAATATTGCTTCTGCAAATCAACATGACATGCAAGGATTGATCTCGATTCTTGACGGACATAGTCCTGAAGACCGTAAGGCTATCCTAAAAGCACTCATTCAAAGAGAAAAAGTCAGAGAGATTAACGATACTAAAAGTGCTGATGACGAAATTAATCCTGACTGGAAAGAAGGTTCTTACCCCTATAAGAACCGCATGAGCACTAAGCGATACGAAAAGGAAAAGTATCTTTTACAAGTTGAGTTACTTAAGCTTCAGTCTTGGGTTAAGGAAACCGGAGCTAAAGTCGTTATCCTTTTTGAAGGTAGAGACGCTGCGGGCAAAGGCGGTACCATTCGCCGTTTCATGGAACATTTAAACCCTCGTGGTGCTCGTGTTGTTGCCCTTGAAAAACCAACCATTCAAGAACAAGGACAATGGTACTTCCAGCGCTACGTATCCCAATTACCAACTGCTGGTGAAATCGTTCTTTTTGATCGTTCTTGGTACAACCGCGCCGGTGTAGAACACGTCATGGGATTCTGTTCCAACGAACAATACATTGAATTCATGCGCGAGTGTCCGGAATTTGAACGTTTCCTTACTCGTAGTGGCATTTACTTGATTAAGTTCTGGTTCTCTGTCAGCAAGAAAGAACAACGCCGTCGCTTTAAAGAACGTCGCATTCATCCTTTGAAGCAATGGAAACTTTCTCCTGTCGATATGGCTTCTTTGGACAAATGGGACGATTACACAAGGGCTAAGGAAACAATGTTCTTGAATACAGATACGGTCGCAGCTCCCTGGACCGTGATCAAGAGCGATGATAAGAAGAGAGCCCGACTCAATGCGATGCGCTATGTATTGCAAATGATGCCTTACAAGAATAAAGATACTGAGGCAATCGGAGAAATCGATCCTTTGATTCTTGGTCGTGCAAACACCATCTACGAAAAGGGTGAGCACAGGAGCCTGTAAAGAGGTTTGTGTAAATCCGATATTTGATAAATTCTCATAGGAGA
>CAZBHT010000063.1:0-7030 GCA_964491655.1 uncultured Burkholderiaceae bacterium
CAGCCACCAAGCAAGGTCACTTAAAGAATCGAGAAAAGGAAGTTAATCGTAAACTGAAACTTGATTTAACCGTGATCGGTGGTCACATAAGCGAAGTGATCCACGATTTAAGCTACCGAGAAACCTTGCAAGACATCAATAAACTCTTTAGAGATGAGAAGTTTAGAGACTTGATTGAGGATTACTTTGGTGCGAACTGGTACCGAGAAATGGCCGATACCTTAATGTATGTGGCTCAAAACGGCTCTCAAGCGATGGCTGACAAAGTGGTGGGTCCCTTATTAAGTAAGGTTCAATCCAATGTTACCTTTGCTGCGCTCGCTGGATCTTTGACGACCGTATTCTTACAGCCTTTTGGTTACGTTCAATCGATTCAACGAGTCGGTTGTAAATATATGCTTTATGGTTTATCGCATATCGTCAACTTTAGAAGTGATGAAGACTATGCGCGTTCTTGCTTTGAAAAGTCCGCCTTTATGAAGCAAAGAGCGCAAACCATGAATGTGGAAATTAATACGATGAATCGTCGCCTAAGCACGAATAATCGCAAACTCACAAAAGCAGGCCAATGGGGTGAAAAAGCCTTGTATTGGCCAATGCAAAAAATGCAGTTGTTAGTGGATATTCCAACGTGGTGGGCCGGATACGAAAAAGCTCGGCACGATGGAGCTTCGGACGAAGAGGCGATTCGTATTGCGGATCAAACCGTAATTGATACGCAAGGTAGTGGTAACTTACACGACCGCGCCAAGATCCACCGAGAGCATCCGATTTTGATGCCGTTCTATTCTTACTTCTCGGCTACCTTGAATCTTTTGATGGAATCGAAAGACCGGATCCAGCAGAACAAAATCAAGGGGAGTCTGCTCTTTGCGCGTGACATTGTGTTGCTGCTGGCCATTCCGCAGATGGGTTCAAACCTCTTACTTGAGATTCTAAGAGGCGGCGACCCGAGCGAAAAGGATGAAGAAGAGTGGCTCGCTTGGTTGCTCCAGCAGTTCGGTGGAGCCGGTTTAAGTATATTTGCATTCTTAAATCAAGCGGCACCCTTGTTGCAAGGATTTTCCTACAACGGCCCGATTGTCACTAAGGGACTTAATGACGCAAGGATTCTGTATCTCAAAGCCGCAAGAGATACGTTGGACGAAGAGGACGTGGCAATGGCGGGCTTAACTCTGGCTAGTAGCATTTGGAAGATTCCGGCTGCGCAGATCAGAAGAACAATCAAGGGAGCGGAGGCTTATTCTGAAGGTAAGTCCGATACACCGACGAGCATCCTATTTGGTGCGCCACCGAAGTAAGGCGTTAAAAACGCGCGAGCCTCGATAACCGAAGCTACCGAGGCTCTTTACTTACGCGCCTAGCACATCAAAAGCAGGATAAGACTTATTAACAATTTAATTGCTAACGGCCTTAAACGTTTTGCTATACTAGCGGTATGAGAATTTTTAAGGGACATGATTCTCTACCTTTAAGTGGCTTAGGTGCGACCAACACCTGAGCCATTTTGCTTTTGTTTTGTCGGCGACGAATGAGAGGCAACAAAAGCAAAACCTCTCAATTTTTAACGAGTCATGATCCCAACCTCGCTAGACATGGCGCACATTCTATCAAACTTTCTTTTAGCCCATTCAAAATGGCTCAGATTTAAGCCACCTACTTAGATCATCATATCGGGAACATTGGATACCCCGAATTATGACGATCGCATCAACCTCTTTAATTCCCGAGAAATACGCGGGCAACAATACGGCTAAGGAGTTTTCCTTTCCGTTTCGCGTCTTTGCGCCTAGCGATGTTGTCGTAATTCAAGCGGATGATACCGGGGCAGAAACCACGCTAATTGCGGGTCAAGATTACACCGTCACCCTAGATTCCAGCGGAATCGGTGGCGTGGTGACTCTTTTTTCTGCGTTACCTAGTGGCTTCATTCTTTCTATTTCTCGCTCGACTCCGATTAATCAAGAGACCGATCTGGTTAATCAAGGTGCATTCTTTGCTGAAGACCACGAAACGGCTTTTGACAAGCTTACAGCGATTTGCCAAGAAATGAGCGAAGTGCTCGGTCGCTGTTTGATTGTGCCGATCACAGGAGAAATGACGCGAGAAGAAATGCTCGCCAATCTTTTGGAGGTTGCTGCTAAGGCTAATGAATACGCCAAGAAGGCCGAAGAAGTCCTCAAGGAAACTCAAAAGACTCAAGTCGAAGTCAACGACGCAAGAGATACCGCAGTCGATGCTTCAAATACGGCTACAGACGCAGCCAACCAAGCGACTCAAATGGCAGATCAAGTATCTGCGGATAAAGCTGTCGCTCAAGAACTTTTAAGCCAAGCAAAAGAGATTTCAACTGACGCAAGCGAAATCGCTGACGAAGCAATTAAAGCCGCAGAAAGCGCAATTAATGCCAAAGAAGCAGCCGTTGAAGCTTCTAACTCCGCAGGGTTTTCTTACCGATACTGCGCTTCTATTGAAGCGAACGGCACAGGCTATCTCGGAGTGCTCGTACCAAACACCAACGCAAAAGTAGGTGATCACGTCTTAAATGACGATGGGCTTTTCTTTGAGATTGTTTCTTTAACGGAAGAGCAATTCACGGTCGGAGAAGTCGTCACGACTCTCAAAGGCGAGAAAGGTGACACGGGTCAAGCTCTTGAAATTAGTGAAGCGTTTGAAACGGAAGAGGACTTGATCGCTTCGATCCCGAAAGGCAAAGCAGGGCAATGCGTTTTAGTCGGTTCCACTATCTATACATGGAGTGAGAAAAACCAAGCGTGGATTGCAAGCGAAATCTTGCAAGGCCCGGCGGGTCCGGCAGGGCAAAGCGCCAACGAGATCCTCATGGATCCGGATCCCGTGAAATTCTTTGATGAGATTTACGGTAAGACCGATCTCGTTACAGGTGACTTGATTGTGGATGTATCGGGTGTTGATCCCGATCCAAGTACCACATTCGAAGAGGCGCTTGAGGATGAAAACGCAGATACGGGAGAGTCTGCGGATTCTTTGACGGATATTTTTGATGAAACTTTAGGAAGCTAATAAATGGCGACACTAAGAGAACAAGTAAGTAATCTCGCCAAGCGAATCGCACAAGAATTTAATACCGTGCGTAGCGAGATGGGTGGTATGAGCGGAGCTGGTTCTGCAACAGAAGTAGCCTATGGCAACTATGGCCATGAAACGGTAGGCGATGCTTTAGACAGCCTTTTGTATAAAGCGATTGCGATTAATAGCTTTTCTCATAACGCAGGTACAAAAGAAATAGGTTCCACCGTTACCTCGGTCACTTTGTCTTGGAGTACTAATAAGACTCCAACGACCTTGACGTTAGACGGTGAAGCGATTGATGTTGCTTTGACTTCTAAGGCTTTGACGGGTTTATCCATTACTGCGAATAAGACCTTCACGCTGGTCGCTACTGACGAAAAGGGCGCAACCGCTTCTAAAACTACCTCGATCAGTTTCTTAAACGGTCTTTATTACGGTGTCGGTTCGGTCGATGCCAGCGGTATTACAGACTCTTTCATTCAAGGCTTAACCAAGTCTTTAACGTCAAGTAAGGCTAAGACCTTCACGGTCGCCCCAGAAACCGGCCAATACATTTATTACGCCATTCCGACTCGCTTCGGAACGCCCACTTTCTATGTGGGTGGATTCGAAGGTGGCTTCGATAAGTTGACGGCTGTTCAATACACCAACGCAAGTGGTTACGCGGAGTCTTATGACGTTTATCGCTCTACCAATACCGGACTCGGTTCGACTGAGGTTGTTGTGAAGTAAGGAGAAATCATGCCTGTTTATTTAATTGACAAGATTCAGCAAAAGAACGGCGGTGATTTTGCCTTAGTGGATGCTGAAGATATTGAGTGCAAAGACGGAAAACGTTTGCAGGACAAACTAGACGAACTTGAAGAAAGTGTCGGATCAGGTTCCGGTGGCGGAGCGGAAGAGGTAACCGACTTCGTTGCCGAATTTGAAAACGCTCTACAGGCTACAGTTACTACGGCTGAGTCTGAAGAGTAATTATTAACTAGCCTATCTCAAGGAGAAATTAACAATGGCTACTTTATCTGAAAGACTGACTCTCTTAGCTCAGCGAGTTGGTACCGAGTGCAACACATTACATTCCAACCTCGGTGCTCTGGCTAACCTTACAACAGCAGAAAAGGGCAACTTAGTTGCCGCTTTGAATTCCGTACAGAGCGCATTAACTTCCCTGACTTCTACTGTTGGTGGTAATACTTCTAGCATTACTTCTATCAATGGCAAGATCGCCGAACTCGAAAGTGCTCTTGATGCATTGGAAGGTGTTGTAGCTTCTTCGACCAACATTGATGACGCTAACGTTTCTGAAGCTACCACATACTCCAGCTCTAAGATCGCTTCTGAAATCACAGCCGCTAAACAAGCTGTTAAGGATGATCTCTTGAATGGTGCTGGCGAAGCCTATGACACACTGAAAGAACTCGGTGATCTCATCCGGGCGAACCAAGATGCAATCGCTTCTCTTGAGACTCTTGCTGCGGGTCACGTCAAGTACACGGAAGCTCAGACCATCACAGATGAGCAGAAGACTATCGCTCGCAACAACATTGGTGCCGCTTCTCAAGCTGCCGTTGAAGCCGCTCAAACTCAGGCTGACAAGGGTGTCGCAGATGCTGCTACCGCTAAATCCGCAGCAGACGCCGCTCAGGCTGATGTAGATGCTTTAAGTGAAGCAGTTGGCGCAACCGATACAGACCTCGTGTCTCTCTTTGAACAGAAGTTGGCCGGCGGTTAATAGGGGGCTTATATGATTGAATCGCCCAAAAATCTAAGCGAACAGCTACAGAACTTTGTCGAGCGAGTCGCCACGGAAATGCGGGCGATTTATAACAAGCTCACGAGTGCCGTCTATAAAGTAAACGGCACTACACCCGATAGCGAAGGCAATGTAGAGATTGAAGCAACACCACCAGCGATTACGGTATCAGCTACTACTTTGGCTGCTGGCTCTAGTGCTACCGTTACTAAGTCAGGCACAGATGATGCTCCCGTATTTACTTTTGGTATTCCTAAAGGAGATAAAGGAGATAAAGGAGATACCGGCGATACAGGTACTGCCGGTACAGCAGCAACTATTTCGTCCGTAACTGCGTCAGTAGATGCTAACGTAGGTACTCCGTCAGTAACCGTTACTACAGGTGGCACAGCGCAAGCTCGCACCTTCGCTTTTGCCTTTAAAAATTTAAAAGGAGCAACGGGTGCTACAGGTACTTCAGGAGGCACAGCGTATCCGACTGTAGCTCTTGCTACTGTATCAGGTACTAAACTCTATGCCCCTAGCGGTGGTACTTGGTTTTGTTGCGGATGCTTTGGAGGTGGCGATGATGACGGGTACGGAAGATATATTAAGAGTGTGGGAAAGAGTGTTGCTGGGGGAGGTTTAATTACCTCTCATGGTTACTCTATCGCATTAAATGGTGTTGTCTGTATTCGTATTGCATAAGGGGCTAATAAATGGAGTTTGGAAATATTATTGTTCGTGAAGATGGTAGTTACGTTATTAACGGCGGTATGTATCACGTCCCTAATGAAGGTAAATTTGCCGATATGTGGGCACAAGTGCATGAGTATGCGCTAGCGAATCCCGATAATGTAACGCAGGAAATAGAAGAGCCGGAACCCGAACTAACTCAAGAAGAAATTAACGCACAGATTCAAGCACGATTAACTAATGTTGTGCAGAAGCATTTAGACAGTAAAGCACAAGAACTCAATTATGATTCTTGTTTGTCTGTATGCTCTTATGTGGATACAGGTGTTCAAAAGTTTGACGCTGAGGGTCGAGCGTTTAGAGCATGGCGTTCTCAAGTGTGGGCAAAGGGTTATGAGATTCTCGATGCGTGCCTTGCAGGAGAACGAGAGATTCCTACGGTTGAAGAGCTATTAGCAGAGTTACCTACGCTACAGATTGATTACTCATAAAAGTTAAGCCCCGTGAGGGGCTTTTCTCATGGCTACGAACTAAAGCAAACGGCTTGACGCTCTTCTATGTGCGATTGGATGACTGTAATAAGGGATACATCAACTCGGTGTTCTGCCTGCCAAGCGTCGTAAACAGCCTGCAGTCGAAGCCACATTTCTGCATCCGGTCCATTCAAAGCTTTAGCGATTCGAACCGCCATATCCGGGGTGATCGGTCCTTTTTCGTTTAGGATACGAGTTACAGAACTCGGGGCAACACCGATATGACGTGCGAACTCTCGAGCACTAATACCGAGATATTCAAGTTCTTCCGCAATGATTGATCCCGGGTGCGCTGGGTTATAGATTCTACTCATCGTCGATAATCCTTATGATCCAAAAATGTTAGACCTTTGTTCGATGATATGCAACATTTTGGGTAATTCTTTCTCATGTACAAAAATTCCCATTTATTCGACACGTTTTCCTGACGTGTTAAAAATCTGAAGAAATTTCGACACGTTATCGTGCGCACCAAAACTCAATCCATCACCAAACTATACATAACAAAAGCGTAACGCTTGACAATCGTTCATATGCCTTGCACATATTTAATAAAAATGTTTATAGGCGGATGGCTCGGAAATGAACCACCGAGGTCATCCACAATTTCTATAAACAATAGGAATGCGGATATGCCATTTAGAGATTTCAACAATTTAAGTTTAGCGTCCACGTTGTATGGCGTGGTTGCGGCGGCTGGTGGCTTCGTTGCGGATTATTTCAGACGAGTTAAGTCCGGCCAGCCTTTTCAATTTTGGTGGTTCTTGATTGAGTTAGTCATTAGCGTCTTTGTTGGCTTATTGATGTTTTCAATCGCAGAGACCTTACATCAACCTCCTGCCTTTTGCGCTGCGATTGCAGCCGTTGGAGGGAATCTCGGAACCCGAGTCTTTGATTTTGTATCACTAATTGTATCTAGCCGAATCAAGAAAGAAACGGGGGAAGACGTAGATCTAAAGAAATAGCCACTAAGTGTTGGCGCACTTAATGGCTTGGTAGTCGATTGATGTTTAGAAGG
>CAZBHT010000063.1:7130-8495 GCA_964491655.1 uncultured Burkholderiaceae bacterium
AGCCACTAAGTGTTGGCGCACTTAATGGCTTGGTAGTCGATTGATGTTTAGAAGGTATCGACCATGAAACTGATTATAGCAAAGATGATGTTAGAGGTAATCGTGAGGCCAGATAAATCACTACCTTGGTGTACCCGAATTGCACGATGGGTCATATTCGGTTGTATCTCTGCGGTCGTTTTAAATTGGACGATTAGATACATCTATACAAGTTGGTGGGGGATGTAATGGACGAGTGGATCTGGCTTTTATGGTGGGTTTCCTATCTCGCTTTTATGTATCTCTTGTTTAAAAGATAAATATCGATGAAAAAATCCGTACTTGAATTTGAGCCAATGCTGGCTTCTCCATTGATCCAGCAATTCGAGGGAATCCGTCTTGAGTCTTATCTTTGCCCAGCAGGAATCTGGACGATCGGCGTAGGGCACACGAAAGGAGTTAAGCCAAATATGAAAATTACCCGAGCAGAAGCCTTCGAACTATTGCGTCAAGACTTACTCGATACTCAAGATGATCTTGCCAGTCTAGTTAAGGTTCCGATCACTCAAGGAATGTTTATTGCCTTGATGTCATTCGTTTTCAATTTCGGAATTAGCAAGTGCCGGAAGTATTCACTATTTAAAGAGTTGAATAAAGGTAACTACAAAGCAGCGGCAGAATGGTTCCCTAAGTATTGCAATCCCGGTTCCAGCTTTGAAGCCGGATTAAAGAAGAGAAGGTTAGCAGAGCAGGAATGCTTCATGCGGTTTGGATTATGAAAGGACTAATTTATTTCGCAATCGGTTTAGCTCTATTCGGATCGGGGGCTTACTTAACCGATTTAAAGTGGGAGAGAGACTTTGCCAATTACAAAATATCAGAAGCGAGTAAGCAGGATGCAGCAAAGCAACAATGGGAAAAGAGACTTTCCGAAGCAGAGATTAAATTGGCTGATAGTGTTTCTGCTCTTAGTCGCAATCGTGATGAACTTGAGTGGATGCGCAACCGAGCCTCAGAGATTGAACGAGGAGCCAAGAGTACCGAAGCTAAGTGGAGTGCTCGATGTGCCAAGTTGGCTGTCCGATACCGAGAGGCTGTCGAAAGAGTTAAGCCAGCTATTGAATTCTGCGCCGCAGTATTAAAGTAGTTTTTAATCCTGTAGAATTCTACATAATTAAAATAAACGTCCTTCATAGGCGTTTTGGTTTTTATGGTTTGTGGGGTTTTAGATGGGGTAAATAAAGTTCACATTCGTAACTCATTGTTATTAAATAACATACAAACTCGATACTATAGTTCATTGTTAAATAATCTCCTTACATTTAAAATCAAGTCTTTGTTACACGGTGCAGATATTAAGATTTCTGTATTAAAGCCTAATGACAA
>CAZBHT010000064.1:0-8458 GCA_964491655.1 uncultured Burkholderiaceae bacterium
TGCATCATCAACATGAGCAAAGGGACGTTTAATTTCCTGAAGATCGTCTCGATCAACCGTAACCAATCCTTTAGAGTCGAACAAATAAATTCTTTGACTAGCCTCCTCAGTCGTTAATCCTTCTTTGCACAAAGCAACCATTAGCAAATTAGCAATACCAATGGCAACTTGCCCGGATCCAAAAAAGAGAATCTTTTCATCTTTTAATTGGCTCCCTTTGATTTTGCACGCAGAATACAGCCCGGCTAAAACCACTGAAGCCGTTCCTTGAATATCATTATTAAAACAAGGAATTTGTTGTTCCCATTGATTCAGCAAATAGAATGCATTCTGACGAGAAAAGCCTTCAAATTGAATCAGTGCATGAGGCCAACGTCGACGAGCTACTCGAATAAACTCAGAAATGAGTTGCTTATAACCCTCACCTCCGATACGAACATGAGACAGACCGACATAGAATGGATCTTGAGATAACGTCGGATTATTCGTTCCTACATCAATAATCACCGGAAGTGCTCGACTCGGCTTAATACCGCCACAAGCACAATTCAAGGACACCTTGCTTCTAGCAACACAGAGTCCTCCAATACCGAAGTCTCCTAAACCTAAAACGGTTTCGCCATCGGTTACCACGATAACGGCCACATCGTCGTTAGGAACATTATTAATAATCGTTTCGACCTTTCCTAAATCGTCGATAGAAATATAAACACCACCTTCTTCTAAGAACAGATGACTAAATTCAATACAAGCTCGAGCAACTGTTGGGGTGTAAATAATCGGTATTAATTCTGAAAAATGCTTGGTTAATAAATAGCAAAAAAGCGTTTGATTACGCTGAGACAATCGATGCAAAACAACATATTTCTCTAGAGCATCATCTTGGCGATTTAATCGATTCATTACGCGTTTTGCTTGAACTTCAAGAGAAGATAACGTCGGTGGTATCAGTCCTAAAACTTGTAAATTTTCTCGGTCTTGTGCTGTAAAAGACGTCCCTCGATTGACATAGGGATCTTTTAACGCATAAAAACCTTTTTTATTGTTCATCGTCGACATGATATCCACAACATTAATACTCGCTTTACACGATCCTCATTTTAGGCAAAGTTTGTGCATGCTAACCAAAATTTTATGTAAATACGATAGTAAATCTCATAACTTCTTCTATTTTGATGAAATTCGGCCCTGGAGCGACGTGTAAATCGGTAAAGTACCTAACAGTTTCATAGTCAAAAAAGCGCTACTACTTGCTACTGTGACCGGTAAAATCAAATCCCAACTCACGGTCATTTCTAAAAGAAGAAAGATCCCTGTTAAAGGTGCCCCAATAGTTGCACTAAAAAAACTCGCCATTCCGGCAATACAAAAACCAGTTGAATCGACGCCTCTATATACCAATTCTGCAACGCTACCAAACAACTGTCCCAAAATACAACCCATCACAATAAGAGGAGAAAACAAGCCTCCAGGAACCCCAAATGAATAGCACAACGGAGCAAAAAACCATCGAAATAAAGCTATGAACAGTAACAAATGAAGCGGAATCAAATCATTTATGACTTGAGCTCCAAGAATCTCTCCCGATCCAGACCACTTCGGTACAAAAAAGAGACTCACCGACACAATAAGTCCCAATAGAACACAACGTAGTTCCATCGAAATATCTGTAATGTGGCTTTGTACCGTTAATAGTTTTAAAACCAATCGGTTATAAAGCGTTCCCATAAAGCCTGTAAAGATTCCAAGAGCAAAATAAAGACCAATTAAAGAAAGTGTAGGAAAATTAAAAAAACGATACTCAACCAAATAATCTGGCTGATTCCCTAATAAAGTCATAGAGACGAAGCACCCACTTGAAACACAAAAAAACGTAGCAAGGACCAATTTGGTATTAAAGGATTTTGTAACCTCTTCTAAGGTAAACAAGATACCACCCATTGGAGCTGAAAAGGCGACTCCTAAACCACTTCCGGCTGCGGCCACAGTTAAAAATCGCACCTCTTCTGGTGTTAAACAGAACCATTTTGAAACATAGGTCCCAATCGTAGCACCCATTTGAACAAGAGGACCTTCTCGCCCCAAAGCCATACCACTACCTAAACTAAGTAGACTGCCTAAAAACTTAATCGGAATTAAACGCCAATTAGAAGGCGATACCTTCCCTTGCCATTCTGCTTCGATGTATTGAATCCCACTCCCTTGAGCTCGCTTTATCGATCGAACCAAATATCGAGCTATGACTGCACAACTGATACAAATAACAGCAATAGCAACGAAGGCTATTCCCGCATTTTGCGTTACAGTCCAATCTAAGAAATAAGAGCGTAGTGCATCAAGTTTGGAGAGCAAAAAACGAAAAAGTGCTCCTAAGTATCCGACCATTATTCCAGTTAGAACACAGATGAAATAGAAGCGCCAAGAGAGAAGTCGATTGAACATGTTCTCTTATTCCACCTTGATGTAAAGATGGAATAAGAATACGAACATTGAAGTGAAACTAAAGAATCATTCCCACAAAATGGGAACTTAGAGAAATTAACTCAAGAAAGATTTTTATTTCAGTTGCTGATTAGCGAGCTTCGCTGCTGAGCTCTTTGGATACTTTTTCACAATCGTCTGGAACGTTTTTTTAGCATTAGCCGTCTGATTGCTATCTAATTGAGCCATACCTGCGATTAACAAAGCTTCGCTAGCTTTAGCATGCTTAGGATAGGCTGTCGCCATCTTTTTTGCCGTTGTAATGGTTTTTGAGAACTGTCCTTTAGCGTAATAGCTACTTGCCAACCAGTACTGAGAATCCGGATAGGCCTTGGTATTTTTATACTTTTTCTCAATACTTAGCCCCTGCTTGATTGCCGAATTATAGTTTTGTGAGCGAAACGCCTTGATCATGGTCTCTAGATCTTGCTTGGCTAAAATTTCTCGATCTTCATCTTCAACTTTTTTACTTATATCGGCATCGCTCTTTGCAGTTCTTTCAGCTAAATCGGCCAACAGTTCTTCTGATTTTCTTTTTTCTTTGCCGAAATTGTTCTTAAGTTCGTCTAATTCACCACGAAGAATCTGAATTTCTCGGGTTAATTTATCTAATCGATCGTAGATACCAATCTGTGCTTCCTGTTGACCTTGCACTTGATCACGAAGTTCAAGAATAGCCTTACGAGCTTCATCATCCCCAAATAGAGCATAGCTAGGGGAAGAAAAAGAAGTAAACGACAGTACAGCAACTAAAGATAACCAGAATCTCATAGCAACTTCAACTTAATAAACAAAAACAACCATCGATCCGAATTTTAATTCGGATCGACTCGTTCTAAAACAAAAACAACGACATTAGTTTGTTGGTAATGTATAACGTATATCGACTCGACGATTTAAGGAATAAGACTCTTCATCGTGTCCAAATGCTACTGGTTTTTCTTTACCAAAGCTCACAGTTTCGATTTGATCCGGGCTAACACCTAACAAAGTCATTCTTTGCTTAACCGCTTCAGCACGTTTCTGTCCCAATGCCAAGTTGTATTCACGACCACCTCGTTCGTCCGTATTACCTTCAAGGGTCACCTTCAAATTCTTATTGGCTGACAAGAACTTAGCGTGGTTGGTCACCACAGGAAGATATTCTGGAGAAATAGTGTAGCTATCAAAATCAAAGTACACTGATTTTTGAGCTAAAGGACCGTCCTTGCTATTGAGAGCGGCTTCGATAGAAGGTGTATCAGTTCCTGTTGCCATATTATCCTTGCTCAAATCAACGCTAGAGCAAGCAGAAAGCGTCAAAGTCGCAAATGCAAAAACTGCCATTAAAGATTTTCTTTTCATAATTAATCCTTTACTACCTTACTATTGGACCCCATGCGGGTTCTCGAATATCACCATTTAAACCTGAAAGTCTAGACCGTGTTGCACCGTCTGTCGATACGGTTGAGAGTACGCCTTTACCGCCCACATCGGTAGCAAAAATAATCATATTGCCATTGGGAGCGTAACTTGGAGACTCATTTTTTCCAACCTGGGACAAAGGCACCACGGCTCCTGTATCCAAGTCTTGTTGTACCAACTGAAAATGTCCACCTAGGCGAACAATATACGCTACTTGATTGCCTTTTGGACTAATATCGGGACTAATTGCATACGAAGAACCAAAGCTAACACGTTCTGTCGTACCTCCTTCAACCGGCTTTCGATAAATTTGAGGATTCCCGCCCCGATCGCTCGTAAAGTAAATGTATTTACCATCTGGAGAGAACGTCGGTTCCGTATCAATACCGTCACTATTGGTAAAACGACGAAGACCTGTACCATCTGAATTGATCAAATAGATTTGAGTTAAGCCATCCTTAGACAAAGCAACTGCGAGTGACCTACCATCTGGACTAAAAGCAGGAGCACTATTGTTACCACGATAATTTGCAATCTGGAAACGCTTGCCGTTACTTAAATCTTGGATAAACACCGTTGGTTTACGTGTTTCAAAGGTGGTATAAGCAATGCGTCTACCGTTTGGAGACCAAGCAATTGAAATAATTGGTTCTTTGCTCGTTAACGCAGCCTGAGGATTAAACCCGTCACTGTCGGCAATCATAATGCTGTAGTGACGAGAACCGGACTGACGTACATAGGCGATACGAGAAGCAAAGACACCTTTCTCACCTGTAATTTTTTCGTAAATTCGGTCTGCGATTCGATGTGCTGTTAATCGTAAATCTTCTTGAGGAGCAATAAATACAGACTGATCTGATTCAATTCCCTTTACCACATCAAAAAGTTTGAAGCGTACTGAAAACCGACCGTCTGGAGTTTTTGTTATTTCACCAATTAATTCAGCTCCGGTACCTAATGACTTCAATTCGTTATAGTCAGGTTCAGCCTCAAAAGAAGTTGGAAGTGTATTTGGTTGAACCAAACGAAAAGCACCGCTTCGAACTAAATCATCCCCAATAACCTTAGCCAGATCTTCTGGAGCACCAACTTCGTTAAAAAACGGTAAAACCGTAATAGGAAACTGGTTCGAACCGACTCCCAAAATATCTACTTGTAACTGAGCCAATAGTGGAGATGCGGTACTCAACAAAGCACCCGCGCCGAGGCCTTTAAACAGAGCACGGCGGGAAAAATCGATTTTGCTATTACTCATCACGAACCAATTCCTCAATCTATTTTCTTTAAACAAAAGGATACCGCTTATATAACGTATAACGAATGCTTAAAGGTTAAATTAAAAGCGAATCTGAGTACAACCGCAGATTCGCTTTGGGTAACTAAAAGTTACATGTCATCATTTTGATTAATGACGGAAGTGACGTTCTCCAGTAAAGACCATTGTGATGCCTCGCTCGTTCGCTGCGGCAATCACTTCATCATCACGAATAGAGCCACCTGGTTGAATGACCGCTTTAGCGCCGGCATCAATGATCACATCCAAACCATCTCTGAATGGGAAGAATGCATCCGACGCTGCTACGCTACCTTCTAAAGAAAGTCCAGCTTCTTTAGCCTTAATAGATGCAATTCGAGCAGAATCAACTCGACTCATCTGACCTGCACCAACACCAAGTGTCATGCCATTGCGAACGAAAACGATCGTATTGGACTTGATGAATTTAGCAATCTTCCAAGCAAACATCATGTCAGAAATCTGATCATTGCTCGGCTTCAATTCGGTTACAACCTTCAATTCTTCAGGTTTGACAGTTTGAATGTCTGGGGTCTGCAACAACATGCCACCACCAATTCGCTTGAAGTCGTAATCGTTGTATGCATGGTGTCCCATAGACACAATCAGAATACGCATATTCTTCTTCTGAGCGAAGATTTCCAGTGCTTTGGCTTCGTAGCTTGGAGCAATAATCACCTCTGCAAATTGACGAGAAATCTTTTCAGCTGTTTCAGCGGTAACTTCAACGTTAAAGGCAATAATGCCACCGAAAGCGGAAGTTGGATCGCACTTGAATGCTTTTTCATAGGCTTCGGTTGCGTTGATACCGATCGCTGCGCCACAAGGGTTCGCATGCTTAATAATGACACAGGCAGGATTTTCAAAGCTTCTCACGGCCTCCCAAGCTGCATCACTATCGGCAATATTGTTGTAAGACAACTCTTTACCTTGAACCTGTTCGTATCCAGCCAAAAGACCTGGAGCAACGTGGTTTTCTTTGTAGAAGGCTGCCTTCTGGTGAGGATTTTCACCATAACGCATGTCCTGAACCTTAACCCATTGACGAGTCAATGTTTCTGGGAACAGTGTACGATTGGAAACATCATTACCTTCGAAACTTGTCAGATAATTGGAAATCATTGCATCGTAACGAGCGGTATGGACGAAGACCTTTTTAGCTAAAGCTAAACGAGTTTCTGCGCTAACTTCACCCTTTTCACGAATTTCGGAAATCACCTTGCGGTAATCACCTGGAGAAACAATCACGGTAACGCTTTCGTGATTCTTCGCCGCGGCGCGAATCATTGTAGGACCACCGATATCGATGTTTTCAATTGCATGTTCAAAAGTACATTTTGGATTTGCAATCGCCTGTTCAAACGGATACAGATTGACGGCAACAATATCAATCGTTTCAATATCGTGTTGCTTCAGGGCTTCCATGTGTTCGGCTACAGGACGACGAGCCAAAATACCAGCATGAATCTTAGGGTTCAATGTTTTGACTCGTCCGTCTAACATTTCTGGGAATCCCGTATAGTCCGCAACTTCTTGAACTGGAACACCAGCCTCAGCAATGAGCTTAGCTGTCCCACCGGTTGAGAGAATATGATAGCCCAATTCATTGAGCTCACGTGCGAATTCCACGACACCAGACTTGTCAGAACAGCTGATCAAAGCTTGTTTTTTCATTAACCTGTCTCCTTTTGAGAACTGTTATGTTGTAAAAAATTTGTAATATCCGTGAATTCAAAGAATTCACGAATTTTGTGTTCCTGCTCTTGATAATCCTCAATTTTATTCAGAGTTACCATGAAATTGGGGGTAACTCCAAATCTTTTTAAATACCAAGTTAAATGTTTCCGAAAGGTTCTTACTCCTTTGGATTCACCGTAAAAATCAATGTGCATTTTATGGTGGTGCAAAATAGTATCCCGAATCTCGCTCAAACTTAGAGTTGATCGACTCTCACCCCTTAAATAGGTGATTATTTCTTTAAATACCCAAGGATTACCCAAGCTTGCCCGACCAATCATCACACCATCTGCGCCGGTATATTCCAAAACGGCTCGAGCCTTAGGACCATCCGTGATATCACCATTAGCGATAACAGGAATATCCACAGATTTCTTTACTTGGCGGATTGTCTCGTATTCAGCTTCTCCACTGTAACCATCTTCACGAGTTCGACCATGCAGAACCAACATCGCCACACCTACTCGTTGAGCAATCTCTGCAATTTGTAGTGCATTGGTTATTCCCTTTTTCCACCCGGTTCTAAATTTAAGCGTTACAGGGACATCTAGGTTAGAGGTAAGTGCCGTCAATAGTTTTTCAACTAAGTCAGGATATTGCAAAAGAGCTGACCCACAAGAAACAGAACATACTTTTTTAGCGGGACACCCACAATTAAGATCTACAATTTGTGCTCCGGCTTCGACACCTTTGTGAGCCGCTCTCACCAGAGCTACCGGATCCGAACCGATTAACTGAATCGTTCGAGGATTCGGCTCATCCGTGAAGTCGTATCGTTTCTTTGTTTTTTCGGTTTTAAGTAAATTCTCTTGTGAGGTAGTCATTTCGCCTACCGCATAAGAAGCCCCTAAATTTCGACAAAGTACACGGAAAGGTAGATCCGTAATACCGGCCATTGGTGCTAAAAAAACATTACCTGGAACGATATAACGACCTATTTGGACACTATGTATCACCGACAAACCCTTTAAATGGAGCTAAAGCATTAAATGTTGCCAAAGAAGACGGAGACCCTATATTAGCCCACTGAGCATCGGTTATTTCTCCACTGACCAATTTTCGTTCAACATACTCATAAAGCCACGGAAATAACGGAGAAACACCTGGAGTAGCTTCATAGAAGATTGACGGCTTAAAGACCCCCAAACAACTGTAAGTGTGTTTTGGTTCTCGAACAATCAAGCCATCTTTTACCGTCATATCACCTTGAAGATGAAATTCTGGATTTGGAACCAAGACCAAATGAGCCACCGTTTCTTCATGCTTCATTTCTAGAGCACGTTGAACCAAGCGTGAATAGTCATAATTGGTGACTACGTCACCAGCTACTAGAATAAAAGGTAAATTTTGCCGATCGGAATCCAATTTTTCTAAAGCATGAATCACGCCACCTCGTGTTTCTAGGGCACACGTTGCTAAAGTCCCTTCCACTGAGTATTCAATTTGAACCCCGTACTTTGAACCATCTCCTAGAACCGGGAAAAAATGATCTGAGCAGTGAGCCGTGTTGATGACAAATTCACGAATACCCGCTTGTTTGAG
>CAZBHT010000065.1:0-8315 GCA_964491655.1 uncultured Burkholderiaceae bacterium
GAAAAATTCCTACGAATAAAAATATTTAATACGATTAGAGTTAAAGGTGTTTCCCATGAAATTCCCTATTTATCTTGATTATTCAGCCACTACTCCAGTAGATCCACGGGTAGTAGATAAGATGATCCCATGGTTGTATGAACGTTTTGGTAATCCAGCTTCTACAAGCCATTCCTACGGTTGGGAGGCTAAAGAAGCGGTTGAGAATGCACGTTCAGAGGTTGCCGCTCTTCTTAACGCCGATCCTAAAGAAATTGTATTTACGAGTGGCGCAACTGAAAGCGATAACCTTGCTTGTAAAGGGGTAGCCCGTTTTCATAGAGAAAAGGGAAAACATTTAATTACTCAAAAGACAGAACATAAAGCGATTTTGGACTCCATGCGCGAACTAGAGCGTGAAGGGTTTGAAGTAACTTACTTGAATGTGGGTAAAGATGGTCGTATTTCCTTAGAAGAGTTGGAACAAACGATTCGACCCGACACGACACTAGTTTCCATTATGGCTATTAATAATGAAGTCGGTACGATTCAACCAATCGAAGAGATCGGAGAGATTTGTCGCTCTAAGGGAGTTCTTTTCCATTGCGATGCCACACAGGCTGCGGGAAAGATTCCATTGGATATGCAAAAGCTAAAAATCGATTTGCTTTCCGTGTCGTCACATAAGATCTATGGTCCGAAGGGAATCGGCGCTATTTATGTTCGCCGTAGACCCCGTGCTCGTTTAGAAGCAATTATTCATGGTGGTGGTCATGAAAGAGGTCTAAGAAGCGGTACCTTAGCAACACATCAGATTGTTGGTATGGGTGAGGCTTTTCGAATTGCTCGCGAAGAAATGAATACCGAACCAGAACGCGAACGTCAATTGCGCGATCGTTTAATGGAAGGCTTATCAAAGATTGAAGCTTCATATGTCAATGGTAGCCTTGAACATCGTGCATGTTTCAATCTTAATATGAGTTTTGCTTTTGTAGAAGGTGAAGCTCTGATGGCTAGTTGCAAGAATATTGCGGTTTCTTCTGGTTCAGCCTGTACGTCAGCAAGTCTAGAACCCTCTTATGTGTTGAGAGCTATGGGGTTAGATGATGAATTGGCTCATAGTTCGATTCGTTTTACTTTGGGCCGTTATACAACTGAAGAAGAAATTGATTATGCGATTAAGGAAGTGACAGAACAAGTCACGAAGTTAAGAGAAATGTCTCCACTTTGGGAAATGTACAAGGATGGAGTTGATCTTAAAACAGTCGAATGGGCTGATCACTAATCGTAGAAGAATGCGGAGTAAATAGATATGCAATATAGCGACAAAGTTATGGATCACTTTAATCATCCTCGTAATGTAGGCCGATTAGATAAGAATGATCCGAATGTTGGAACAGGAACGCGTGGTGCTCCTGCCTGTGGCGATGTGCTTAGTTTGCAAATTAAGGTCAATGATGCTGGCGTCATTGAAGATGCAAAATTCAAAACTTATGGTTGTACTAGTGCGATTGCCTCTAGCTCTTTGGTTACTGAGTTGATTAAGGGAAAGAGTCTTGAGGAGGCTGAACAGCTCAAAAATACGGTTATTGCTGATGAATTAGAACTTCTACCCGTAAAAATCCATTGTTCAATTTTGGCTGAAGATGCCATCAAGGCTGCGGTTGAAGATTATCGTAGAAAACAGTCTCAGAAAGGAAAATAGAATGGCCGTAACATTAACTGAACAGGCAGCTAAACACGTTCAACAATTCATTACCAAACGCGGTAAAGGATTAGGTTTGCGTGTCGGAGTAAAAACAAGTGGTTGTTCCGGTATGGCCTATGCATTGGAATTTGTTGACGTTGCTAATTCTGAGGACAATGTTTACGAATCTTTTGGTGTAAAGGTTTTTGTAGATCCTAAGAGCTTGCCTTATATCGATGGAACTGAGCTTGACTTCGTTAAAGAAGGTCTTAATTCTGGATTTAAATTCCACAATCCTAATGAAAAGGAAAAATGTGGTTGTGGTAAGTCCTTCCATGTTTAATTAAGGGAGATTTCGATTGGCTCAACTAAATCCCTTTGAATTGTTTGGTATTCCAGTTAAGTATGAGATTGATGTTGAACGACTGGAAACCGCCTATATTGAGGCACAAAGAAAAGTTCATCCGGATCGGTTTGCGAATGCTACGGATGTGGAAAAACGAGTTGCTCAGCAATGGGCAAGTCTTATTAATGAAGCCTATGCCACACTTAAAGATCCAGTGCAGAGAGGCAAACTTCTTTGTGCTTTGATGAATGTCAAAGTAGATGAACTTTCAAGTGGAGCCATCGATGAAGAATTTCTTCTTGAGCAATTGGATCGTAGAGAGCGCTTAGAGGATGCGATTAATGCGAAGGATGAAATTCAACTTAAGAAAATTGGTGTAGAAATCAATACTGCGTTTGAAGTTTTATCTTCAGAGCTTGAAAATAAGCTTGATAAAGAAAAAAATGCAGTCGAAGCCGCTGAGATCGTTCAAAAACTTCTTTTCCTTAATCGTCAACGCCAAGAATTGATGCGTGGGTAGTTTTATATGTCTTTATTACAGATTGCCGAACCGGGTATGTCTACAGCTCCACACGAGGAGCGCTTTTCTGTCGGGATTGATCTCGGAACCACAAATTCTTTAGTTGCAACAGTCGTTAATGGTAGTAGTGAAGTGCTACCTGATGATGAGAATCGGCGACTTTTGCCATCTGTTGTTCGCTATCTTAGTGATGGTGGGATTGTTGTTGGCGAAGAAGCTAAAAAGTTTGCAACTACCGATACACTCAATACCATATCGAGTGTAAAAAGATTAATGGGGCGTGGCGTTGAAGAATTAAAGAATGAACTTTATATGCCCTATGATCTTTCTCCTGCAGAAGGTATGGTAAAACTTCGAACGGTTGCTGGTGAAAAGTCACCTGTAGAAGTGTCTGCTGAGATTTTGCGCACACTCAAAGAACGTGCTGAAAACCGATTAGGAGGCGATCTAGTAGGTGCTGTGATCACGGTACCTGCTTATTTTGATGATTCTCAGCGCCAAGCTACAAAGGACGCTGCGAGGGTTGCTGGCCTTAATGTTCTTCGTTTATTGAATGAACCAACCGCTGCGGCTCTTGCCTATGGTCTCGATCATGGTGCAGAAGGAATTTATGTTGTCTATGACCTTGGTGGTGGTACCTTTGATGTTTCTATTCTGAAATTAAGAAAGGGTGTTTTTGAAGTACTAGCTACGGGTGGTAACAGTCAACTAGGTGGTGATGATTTTGATCAACGCTTGTATTGTTGGATACTTGAACAGGCTGGTTTACCCCGGTTAAATGCATCCGACATGCGACTTCTTATGGCTAAAGCCCGATCAGCTAAGGAACGTCTAACCGAGGAAAATCGAGTTACCATTCATGCCACACTCTCTGATGGTCATATCATCAATGTCACAATCAGTCGAAGTGTTTTTGAATCGATTACGCATCATTTAGTGCATCGAACAATTGAGGCAACACGTGAGGTTTTAAAAGATGCTCAGCTAAAACGTGCTGACGTTCAAGGCATTGTGCTTGTAGGTGGTTCGACTCGTATGCCTTGTATTCGTAAGGCTGTCTCGGATTACTTTGAGCGAGACCCATTGACTGGAATTGATCCAGATGAAGTGGTTGCGATTGGGGCCGCGATGCAAGCCAATCTTTTAGCCGGTAATCGTGCAACAGGGGATGACTGGCTTTTGTTAGACGTGACACCATTGTCATTAGGATTAGAAACAATGGGTGGTCTAGTCGAGAAAATTATTCCCCGTAATACAGCAATTCCAGTCGCTATGGCCCAAGACTTTACGACGTTTAAAGATGGTCAAAATGCGATGAGCATTCACGTTGTACAAGGTGAACGAGATCTTGTTGAGGATTGCCGATCTTTGGCGAAATTCTCTCTTAGAGGAATTCCCTCTATGGTTGCGGGCGCCGCTCGTATCCGAGTGACATTCCAAGTGGATGCAGATGGTCTCCTTTCTGTGACGGCTCATGAACAAAATACTGGAGTAGAGGCTTCGGTACAGGTGAAACCTTCTTATGGTTTATCGGATCAAGAAATTCTCGGTATGTTGCAGGAATCTTATGGACATGCTGAAAATGATATGAAAATCCGTGCTCTAAGAGAGCAAAAGGTCGAAGCTCTTCGTCTATTAGAAAACGTAAATTCTGCTTTGTCTTCGGATTCAGACCTTCTTGATGAAGCTGAGCAAGAACAAATCGAACATATGATTTCAGAACTGAAATCTGCTTATGACGGATCTGATGTAGAGTTGATAAAAGGAGCGATTGCTAAACTTTCTAAAGGTACGGAAGATTTCGCCGCTCGAAGAATGAATAGAGCTATTTTAGCTGCCCTCCAAGGCAAGTCTGTTAATGAGGTTTAATCGTATGCCTAAGATTACAGTTTTACCCCATCCGGTTCTCTGCCCAAATGGAACAGAGTTTGAGTCTGAAACTGGAAAGAATTTAGCCCGTGAACTCGTGGCTCATAATGTTCCTATTGAACATGCTTGTGAATTTTCTTGTGCTTGTACAACCTGTCACGTTTACATAAACGAAGGATTTGATTCTTTAGAAGAGGCAGAAGATCAGGAAGAGGATGTACTCGATCAAGCTTGGGGACTTAGAGCGAATTCTCGTCTTTCTTGTCGTACGATTATTGGAGAGGAAGATTTAACGATTGAACTTCCTCGCTACAGTAAAAATCATGCAAGAGAGGCTTTCTAATGCGATGGACGGATATTCGAGATATTGCAATTGAATTAGCCGAGCAATATCCAGATGTAGAACCATTAAAGTTAAGCTTCGAGAAGATGCATGCAATGATTTGTAATCTTGATGCATTCGACGATGATCCTGAAGCAAGCAACGAGAAAATTTTAGAGTCTATTTTGATGGCTTGGTTGGAAGAAATAGAGTAATTAGTGTTGCAATGCAATAATTGCAGATAGGACAGAAACGGCCGATTCAAAAGTGAATTGGTCGTTTTTTATTAAATTAATGATTTCTTTAGGTGTCAGTAACTTAAAGTCAGATACCTCACCATCTTGATTTTTGGGGTAAAAAGAATTCGGGACGGTGGCTGTATAGACTGCGGTTCTTTCAATCATCCATCCCTCTGGAACCTTACGTGAAAGCGTAAAGTATTCAGTAAGCGTGCGAGGATATGAGCCGGGAAGAATCCCTGCTTCTTCAAAAGCTTCTCGATCCATGGTTAGGTCAAATGTTTCTCCATAGGATAGAGTTCCTGCGGCGCAGTTATCCCACTTACCTGGATTAATTGCTTTTTTCTTTGATCGTTGTGCAACCCATATTTTCCCGTCCAATGTATGTGGATTTAAATGAACTGCAAAGGTTGTAAGTCCAAGCGTGCGACATACCGCTCGTTCAATCATGCCTAAACTTGGTATTGGTTCTTGGCTACCTAATGGAACAATGGGGAGTAATTCATCTCTCCAAGCAAAAACCAAACCATTTTGTTTAAGAAATTGAGAAACGATAGCTAAACGTTGATTTAACTGATCTGTTGAAGAGGTAAAGAAAAGGGCATCGTTTTCTAAAGAAAAAAAGCGAAAAGAGTCAGAAAGTAATTTCGCTAAATCTTTATCGAGATGCCCAACTTCCGTTTGGTTAATCCACAAGGGAAGCCTTGTAGAAGAAGGTGTTTCTTGAATCCGGGCACGAAAAGAGGCCTGTAACCCTTTAATCTCTTCTACCCGGATATCAACCATATTAGGATTCCTTTCTCATGTGAGGGAAAAGAAGTACATCACGAATGCTTGGAGAGTTCGTCAATAACATGGCAAAGCGGTCTAATCCAACACCACAACCTGCAGTTGGAGGTAAACCGTATTCCAATGCTCTGACGTAATCCGCATCGTAGTACATAGCTTCATCGTCGCCTTCGGCTTTTAGTTTGGCTTGTGCTTGGAAACGACGAGCCTGATCCTGAGGATCGTTTAATTCGGAGAAACCGTTTGCAGTTTCACGACCTGCCATGAACAATTCAAAACGTTCAGTGATTTCTGGACGACTGTCAGAAGCACGAGCAAGTGGTGAAATTTCTACTGGATAATCAATGATGTAGGTTGGTTGAATAAGTTTGGATTCAACTGTTGCTTCAAACATAGCCATTTGAAGGGCACCTAATCCAACACCTTGTTTCTGTGGTTCACCTAAACGTACGAGTTCTTTATGCATGAATTCCATATCGTTTAGGTTTTCTTCTGTGTATTCAGGAGCGTACTTAAGAACGGCTTGAACGGCAGTTAATCGATCAAATGGTTTTGAAAGATCAATGGTGTGGCCTTGGTATTCAATGACTTCTGTACCGATCGTTTCTCTTGCAACCGTACGCAAAAGTTCTTCCGTGTAGTCCATGAGCCAATGATATTCGTGATAGGCCGTGTAGAACTCCATCATCGTAAATTCAGGGTTATGACGAACGTCTACACCTTCATTACGGAAAGAACGGTTGATTTCAAATACTTGTTCAAAACCACCTACAACTAACCGCTTGAGATACAGTTCTGGAGCAATTCTCAGATACATATCCATGTCTAAGGCGTTGTGGTGTGTGATGAATGGTTTAGCGGAAGCGCCACCAGGAATTGGATGCAACATTGGTGTTTCAACTTCCATGAAATCGTGTTTCATCATGAAGTTGCGGGTTGCTGCGATCATCTTAGAGCGAAGTAAGAATGTTCTACGACTTTCTTCGTTCATGAAGAGGTCTAAGTAGCGACGACGATAGCGGAGTTCTTGGTCAGCCAAGCCGTTAAATTTATTAGGCAATGGACGAATGCTCTTAGTCAACATTCTTAAAACTTTAACTCGGATAGACAATTCTCCGCGGTTGGTACGGAAAAGAGTACCTTCGGCTCCGATAATGTCGCCTAAGTCGACCATTTTCTTGAAGAAATCGTAATCTTCAGCTCCGATTTCACTTGGTGTTAGGAACAATTGGATCGTACCGCTACCGTCTTTAATCGTGGCAAAACTGGCTTTACCCATAACACGCTTGAGCATGACTCGGCCTGCGATTGCAACAGAGCAATTTAACTGTTCTAAATCTTCTGCAGTGGTTTCATTGTGTTTGCCACGAATTTCACCTAAACGATCCTTACGAACGAAATCATTTGGGAAAGCGATACCTGCTTCACGTAATTTGTTTAGCTTGGTTAGACGCTCTGCGATAATATGATTTTCTTCTTCAAGCTGCTGAGCTTCTACAGCCGCTACGTTTTCTTTTTCCATCATCATTCCTTAGCAATTAATGTTTCTGATGTCGGCAATGGGTTCAAGACCGAATGCATCGCTGAGTAGGTAACGAAGTAATTTTTGTGCGACTTCGTCTGGTGTACTCAGTTGTTTATTTTGATAAAGCGCTTCAAATCGTTCGACTTGAGGGAAGTCATAAGGATCACAACTTCGGACAATTTTTTGCATGTCTGTATCAACAACGCCAGGGGCAATTGAACAAAGTTTAGCGCCGTTTTCCTTACGGCTTTCATCCATTGCCACAGTTGCTGTAAAACGATCCAGCGCAGCCTTTGTTGAACAGTACATAGCCCATCCGGGAACAGATCTACGAGCTGCTCCCGTTGAAATATTCATAATTCTTTTTTCAGCCTTTAACGATTGTGTTTCTCTTAAAAAGGCCTGAGTTAGTAACATTGGACTTTCGTAGTTAATACGCAGACAGTCTGCAACCGCTTGTGCTGTTTGCTCTTCGATAAAACCAACGGGTCCTAAAGTTCCTGCATTGTTAATTAGTATGATTCGCTCAAAAGTCTCTGTACCACCTTGAGCTAGCCACCACTGAAGAAGGGAAATTCCTGCGTTTAGGTCGATGAGATTGACCGGGAATTGCACAAACTCACATCCAATTGACTGAGCTTGTTCAACTAAGTCTGGAACGGGATTTCTCTCCATAGTGATAACAGTGTCTCCTGGCTTTAAGGAAGCTCGTGCTAAAGCAAGACCTAATCCCCTAGAGGCACCTGTAATGAACGTCATTGTTTTCATTAAACACCCATTTTCAAACTGGCTTCAATAAATTGCTCTAAATCACCGTCTAGAACGGCTGTGGTATTACCTGTTTCGACGTTTGTACGAAGATCCTTAACACGGGACTGATCAAGTACATAAGAGCGAATCTGATGCCCCCAGGAAATATCACTCTTGCTGTCCTCTAGAGCCTTCTGAGCGGCTTGTCGCTTACGCAACTCTATCTCATAGAGCATTGATTTTAAAACAGCCATTGCATCAGCTTTGTTTTGATGCTGACTGCGACCAT
>CAZBHT010000066.1:0-8218 GCA_964491655.1 uncultured Burkholderiaceae bacterium
CTAAATTTTCTTATTTTTTGAATCATTGTGTGATGCTGGCCGTGCTGCAGGTGATCCGCCCGTAAAGTCCGTGGCATACCATCCCTTTCCTTTAAGTTCGAATCCTGGAGCCGTGAGTTGCTTTACCAATGTGTCCTGATCACACTGAGGACAATGCTTAAGGGGCGCATCGCTGTACTTCTGCAAAGCGTCCTTGATAAAACCGCAATTAGAGCATTTATATGAATAAATTGGCATTTTTTCTTTTTGAATTCATAAATGATCCGAGATTATAGTTCTCGAAATCGAAATCTTATGAATATGTTGTAACGAAAAAAGCCCGCAACGGGTTGCGGGCTGAAAAATTTAAGGAAAGAAATTAATCTTCTTCAGCTTTTCTCTGGTATTGAGAAGCCATTTCTATCTGTTTCTGGTAAGGCACAGGAGCATACCTGGAAAGTTCCATTGAGTAGCTACCAGCCCCTTGAGTAATCGCATTAAGGCGAGCAGCGTAACCATCTAACTCAGCAAGTGGAGCGGTTCCAGAGATGATCATCATGCCACCAGCCATGTTTGCAGTACCCGTTACCTGACCACGTCGGCTAGCTAAGTCACCAGTGATATCACCAATGGAATCAGCAGGAGCTACGATTTCAATCTCTACGATTGGTTCTAGGACAGTAGGTTTGGCCTTAGCTAGAGCGTCAAGCATTGCCTTGCGACCAGCAGAAACGAAAGCAACTTCCTTAGAATCCACTGGATGGCTCTTACCATCGTATACAACAACTCGTACGTCGTGGATTGGATAGCCAGCAACGAAACCAGTTTCCAAAGCACTGACAACACCCTTTTCAACAGCAGGGATAAAGTTATAAGGAATAGCACCACCCTTAACTTCATCGACGAACTTAAAGCCCTCGCCACGTTCAAGGGGTTCAATGCGCAGATAGACTTCACCGAACTGGCCGGCGCCACCGGTTTGTTTCTTGTGACGAGCGTGTCCTTCTGCGTTCTGAGCGATAGTTTCACGGTATGGAATTCGAGGTGTTCTGGTGTTGACTTCCAACTTAAACATCGCTGCCATGCGTTCAAGGATGCTACGTAGATGCTGAGAACTCAAACCACGCAATACAGTTTCATTTAATGTCGTGTCGTGTTCAAGTTCTAAAGTTGGATCTTCTGAAAGCATACGATTCAGAATGTCTGATAGACGTCCTTCATCTCCACGTCGAGCAGGTGAAATCGCCAAACCGTACATAGGTTTCGGGAAATTCAACGGTTTCATACTTAAGTTGTCATGATCGTGAGATGCATGAAGTACGCTACCGTAGACTAACTCATCAATTTTCGCAATAACACCGATATCACCAGGTACGAGTTCGCGAACTTCGGTTGTTTCTTTACCCTGAAGAATCATCGGATGGCTGACTTTGATTGCCTTTTTGTTGTTTCCGACGAAAATCATGTCATCGCGACGCAAGGTACCTTGATGGATTCTGAAAACGCCAACCTTCCCAATGTAAGGGTCATTAACGACTTTGAAGATGTGAGCAACCAAAGGTAAATTGGGATCAGGAGGCAATACAACTTCGTTGTCCTGATCATCAACGAATAATGGTGCATTACTTTCAGATGGGTTTGGCAAATGACGAACAATTACATTAATTAAGTCATCGACGCCAGCACCTGTTTTACCAGAAACAAAGCAAACAGGAACGATATGACCTTCACGTAGGGCCTGAGTTAAAGGACCGTGTAAGGTGGTTGGATCAACAGCACCTTCTTCAAGGTACTTTTCCATAGCATCATCGTCAACTTCCACTACTTGTTCAATGAATTCTCGATGGATGTCTTCTACGCTAAAGAAATCTGGTTCACCATGGTCTTTAATGAAACAGTCGATAACGCGAGAACCGTTGTTAGCTGGTAAGTTGATGGGGTGAACTTCTGGACCAAATGCCTCTTTAAGGTCATCGACGAGTTTGGGAAGATCTACGTTTTCGGCATCAATCTTGTTAACAACCAACATACGGCAAAGATTTCTTTCTTTAGCCCAGTCCATCATGCGACGGGTCATTAACTGAACACCAGCCGTTGCATCAACGACGACTAGAACCGTCTTAACTGCGTCTAAAACACCTAAAGCCTGTCCCACAAAGTCTGGGTATCCCGGGGTGTCAATCATATGAACACGAACTCCCGTTCCATCATCTTTTTCCCATTCAAAGTGAGTTACTGCTGATCTCAAAGAATGCTGAATCGCTTTTTCTAAAGGATCCGAGTCACAAACCGTAGTACCACGTTCGACCGAACCACACGTAATGATCATGCCACTCTTGGCCAAAATGCCTTCAGCAAGTGTGGTTTTACCGCTTCCGCCGTGTCCAACTAAAGCAACTGTACGTAAATTCTCGGTTGTGAAAATTGGCATGAGGCCCCCTTTCTTATTTTGTACTTGATAGATATTTCTCTGGGGTTTGATTTTGCACCGTGATATTGTCTTTGTCGAGATGTTCGTAAAGAAAAAATAAGAAAAATGGTAGAAAATTACGTGATAAGGTGTTTTAGGTGATGGAAATGTCGAAATTTTGCGTAGAAGTAACACAAAAAGAAAAAGATTTATTTTTTCCCGTATTTGAAACATTAGTGGATATAGCAAACAAAGAAATACGAAAACGTTTTTTAAGAAACATTCAAATTTCGCAAAAAAAAGACCAAACGCCCGTGACAGAAGCCGACAAAATGGCAGAGTTTGAAATGAGAACGTGGATCGAATCTCATTTTCCGGATCACGGGATTTACGGAGAAGAATTTGGTATTAAGGAAGCTAAAGGAGACTTTCCTCGCTATCGTTGGATTTTGGATCCGGTGGATGGAACCCGTTCTTTTATCGTTAATGGTTTTCAATTTGGAACTTTAATTGCTCTTGAACGCGACGATGGAGAAGGATTTGCTCCAGCTATGGGAGTGATTTCTCACGCTGTTGCTCAAGCATGGGTTTTTGGTGACGGTAAACAAACTATGCTTTTCTATGATGGTGAAATGCGTCCGGTTCAGTTACGTCATACCAAAAATCTGAATGAAGCAATTCTGTTAACCACTTCACACTGGACCACCTCTGAGCAGAAAGGGGATCAACGACTACAGAATCTTATAGATCAGGTAAAGATGTATCGAACCTTTGGTGATTGTTTTGGCTATTTTTCTGTAGCCACTGGCGGTGCCGATATCATGATTGATCCAGACCTAAATTATTGGGACGTCGCCGCTCTTATCCCTGTAGTTGAAGGTGCAGGTGGTGTTTTGACGAGTTTAACGGGAGGAAATCCTCTAAAGGAATTATCGGCTGTAGCTACGAATCTAGAACTTCATAATCACGTTTTGTCTGTTTTAAACGCCAATTAGTTACAAGGTTTTAAAGTTGGCTTTTATTCGGTGTATTTGACACATTTATTTGCAAACAAAAAACGCTTCAAAACGGTGATATTTAGTTTTTTTGTCATACTAAATGTGACGTTAGGCTTGTTCAATAAAATAAAAAGACTCAAAGGAAACACGTTGAAAATAAAGATAAGCATACTAATGTGGCTTGGCGTGTTGTCACTTAGTGGTTGTGTCATAACACCAGAATTTTCTCCAAAGAATGAACAGAAATCGTTGATTCCTGATCAATGGTTGGCGCCGAACACAATCACAGAACAGCGAAGTGAAGATTTATCCGTTTGGTGGGAACAGTGGAATGATCCTCGATTATCCGAGTTGATTAAAGCATCACAACAATACAATACGGACATTAGGATTGCTCAGGGAAATTTAAGGGTTGCTCAGGCGACTTTGGCGATAGCAGAGGCAGGTTTATTCCCATCACTTTCTGGTTCTAGTGATGGGCAACGTACGCATCGATATGGAAGTGGGTCAAATTCCTTTGGTATTGGTTTAAATGGTACGTGGACGATTGATGCTGGAGGTCGCTACGCTGCGATGAAAGCCGCTACCTTTGATCTTCTTTCAACAGAAGCTACTCTTGCAGACGTACAGACAGAAATTGCCTCTCAGGTTGCGAATGCCTACATCAATCTCAAGTTATTTCAAAAACAGTTAGAGGTTGCTCGTCAGAATCTAGAAACGCAGAAAGAGTCGTTGCAAATTGCAGACTGGCGCTATAAAGCGGGCTTAGTTGATTCGACCGATGTGGATCAGGCTCGTACATCGTATGAGCAAACTCGTTCGATTATTCCTGAGTATTTATCGTCAATACAAGAAAATCGTAATCTTTTGGCAACCCTTACTAATAAAAAGCCAGAAGATATTATTGTTGATGACTTTGTTTCCATGCCGGTGGCGCCTCAGAACTTGGCTTTATCAATTCCTGGAGAGACATTGCGGAAGAGGCCTTCGGTTCGTCAGGCTGAAGCTACAGTCAAATCGGCAATGGCTAAACATACTCAGGCTCGTAGTGCTCTTTATCCAAGTTTGAGCATTGGTGGAAATTTTGGATTATCAGCAACAACAGTGGGTTCTCTTGGAGAAGTTGGTACTCATACCAGTTCTATTTTTGGAAGTTTAAATTTACCGATATTCAATGCTGGTGAGTTAAGGGCTCAGGTTGAAGCAAAGGATGCTCAAGTTGCTATCGCCAATGCTCAATATGAAGCGAGTCTTTTGTCTGCCGTTAAGGATGTAGAGGATGCTTTAAATAGTATTTGGTCGACTCAGGAAAAATTTAAATCTTTGACACTTGCTGTAAATTCAGCCCGTAGCGCAGCGCTCAGTGCTCAGCAAAATTACAAAGCTGGATTGCAAGATTTTACGGTTGTTTTAGCAACTCAAAAAACATTGTTGTCTGTTGAAGAAAGCTATGCGTCGGTTCAGGCTCAAATCGCAAAGTCTTATGTTGCGTTATATCGTGCTCTCGGTGGTGGCTGGGTTCCCTCAGAAGGATTTGAAAAATGATGACGAACATGAAAAAAGAGGATTTCCAGGCAGACTCTAGTAAATTGCTTGGTGAAAAAAACATAAAACCTTGGTTTAAACGGGGTCGTTTTTGGATGTTCGTTCTACTTGTTTTAGCTATCTTGTTAGTAGGGCTATATTGGTATAACCAAAAGCAATCTAATCAAGTTTCTTATGTGTTTTCTGATGTAAAGAAAGGAAATTTGGTTATTGAGGTAACTGCTAACGGAACGTTAAAACCCATTCGTACCGTATCGATTGGTTCGGAACTTTCTGGGATTGTTCGTGATGTCAAAGTAGATGTTAACGATGAAGTGAAAACCGGTCAGGTTTTGATTCAATTGGACGATACTAAATTGAAGGCTTCTGTGGAAAGAGCTAAAGCAACACTAGCTCTTTCGAAAGCGTCTCTTACAGAAGCCAAAGCGACTCTTAAAGAAGCTCAAGCGAAATTGAATCGCTTTAAAGAGGTCAGAAGGTTATCTGGAGGAAAAACGCCTAGTAAGACTGAGATTGATAGCCAAGAAGCGTTGGTGGCTAAAGCTGAAGCTTCAGTTATCAGTGCAGAAGCTAAGATTGTGGATAGTCAAGAGGCCTTGAAATCAGCGGAGACGGATTTATTAAAAACAAAGATTGTTTCTCCAATTGACGGAATCGTATTGGCTCGATCGGTTGAAAATGGTTATGCCGTAGCCGCTTCCCTCCAAGCGGTTGAATTACTTCAACTTGCAACCGATATGAGACAACTAGAGCTTCAAGCTGATATCGACGAAGCTGATGTAGGAACAGTAAAACCGGGACTTCCGGCATATTTCACGGTTAGTGCCTATCCGGACCGAAGGTTTCCAGCAAAATTGAAGAAAGTTGCTTTTGGTCCGAATCGGTCAGATAAAACAGACAATGTTGTGACGTATGTTACTTATTTAGATGTTAAAAATCCAAAACTAGAACTTCGCCCGGGAATGACGGCAACCGCCAATATCAGGACGGTTTCTTTAAAAGATACCCTGCTTGTTCCAAATACGGCATTACGGTTTAAACCTATTGCCTCTCAAGAGGAAAGTAATGCCACCGTCAGTCTGTTTGGACCTCCGATGCGTCGGTCTAAAGTTTCAAAAACAGCAAAAGATATAACCGGTGGCAGTGGAATTCAAAAAGAAGGTACGGTTTACGTTTTTCGAGAAAATCGGTTAGAGCCTATAAAGTTGGTGGTTGGTTACAGTGATGGAAAGATGACTCAAGTGATTAGTGGCGATATTAAAGCTGGGGATCAGGTGGTCATTAATCAACTTCGTGGAGCAAAGTAATGTCTGAAAGAGGCCTTCCGCTGATTGAATTACGTGGTGTCGGGAAGCGCTATGGCAATGGTGAAACAGCTTTCAATGCACTTCACCACATTAATTTAAAAATTTACAACAAAGAGTTTGTTGCAATTATGGGCCCGAGTGGATCGGGAAAATCAACGTGCATGAATATTATTGGGGCACTGGATACTCCAAGTTGGGGGGAGTATCTATTTAGTGGTTGTCATGTAGAGCACTTTACTCGAGATCAACGGGCTCTTTTAAGACGTAAGTATTTAGGATTTGTTTTTCAGGGATTTAATCTTTTAGCTCGTACGAGTGCCCTAGAAAACGTAGAGCTTCCTCTTCTTTATCGTGGTGAGACTGCATCGGTGCGTAAAGATCTTGCCTTAGCTGCGTTGGATAAAGTGGGCTTATCTCGTTGGAAAGACCATACTCCGGCAGAGCTTTCTGGTGGTCAACAGCAACGCGTTGCGATTGCTCGAGCTATTGTGACTCGTCCAAAGTTGCTCTTAGCGGATGAACCGACAGGAAGTTTAGATTCTCAGCGTAGCGTAGAGATTATGGAGTTGTTACAGCAACTTAATGAGGAAGATGGCATCACTGTAGTTTTAGTAACGCATGAGCCGGAAATGGCGAAATACGCTAAAGGTGTCATCCGATTTGTAGATGGCAATGTAGAGTCTGATTCTCGTTCTTTTACTGAGGATGAAAAATAAATGATAGGGAATGCACTACTACTGGCCTTACGACAGATTTTTCGTAACCCAATGCGTTCTGTATTAACGGTGCTGGGTATTGTGATAGGGGTCGCAGCGGTTATCACAATGGTGACGATAGGGAACGGCGCTACTCAACAAGTCAAAGAACAAATTTCATCATTAGGCTCTAATACCCTCATGATTCGTCCTGGCCAAAGGATGGGACCAGGACAAAATGTTGGGGCGGTTTCTTTTAAAGAATCCGATGCTGAGGCTTTAGCGACACAAATTGCGGGTATTAGAGCGGTATCGCCGAGTCGAACTTCAAGTCATTTAGTTGTTGCCGGAGGAAAGAATTGGCAAACCTCCGTAATCGGGACAACGAATGCCTACTTTGATGTCAATAATCTTCATCTTGCAGAAGGACGTTTTTTTGAATCCTCAGAAGAGCGAGCGGGTAGTGCCGTTTGTATTGTTGGGCAAACAATCAAAAAAGAACTTTTTGATAACGAAGACGTTTTAGGCAAACCAATTCGTATAAAAGGGTTTTCTTGCCAGGTTGTTGGCTTATTAGAGCCCAAAGGGCAAAGTGGAATGGGACAAGATCGAGATGATGTCGTTATTATTCCCTTAAATACTTTCCAAAGACGTATCAGTGGCAATACTAGAGTACCGTTGATTACGGTAGCTATCGATGAAAATAGTGATATTGAGCGGGTTAAAGAAAGTGCTCGTTTGCTTTTAAGAGAAAGACGTAAATTATCTTCTTCGGATCTGGATAATTTCAATATTTTAGATACGTCTGAGTTAATTGAAACGATATCTAAAACTAGTCAAGTTATGACGGCTCTTTTGGGTGCCGTCGCCGCAGTCAGCCTCCTTGTTGGAGGTATTGGCATTATGAATATTATGCTCGTTAGCGTGACTGAAAGAACTCGAGAAATTGGAGTTCGTTTGGCTATTGGTGCACTTGAACGTGAGGTCCTTTTGCAGTTTCTGATCGAGTCTATTATGTTGGCCTGTTTCGGTGGTTTGATTGGTGTTATTTTGGCATTTATCGCATCGGAGGCATTAACTCAGGTTATGGGGGTTCCGTTTATTTTCTCACCGAGTATCAACGTCTTAGCCTTTGGCTTTGCTGCAGTGATCGGAATTATTTTCGGATATTTCCCGGCTCGAAGAGCTGCGAAGATGGACCCAATTGAAGCTGTACGACATGAATAGTCATAGAGCTTGAGAAGGAAGTGAGTGATCACTTATTCTTTTATTAGATAATAAAAA
>CAZBHT010000067.1:0-7887 GCA_964491655.1 uncultured Burkholderiaceae bacterium
ATTTCAAGGTGATAACATCCTTTTGGGTGTTGTTGCTACCAGTAAAAAACGTATTTTTGAACAAGCGTCTCAGACTTTCGCTTTGTTGTATGGTCTCGATCAAAAAACGGTATTCAACACATTGATTGACCGCGAAAAACTAGGCTCTACCTATTTGGGACATAATACGTGTATCCCTCACGGTAGACTTTCTAATATCAATACACCCAAAGCACTCTTTGTTCGCTTACAGGATGAAATTAAGGCTGGAGGTGATAGTGAGCGCGTTAATAAACTTTTTTTCCTTCTGGCCCCCGAAGAATCGGCCTCCGATCACTTACAAATTTTGGCTCAATTTTCTCATTTGATAAGTGATCCTGTAATAGAAAAAAAACTCAATGAAGTTACTACCGCCGAAGAACTTAGTCTCGTAATTCGTCAATGGTGCAGTCTCGAATACCCTGAAGAAAAGTAAATCTATGGTCACTTATCAACAATTTTTTAATTTATGTAAGAAACAAATTGACTTAACTTGGGTGAGCGGACAGCAATTAGCACAAACGCCATTCAAATTGACGGAGCATGCATCAGAATACCCGACTCTGGCTGTTGGATTTCTCAATATTATTCATCCGGACCGATTTCATGTGGTTGGGCAAGCAGAAATTAACTTTCTCAATGCATTAACGGTTCATGACAGAATTGAACTCATTCATAAAATTGTTGAAGGAAAATCTCTTGGGATTATTGTTGCTGAAGATTTGATTTTGCCTTCTGATATGTTGGAAGCGATTGCATCTCAACCCTTAGTCCTTTTTTCATCTAAAGAAACTCCTGAAGAAGTTCTAACGGTTGTTCGCAATAAAACTGTTCAAGCATTAGCACCTTCTTGTTCAATGCATGGTGTTTTTATGGATGTCTTCGGCTTGGGTGTTCTATTGACTGGACAAAGTGGTATTGGGAAAAGCGAACTCGGACTTGAGCTTGTCACTCGTGGCCACGGTTTAATTGCCGATGATGTTGTAGACTTTATTCAAAAAGCACCCGGTTGGATTGAAGGTCGTTCACCAGAATTATTGATCAATTTACTTGAAGTCCGAGGAATTGGTCTTCTAGATATTAAAACAATATTTGGGGAAAGTTCCGTAAGAAGAAAAATGAGACTTAATCTTGTTGCAGAGTTGCATCAATTCGACGAAGGAGAATTGATGGAGCGACTCCCGGAAACAGATCTTTATACCAATATACTAGGTACTCCAATCAAGAAAATGATTATTCCTGTTGGTGGTGGACGAAACTTGGCGGTTTTGGTGGAAGCGGCGGTCAGAAGTGCTATTTTGCAAATGCGAGGTATTGATACCATTCAGGAATTCTTTAACCGTCAAAGGATTCTTATCGAAAGAGAACAAGAAAATCAGATTTAATTGAAGTTTACGATTATGCAACTAATACTCGTTACAGGTCTCTCTGGTAGTGGAAAATCTATAGCCTTAAAACAATTAGAAGATTGTGGGTTTTACTGCGTTGATAATTTACCCGCAAAGTTCCTGTTTTCGATCACAGAGTATCTTTCCTCCATTGGTCGCAAACATGTAGCTGTCGCACTAGACTCTAGAAGCGATATTACGATTAAAGAGTTTGATGAATGTTTAGCAAAACTAGCTTCTCAAAATATTGATCTTCGCGTTCTCTGTTTGACTGCTTCAACCGATGCTCTAGTACAACGTTATTCAGAAACTCGTCGACAGCATCCATTATCAATGAAGGGGTCTTCGCCAGAGACTCTAACAGAAGCAATTGAAAAGGAACGAGAGCTGTTAGCACCAATGATCTCTCGGTCTCATTTAATTGATACCACTGGTTTGCTTCCCAATACACTAAAGTATTGGATTCGACGTTTTATTAGTGCTAAAGAAGATTCTTTGATTTTAACCTTTGAGTCTTTTGGTTTTAAAAAGGGACTACCGATGGCCAGCGATCTTGTTTTTGATATTCGCTGTCTTCCGAATCCTTATTGGAATGAGAATTTAAGACCTTATACCGGCTTAGATCAACCAATCATTGACTTTATGAAACAACACCCCGAAGTCAACGAAATGGTCGACGATATTGCTAATTTCATAAAAAAATGGTTGCCTCGTTACCGTGCTCAGAATCGACATTACCTCACCGTTTCAATTGGTTGTACGGGAGGACAACATCGTTCCGTTTACGTTGTCGAACAATTAGGAAAAATCTTTTCTAAAGATCACGATGGTATCGTTTTACGACATCGAACATTAGATGCGATAAAAACGTCGCATTAGGATAATTGATTCAACGTTAACAGTAATTTTTTGATGGGTGTCGGAAGACCTAATGAAAATATTTCCTCACGACTAAAATATTTTCCAGAAAGATCTTCCGCACGATCTGGACCATCCTGTTGAATTAGCGGATACATTGTGAGTTCAAAATGTGAAAATTTGTGCTTAATTTCTTTTATTTCACCATATCCATCCGGCTTAATGTTTGATTCAGGCAAACTCCATAAACCACCCCAGATCCCATTTTCTGGTCGTTTTTGCAAAAAAACCTTCCTTCCCTTTAACAAAATCAAGAGATAAGTAGACTTTTTGGGGTTTGTTCTTGTGCTCTTTTTGGGAAGATAACGATCGACTTCTCCGCAAAGCTGAGCCTCACAAATATTGCTCACAGGGCACTGTGTACATAACGGATTCTGCTTAAGACAAATTTTTGAACCCAAATCCATAATGGCTTGAGAGTACGTAGCTCCATCCGTACTAGGAAGAAGTTTCTCTGATTCTTCCCATAGAAATCGCAGAAGTTGAGCTCCGTTCATACCTGTATCTACCTTTAGAAATCGACACAGTACTCTTTTGGCATTTCCATCCAAAATAACTTCAGGGTGATCCGTACACGCACTAACAATCGCCCCCGCAGTCGATTTACCAATTCCAGGTAAAGCTATTAATTCCTGAACAGTCAAAGGAAAGGATCCCTTTCTTTCTTCAAAAATTTGTTTGGCACATTGATGTAAATTACGGGCTCTACTGTAGTATCCAAGACCCGCCCATAAAGATAAAACCTCATCGACAGAGGCTTGAGCCAAAGTCGATATATTCGGAAATTTTTCAATAAATTTTAAGTAATAGTCAATAACCGTACTCACTTGAGTCTGTTGTAACATAATTTCTGCAACCCAGCGACAATAAGGATCCCTTGTTTGTTGCCACGGTAAATGATGTCGTCCGTACTGCTTTTGCCAATTGATTAAACGTTGAGCAAATTCAGACATTTTTAGACTCTTTGACAGTGAGGACAATAATAAGAAACTCGACCATTTTGCATTTTTTTCTCTATTGTCTTACCACATCGTAAACATGGTTTTCCTGATCGAGCATACACCTTTGCATTTAAAGTGAAATATCCTTCTTTCCCTTCCGCAGAAACAAAATCCTTTAATGTAGATCCTCCTTCTTGAAGAGAAAGAGACAGTATTGTCCGAATCGCTTGTACTAATTTCTCTAGCTGTTTTAAAGAAAGTTTGTTTGCTGAAATAAATGGATTAATCCCAGCCTCAAATAATGACTCTGAACAATAGATATTTCCCACACCTACAACTACATGTCCACTTAAAAGTACCTCTTTGATTGAGCGAGTTATCTTCCTTAAACTTTTTTCAAGATATTGTGCGTTGAACTCAACTGAAAATGGTTCTACGCCAAGTCGTTTAATTTCCGGCAAATCCTCGGGTGTTTCTGTTTTATCTAACCAAATGATGAAACCAAAACGTCTTGGATCATGGTATCGCACGACTAAATCGCCAAATTCAATATCCACATGATCGTGTTTTCTTACAGGTTCTTCCTTTGGAAAAACTCGAAGAACACCCGACATTCCCAAATGGGAAACTAAAAAACTTCTTTCAAAACACCATATCAGATACTTCCCTCGACGCTTAATATCAAGGAGCCTTTGACCGGATAATAGTATTCCTAGATCACTAGGAATAGTCTTACGGAATCGTGTCTCTCGAACCATAGCCCCAGTACACACTTGGTGTTCAATCTTTTTTAGTAATCCTTGACGTGTAATTTCTACTTCCGGTAACTCTGGCATAGCTTTTTGACTTGTATCTGAACTTAATTTGGTTAGTTGTTAATGTAACAGTTATCTTTAAATTCGTATTTCGAATTTGAAATTGATGTCAAATCGTAAAACAATTTACATCTTTGAGATTTAATTCGGATTGATATCCGTTCTTTAAAGGCATCTTTATAAGCGACACATATATTTCTTCCAAGTATTTGTTTTAAAATTCCTGCCTTAACAAAGCTAACTATTTCAAAGAGATGCCAAATCCATTATTGGAAAAAGAAGTAAAGCGGAGACGTACCTTCGCGATCATTTCCCACCCTGATGCGGGTAAAACGACTTTAACAGAAAAGCTCCTTCTTTTTGGTGGGGCGATCCAGATGGCCGGAGCGGTTAAGGGGCGTAAGGCGGCGAAGCATGCGACCAGTGACTGGATGGAAGTTGAAAAACAAAGAGGAATTTCTGTAACTAGTTCCGTTATGCAGTTTGAGTATCAGGATCACATTTTCAATCTACTCGATACTCCAGGACACGAAGACTTTTCCGAAGACACCTACCGAGTTCTTACAGCGGTAGACTGCGCTGTTATGGTTATCGACGCAGCTAAAGGGGTGGAATCTCAAACAATCAAACTGTTAGAGGTTTGTCGACTTCGTAAAACTCCAATCATTACCTTTATCAACAAGCTAGACCGAGAAGTTAGAGACCCTATTGAGTTATTAGGTGAAATCGAAGATATTCTTAAGATCGATTGTGCACCGGTAACTTGGCCAATTGGTATGGGCAAAACATTCCGTGGTGTTTTTTCTTTACTGGACAATAAATTGAATCGTTTTTCTCCAGGAACAGAGAAAATTGCTGATGATATTGAAGTTATTTCCGGCTTAGATAACCCGAGATTAGACGAGCTATTCCCCTTAGAGATGGAATACGTTCGTGAGAGCATCGAACTTGTACAAGGTGCCAGTGAACCATTCTCGTTAGAAAAATTCCTTCAAGGAGAACAAACCCCCGTCTTCTTTGGTTCTGGTATCAACAATTTTGGTGTCCAAGACGTTCTTAATGCTCTGTTACAGTGGGCTCCTTTGCCTCAGCCACGTAATGGCGGAATTCGCTCAGTTCATTCAAACGAAAGTAAATTTACAGGCTTTGTTTTTAAAATCCAGGCAAACATGGATCCAAAGCACCGAGACCGTATTGCGTTCTTGCGAGTTTGTTCTGGTAAGTACGAACCAGGAATGAAGGTTTACCACGTTCGTGACAATAAAGAAATGAAACTCCCGAATGCCCTAACGTTTATGGCTAATGAACGTATTCGTATGGAACATGCTTACGCTGGAGATATCATCGGTATCTACAACCATGGGCAACTTCACATTGGGGATAGTCTTTCTGAAGGAGAGCGACTTGGCTTCACAGGTATTCCTTATTTTGCACCAGAGCTGTTTAGAGCAGCAAGATCTAAAGACCCATTGAAAGCAAAACAATTACACAAAGGCCTTAAGGAACTTGGAGAAGAAGGTGCGATCCAGGTTTTTGAGGACGAATTAGGTAATTTATTCTTGGGTGCTGTGGGGCAGTTACAGTTTGAAATTGTGGCACAACGCTTAGCAACGGAATACAAGGTTGACGCTTTGTATGAGAACACCCCTGTTTCAACTGCTCGCTGGTTAACTTATCCAGATGAACAAACAAAAAAAGAATTTGAAAAGGAACAGACACTCAGAATGGCAAAAGATGCTGATGGCAATCACGTTTATTTAGCCACAAGTATCTACAATCTTCAGACGACCCAAAAACATTGGCCTAATGTTTGCTTCCATACGACAAGAGAACATGGTCAAGTTCTGAAACATTCAGATCAAGACATTACGCGCTAATTAAAGCGATAATCTAGATCTCTTCTTGCTACCCTGTCCGTAAACTGACAGGGTAGTTTTTATTTAAGGTTATTTTTGTACCTTAGCCTGTAACTCAGGAAATGGCGATAAAGCTCGTGGGAGTATTCCGTGTAATTTAGCGATACACACGCCATAATTTACCATCGGAACATTGAAATCAGAACAGATCTTCTGTCGCCATAACATAGCCTTACGGTTAATCATACAGGCCCCACAATGAATGACAAGTTGGTAATTCGACAGATTCTTTGGGAAGCTTTCTCCAGTACTGAAATCAAAATTTAATGATCCTCCAACATAAGCCTGTAACATCTTAGGAATTTTTACCTTCCCAATATCATCAACCTGACAAACGTGGGTACAAGCCTCTGCGATCAGAACTCGATCACCGGGCTTTAAATGATCGATTGCCATTGCCCCTTCAACTAGAGAAGTAAGATTCCCCTTTTGTCTAGCCATTAAGATAGAAAAAGAGGTTAAGCGAATGTTTTTCGGAGTTTGCTGATTTGCTTTATCAAAAACTTGACTGTCTGTGACCACCAACGCAGGAGGTTCTTTCAAGTTCTGTATTTGATGTGATAAATCGTTTTCTTTGGTAATTAAACCAATTGCATTATGATCCAACGTATCACGTAAGGCGATGACTTGGGGAAGAATGAGGCGTCCTTTGGGAGCTGCGGTGTCGATTGGAACACAGTAAACAACCGTATCCCCAGACTGAATTAAATCTCCCACAAAAGGAACTGTATTTTGAGCTTTGGGAACCAAAGTGATGAGTTCCTCTCTTAATTGATCAAAACCCTCTCCTGTTTGCGCACTTACCGTAATAACCTTTTCTCCTGAAACCTGTTCTAGTTTCTCGACAACCTCATTAAGGTGTTGAACGGTATCAATTTTATTAAGTACCAAAATAATTGGAGTTCCGAGTTCTTTAAAGGTTTGAATTAAAGAAGATTCAAAGGTAGAAAACTGATTTTTAGCATCGATAACGATCATCGCAATATCAGTTTTACCCATGACTTCTTTCGTTTTTCCAATTCTTAATTCTCCTAAAGCTCCTTCATCATCGATGCCAGCGGTATCGATGATCATCACAGGACCAATAGGAGCAATTTCCATTGCCTTATAAACTGGATCGGTCGTAGTGCCCGCAATATCACTAACTAACGCAATACTTTGCTTTGTTAAGCAATTAATGACACTTGATTTGCCAGCATTACGACGACCAAAAATGCCGATATGTAAACGAATACCTTTGGGAGTTTCTTGCAATCCAGCCATTTTTATCCTACAGACAATTCTATAAATTCATATGGTTTTTAGTATAGATCAGCTGTCGATACAAGCTTTTGATCTACATGAAAAAAAGCACCTGCAGAAGTACCACAGGTGCCTTTTACGTTTAAGAACTAAATACTGTCCTTTACTGTACGAAGATTAGTTCTTTTCGTTCAGCTTGATAACATCACGTTCAACCCATGTTGGAGCGTGGTGTAATGCAGCGTCGGCAGAAATGTCGCCAGAACCAATACGCCAAATTCCTTTGAAGTGTTCCATGGAGAGCAATGCCAGAGGAATATGAGCGCAGGTAACCATTGCTGTCACAATGATGGAACCCCAAACGTGAGTAATGAACATCCAATAGAAGACGGTCTTACCTAAGAGAGGAGCACCAGCCCACAACAACCAACCTGTAACGATGAGGTAGATGATCGCGGCGATAAAGATGAGGTAACTCATCTTCTGACCGCCGTTATAGCGACCCTGTGGAGGGGTTTCAACAGGACCAAATGGGATCTTGAAGAAACGACGAGGATATCCACCGAAGTTACGGAACCAAAGGATGGTATTGCGATCCCATTCCATAAGGTTCTTCATGGTTACAGCGAATCGTTCTGGAGCAAAGAGT
>CAZBHT010000068.1:0-7775 GCA_964491655.1 uncultured Burkholderiaceae bacterium
ATGTTTAATACTGCGTGCCCGTAATGCTGTAATAACCTCAACGGCTTCTTCTCGTAATGGATCTGTGATACCTAATACGCCGATTAAACGACCGTCATAAGCCATATAAAGGATGGATTTACCTTCACGAGCCAATCGATCAACCGCTTTTTCTCCGATTTGTACATCAATGCCTTCATCTTCTTCGATAAAGTGTTTTGATCCAATTAATACTTTTACACCATCGACGGTTGAGCAAATGCCGTGGGCAACGATGTATTTCACTTCTGCATCGTGAACTTCGTTAAAATGAGCGAGCTCTTTTTCTTCTGCAGCGTTCACGATGGCGTGAGAAACCGGATGGGGAAAGTGTTCTTCTAGACAAGCGGCTAAACAAAGAATCTCGTCACTTGATTTTGTTTTATCTAGAGGAATGATGTCAGATAATTTTGGAGTTGCTTGAGTGAGCGTTCCCGTTTTATCGAAAACAACGGTATCAACTTCAGATAAAGCCTCAAGATAACGTCCGCCTTTGATAAGGGCTCCTTTCATGATTCCATGCTTCATTGCTGTAAGAATCGCTAATGGAGTCGATAGACGAAGTGCACAGGAGTAGTCAACGAGCAAAATAGATGCTGTTCGAGTTAAGTCACGTGTGAGTATGAAAATGAGAGCAGCTAATGCAAAGTTATAAGGAACAATTGCATCTGCTAAGCGTTCTGCTTTTCCTTGTAAATTTGCCTTACTTTGCTCCGAATTTTCGACAAACCTAATCATCTGATCAAGACCAGCTTCGTCCCAAAAGCCGGTTGGACGAATATCAATTCCACCGTCTTCAATTACAGTGCCAGCAAAAACCGTTCCACCTAGAGTACGGTGAACGGGTATGGCTTCACCCGTCATCGTAGCTTGATTAACGGATGCGTCTCCTGCTACTACGACACCGTCTACTGGAATGGTATTGCCAGCATGTACAACGACGACATCATCTTCCTGAAGATCTTTAAGAGCAATTTCTAAAATAACTCCATTTCGTCGGACCCAGACTTGATCGACTTTTAGAGCTAATTGATCAGCTAAGCTATCCATCGATTTCTTTCGTGTATAGCGTTCAAGCATTTCGCCAAGACCTAGCAAAAGAACAACGAGTCCAGCCGTTTTAAAATCTCTTCTTAATAAAGAGATGCCAATAGCAGTAGCATCTAGCACCTCTACGTTGAGTCTTCCGTGTGCTAATTCCTTAATACCTTTGAGTAAGTACGGAATAGCTCCTAAAACAGCGTTAGCGATATTAACTAAGATAGGCAAAATTGGTCTGACTATGATCCATCGGACTAAAGGAGCAAAATCTAATTCATCTTTTCTATTTGATGCACTGGTGGATGTTCGACTGATGTTTTGAAGCACATTTCGAATAGTAGATAAAACCGGCATCGTTTCAATAGAACGACGATAAATTTGAGAGACTCTCTCAACGAGATGATGATGGGGTACCTGCGTTAAAGAATTGACTTGTTCTCGTAATGTCTGAGCCACTTTGGAGACAGCCTCTTTACGAGAATCACGTAAAATAGGAGGTGTTTCAATTAATCCGACTAGATAAGAGGCTAATTTTTTGCGGGCACTAATTTTAGAAAAGGTAACAATCAGTGAACCAGTTCTAGGGTTCATGGAGACCCCATCAATGCCATCAATAGCAGATACTTCATCAGCAATTAAATTAGCACTTGCCAATGTTACCGTTGAACGTGTACGCCAACGTTGACGATTTCCAGTTTCATGGACTAGATCAAAACGCATAGTCAGTTCCGTGGTTTTCAAATAGCACAAAAACTCACATCACCTTCATGATGTATTTTTTGAAAGAATTTTCTTTAATTATTAGGATGCAGGAGTCGATTCTTTAGCAACAACGACTGTGGCTTCTGCAACTTCTTTGGCTTCTTTACGTTCCTGTGCCTTTACTTGAGCTTCCGCTACTACATCAGCTAAATCTTCTTTAATGCCTTCGACACCAGCCATAACTTTATCTCGAAGATTCATTCCATCACTTAAAAGATCACTGGCTAAAGGTTTGAGGTTTAACTTGCCACGAGATACCGCAGTAGCACCTAATGCACCTAATACTAGGCCACCTAGAAAGATCAGACCGTATTTTGTTGTTTGATTCATGGAGTACTCCTAAATTTGTAATAAGAATTATTCTCAAAGTAGTATACTCGGAAGAGACTGTCTATTGATTGAATAAGTTCTCACCTTATACCTTGATAATTATTTTGGTATCAAAATCCCAAAATAAGAATTAATGTACGGAGCCATTTATTGTTAGTTTAAAGTTCGAATGGAATAACATCAAAACAAAAAAATTTGATTTTTTACCAATGAATGTTCTTATACCGACGATTCCATAATGACAATTTCAATTTATGAAGCATTAAAAATTTGTCAGGGCAATTATTAAAAACTCTCCGATATTGCAGTTGAGTGACTTCGTTACTACGGAAGAAAATATCAATGTGATCGGTTCTCGTTTTTATCAATGGATTTGGAGCGAGAATTCTCATCCTTATGGTGGTTGGGGAAGATGGCTCTGCTATGCGAGTAAGTCCTTGCGCTTGGTTTGGTCACAGTCTAGATGAAGTAAAAGATTTATCTTATGAGGTTGCAGGTGTGACTCATAATCATCTAAAAGGTCTTAAAGAAGCACAGGCTACTGCTGTGGCAATCTATTGGGCTCGATGTGTGATCAAAAGAGGAGATTCGTTTAGTAATGCGTGATTACTATGCAGATGTGCCATCCTTAGATGAACTTCCTCCTACTAGAAGCCTATTATGTTGCACTAGATGAAACGGTTAGAGTAGCCAATGGATTTTAGGACTCGAAAAATTCCTTGAATACCTAAATTGACTGCTCTAAGAAGGATGCTGATTTGTTTTCAGGCAATTGAATCAGGAAGTATGACGACATTTGACTGACGTCTTGGTTACTTCTAATTCAAATACTCCCATCGCATTAAGTGCGGTTTCAGGGAAGTTCCATGTCTTATTTTTATCCTGAGAGTAGCGTTGCATAATCTTTTCAACAGCGTACTGACGTTTTTCGAGTGGCACTTCTCGTATGATCCCTTGACCTAAAATAGATAGGAAGTCTTGTCCACTTCGACAGGCTACGGGAGAGTCCACTATATGCACAGGGCCTGGCTCAACAATACTAAATGCAACGTGTGAATCTTTTTCCCAGAGCGCTACTTTTCGTCCGCTAGAAGCTCCATGGAAATAAAACGTCAGTTTTTCTCCAACAAATTCATATCCAAAACTCAACGGCACTACGTGAGGAAAAATTTCATCGTTCATGGCAACGTGCATCATAGGTACCCGATCTAAAAGAGATACTAATGTTGCTTCATCATTACAAATTCGATCTTGTCGACGGATATTACTGTTGTCGAGGTGCATAAGTTCTCCGTAGTGTTGATTTGTTTTGCTGATGTAGCGGATTTTCTCACCTTTGCAATTCAATAACGATGTTATATGAATAAAATTTACAGTTTCATGTAAATTAACTTTATGGTGTTTAAGTAAAATGTTCTTGGGCGTTGCGTCCTAAACGGTCTTCATTTGCGGATATTTCTCGGTTTATCGGGTGGCGTTTTAAGACTTCTGATGAAATGATTAAGGGTCATGACTGGGTGCTTTAATAACATGGATGGTCCCGTAGTCCTCATGACATCACGAATCAGTTCTCGTTCTTTGTTTCGATAGCAATGAATGGTGCAATGAGCACACGTTGATTTCTTTTCTTGGAAGGGACAGCAAGCTAATCTTTTCTTAGCGTAATGCAAAAGATCGGAGCATTCTTTACAAAGTTCATTGTCCTCTGTGTGGTGAAATTTTTTGCAGTAACTTCGAATCATTGCTTCGATCATACGAGCTTCTTCACCAATAACACCTGATTCAAGTCGTTCAGCATGAGGAATGAGATTTTGTTCTTGGGACATGCGTGTTTATCCATTTGAATTAATTTTCTGAACAGTAGCTGATTTTTAGAAAAAATGTTTGCTTATTACGCAGACAATAAATCATCTAAGATTTTCATAGATAAAACTAAAAACCATGTTCCACTAAAACAATTAAAACAAAGTGCTACTTTTTTTCATCTTTAGAAAGAGATTGGTTGTACAGACACAACCGCAATGGATAAAAATAAAGCAATGTAGTCATCTAAAAAGTAGGAAAGAGCTTTGCGTCAATAAATTCTCTTCAAAGTTAATACTAGGTTTTGATAAGAGAAAATTTATCGGATACCTGGAAACGAGTTAACAAATTGGATTTTAATATCTGGGAAGGAATTGACATACTGAATCGTAAAATCAGGAAATTGATTTACGAATTGCCATTTTCCACATTGGTTCGGGAATGAACTGACTTCCTTTACCTTAAGGTCCGGAAACGAATTAACCACTTTTACCTTAATATCCGGAAAACTATTCACCACTTTTACCTTGCCAAATAAAGGGATTCCCTTGTATGAACAAGAATTCAAATTTTTAGCAAAAGAGGTGGATGCGATAAAAATACTTAAAGTTATAAAAAGAAGTCTCGTTGCTCTGCCCATATCAGATCCTCAATGAAACTAGGATTCAATTTTTGGAATGATAAAGCGTTTCATAAAAGACTTAAATTCAGGGTTCTAATACGGTGTTTCTAGAAGTTTATTTAATTTTCTGAAAGAAGGGTCAAAAGCATTCTAGAATTGCATCTATGATTTAGCCCTAGTCCCCCTCATTCGATTACCCTGGAGTCGAATTTATGTTGGAATTATTCGAAAAAGTCTTTAAATTTAAAAGTAAAGAGACTACTTTCAAACGTGAATTAATGGCTGGTTTTACCGCTTTTATCACGGTCTGTTATGTTCTTTTTGTAGTCCCTACGATGCTAGCTGATGCCGGCATGCCTAGAGGCGATGCAACGGTTGCTGTTATTTGGGTAACGGCTATCGCTTGCTTCATCATGGCGTTCTATGCCAATTTCCCAGTTGTGGTTGCACCGGGGTTGGGTATTTGTGCCTTTTTTGCCTATTATGTCTGTGGCCCTATGGGCTTATCTTGGCAAGCGGGTTTAGCCGCTGTTTTTATTTCCGGGGTTATCTTTTTAATTCTGACGGTTACCCGAGTACGCGAACTAATTATTAAAGCGGTTCCTCTAGACATCAAATACGCCATTGTGGTAGGTCTCGGTGCTTTTATTGCCTTTATTGGAATGAAAAATGCCAGCATTATCGTGGCATCTCCTTCAACCTTTGTAGCATTTGGCGATATCACACAACCAGAACCTTTATTAGCTAGCTTAGGCGCTATTTTGATCGGTTCTTTGATGGTTCGAAAAATCAAAGGCGCCATGATTATCGGTATCGCAGCGATCACTTTAGTGGGTATCGTTACCGGCGTTAGTCCGATTCCCGATATGTCTGGTATGGGAGAGATTAGTCACCTATTTCCGACAAAAACCTTCTTCCAAATGGACTTCGGTGCCGTTTTTGAATACGGTATTGTGACCGTGGTCTTTACACTTACCATGGTAGATTTGTTCGATAACATGGGTACTTTGATTGGTTTAAGTCAAAGAGCGGGCCTTATGAACCATCGTACGGGTCATATTGAAAACTTAAACAAAGCGTTGTGCTCGGACTCGATTGCAACGATGAGCGCCGCGTGTCTCGGAACTCCAACTGCAACGAGTTATGTGGAAAGCGCAGCGGCGATTGCTGAAGGTGGCCGTACAGGCATGGTTCCATTCGTTACTGCTATCTGCTTCTTGTTGTGCTTGTTAGTTCTTCCGATCGTTCATATCGTACCGGGTTATGCAACCGCCGCGGCTCTTATCGTGGTGGGTGCACTTATGATGCAATCTGTTGTTCACATTCACTTTGAGGACTTTACAACAGGCATGCCGGCGTTCTTGACGATCCTAACGATGCCGTTAACTTTTAACGTAGCTACGGGATTTGGCTTAGGCTTTATCAGTTATGTCATGCTTAAGCTTTTAACAGGACAAGAAAAACATCTTGATGTTATGACCTTTTTGATTGCAGCGGCTTTTGCGATCAATTTCTGTTTACGATAAGACAAATAAAATAATGCGGATGCGAGATATTGTCGCTTTTTTAACAACATGTAGTGATCGATTTTTAGTGAAAAATATCGAAAATTTTGAAGTCTGATTCGCTAATGTTTATACTCGCATTCCGCAAAATGTATATCTCGTTTAATTTGATTTCCTAATATTTGGATCAAATGCGGTGATAAAAATCCAAAGTTAGATTTGGATGGTCTCGATTGTTGAGCAGAGAAAAAGTATCCTTTTTTTTAGTTTCTGAAACGATAAAGGCTTAATATTTCTCTGCAGTGACTGGGTTAAATCTTAGTAAAAATAAATTAATTATTTTCGGAGTCATTAATGATTGCTGTAACTCTTCCTGATGGAGCTAAGCGTGAATTTGAAGCACCGGTTACGGTTGCTGAGGTCGCGGCTTCTATTGGTTCTGGCCTAGCAAAGGCCGCTTTGGCAGGTAAAGTCAATGGAAAATTAGTGGATACCACATTTTCTATTACAGAGGATTCAACTCTGGCCATTATCACAGCCAAAGATGCGGAAGGGTTGGAAATCATTCGTCATTCAACCTCTCATTTGATGGCTCAAGCCGTTAAAGAACTCTGGCCAGATTCAGAAGTAACGATTGGACCAGTGGTTGAGAACGGTTTCTATTACGATTTCTCGACAAAGCATCCGTTTACGATGGACGATCTTCCTGTTATTGAAAAGAAGATGGATGAAATTGTTAAACGTGATCTTCCAATCGTTCGTGAAGAATGGGATCGTCGCAAAGCAGTTGATTTCTTCAAGAGCATTGGTGAAAACTATAAAGCTGAAATTATCGAGTCAATTCCTGGCGATGAAGTTCTTTCAGTTTATCGTCAAGGTGATTATGTTGACTTGTGTCGTGGTCCTCACGTACCGAGTACCGGAAAGCTTAAAGTGCATAAGTTGATGAAGATTGCTGGAGCTTATTGGAGAGGCGATAGCAAAAACGAAATGCTTCAACGAATCTATGGTACTGCTTGGTGTAAGAAGGAAGAACAAGCGCAGTACTTGCATATGCTTGAAGAAGCAGAAAAGCGTGATCACCGTAAGTTAGGTAAAGAATTAGATTTATTCCATTTCCAAGAAGAAGCTCCAGGCTTAATTTTCTGGCACGCTAAAGGTTGGGCATTGTGGCAACAAGTAGAAAGCTACATGCGTGATATCTACAGAGATAATGGCTACATGGAAGTGAAAGCACCACAGTTGCTAGATCGCACATTGTGGGAAAAATCAGGCCACTGGAGCAAGTACAAAGAAAATATGTTTACGACAGAGTCGGAAAGCCGTTACTACGCTTTAAAGCCGATGAACTGTCCAGGTCATATTCAGATCTTTAACAGTGCTGTTCGTTCTTACCGCGATTTACCAATTCGCTATGGTGAATTTGGTGCTTGTCACCGTAATGAACCTTCTGGTTCTTTGCACGGTCTAATGCGTGTGAGAGGTTTCACTCAGGATGATGGACATATTTTCTGTACCGAAGATCAGATTCTTGCTGAATGTACCGAATACACGAAGTTAGTACAGAGTGTTTACGATCACTTTGGCTTCCATAATATTTCCTATAAGGTTGCTACTCGCCCAGAAAAGAGAATTGGTGATGATGCAACATGGGATAAGGCAGAAAAAGCCTTGATGACCGCTTTAGAAAATGC
>CAZBHT010000069.1:0-7765 GCA_964491655.1 uncultured Burkholderiaceae bacterium
AGTGACTTACGAGAATCGGGGGCGATCGAACAGGACGCTGACGTTATTATGTTGTTACATCGTCCGTGGGTTTACGATAAGACGAAACCAGAAACCGAGGCAGAAGTTATTATCGGTAAACAAAGAAGTGGTCCAACAGGATCCATTCCTTTAGTTTTCCAAGGAGAGTTCACACGATTTGTCTCCGCTGCGGTTAGCAGTATGCATGGAGACGATCCTTACACGGGGCCATAACTATGGTTGATATTTTATTTTTGGTACTTGCGATTGGCTCTATTGCGATCGGGGTAGTAGGTACCATAGTCCCGATTCTTCCTGGTCTACCCATGATATTTGTTGGTGCTTGGTTGATTGCCTGGCTAGGTCACTATGAAGAAATCAGTATGGGGATTGTTATCCTACTAGGAGTGTTGACCATTGTTGGGATCGCAATTGATTGGGTTGCACAAACGCTCGGAGCAAAGAAAGCAGGTGCTACAAAGTTAGGAGTGGTAGGTTCGCTGATTGGCACAATTTTGGGAATCTTCACGGGGTTGTGGGGACTACTTTTTATGCCTTTAATTGGCGCTTTTATTGGTGAATTTATTGATCATCAAGATGCGATTCGAAGTGGTAAAGTTGGCATTGCTACTTGGGTTGGAATGCTTGCGGGTACGGTCATTAAACTAGGTCTTGCTTTCACTATGCTAGGTGTAATTGTCGGGGCTTGGTTCATATAGACTCGAAATGGACGCAAGTTACAATGGAATCGGTTAAAGTAGTTCAACATTGTCTGGGAATGTGACTGTGTATATCAGTCAGTTAGGATTTGAAAATGCCATTACCATCAGCACCAACAAAATTAGGATCTCGGTTAAAAAACATACCGGATGAATTGGAAGTAGACGTTGTTATTCCCAATAAAAAACGCCTCTCACGTAAATCTGCTCCAAAAGTAGAAAATAAGGAAGTATCGGTGAATGCTTCAGTACCTGGTACAGATGAAGTGATTTCAACAAAACCTACTGGTCCTGTTGATGAAGGTCGGATTCGTAAAATTCGTCATAAAAGGGCGAGAGCTGAAAGTAGTGGCGTAAAAAAACTGTATGTTCTAGACACTAATGTGTTGTTGCACGATCCATTGAGCTTATTCCGCTTTGAAGAGCACGATGTATATCTTCCAATGATTACTTTGGAAGAACTTGATAATCATAAAAGTGGCATAACAGATGTCGCACGTAATGCTCGTCAAGTAAGTCGAAACCTAGATGCCATGATGCAATATTTAACGGGTTCGATTACAGATGGTGTTGATCTGAATGTTCTAGGACATCGAGATTGTACGGGTAAGCTTTTTATTCAAACAAAAGGGTTTGATGTAAAAATAGATTTATTACCTGACACGAAGGCCGATAATCAAATCTTGACCGTAGTTGAAGGACTACAACGGTATTACGCAGATCGTCATGTAGTATTGGTATCTAAAGATATCAATATGCGATTAAAAGCAACAGCACTAAATTTAAAGGCTGAGGATTATTTCAACGACAAGATTGTTGAGGATACTGATTTACTGTATACCGGTTCACTGAAGTTATCTGATAATTTTTGGGAAGAACACTCAAAGGGTTTACAGTCTTGGCAGGAAAACGGCAGTACTTGGTATCGTATTACAGGAGTTTTGGCCTCTCGTTTACATGTCAATGAATTTATATGGCTTGAAAAGGCAGAAATGCCTTTTTATGGTCAGGTTTGCTCGGTTGATGGGGATACGGCTACGATTCGTATGTTGCGAGACTATACCAATCCTAAAAATTCTGTTTGGGGTATTTCAGCTAGGAATCGTGAACAAGCGTTTGCTCTCGATTTATTGATGAATCCAGAGATTGATTTCGTAACGCTTTTGGGACAGGCAGGAACCGGAAAGACACTTTTGGCATTAGCTTCAGCTCTTACGCAGACCATGGAAATGCGTCGATTCAATGAAATTATCATTACGAGAGCTACCATTTCAGTCGGTGAAGATATAGGTTTTCTTCCTGGTACGGAAGAAGAAAAAATGACACCATGGCTTGGCGCTATTGATGATAATTTGGAAGTTTTAAATCGAGGCGATGGTACGACTAGTGAGTGGGGAAGAAGAGCGTCCAATGATTTAATTCGTTCCCGAATTCGTATTAAGTCTATGAATTTTATGCGCGGAAGAACCTTCTTAAATAAATTTGTCATTATTGATGAGGCTCAGAATCTAACGCCAAAACAGATGAAAACGCTCATTACTCGAGCTGGTCCAGGGACCAAAATTGTGTGTCTAGGTAATATTGCTCAGATTGATACGCCGTACCTTACGGAAGGCTCTTCTGGTCTGACTTATGTGGTGGATCGCTTTAAGGGATGGCAACATGCTGGTCATATCACGATGCAACGTGGCGAGCGGTCAAGATTAGCTGACTATGCGACGGAAGTGTTGTAAAACCCCCATCCTCTTTTTGCAAAAGGATAACTTTTATAAAAAAAGATTCTTGAACTGTGTTTGTTTTAGGTATCTTGATGTTAAATTCATAACCTAATACTTTTCAAGAAATTTTGAATTTATAAAAGAGAGCTCATCATGAATAAGGACTTTCCGCGTATTAAACGACTTCCACCGTATGTATTCAATATTACTAATGAGCTCAAGATGGCGGCGAGACATCGCGGTGAGGATATTGTTGATCTGAGTATGGGAAATCCTGATGGAGATACCCCAAAACATATTGTTGATAAATTAATTGAAGTAATAGAGCGCTCTGGAACCCATGGCTACTCTGCTTCTAAAGGCATTCCCCGTCTTCGTAAAGCTATTTGCGAATGGTATAAGCGTCGTTACGATGTCGATATGGATCCAGATAGTGAAGCCATTGTTTCAATCGGATCTAAAGAAGGTATTGCTCATTTAATGTTGGCAACATTAGATCGAGGCGATACGATTTTGGTTCCCAATCCTAGCTATCCAATTCATATCTATGGGGCCATCATTGCAGGGGCAGATGTTCGTAGTGTGCGAATGGGACCTGGGGTTGATTTTTTCAAAGAATTTGAAAGAGCTGTAATCGAGACAACACCGAAACCCAAACTCATGATTTTAGGTTTCCCGAGTAATCCAACGGCTCAATGTGTTGATATCGATTTCTTCGTGCGTTTGGTTGAGTTAGCTAAGAAGTACGGTATCTATATTGTTCACGATTTAGCCTATGCCGATATTGTCTATGACGGATACAAAGCACCATCAATCATGCAGGTTCCTGGGGCTAAAGAGGTTGCTGTTGAATTCTTCACAATGAGTAAGAGTTACAACATGGCCGGTTGGCGTATCGGTTTTATGGTTGGTAACAAGGACTTGGTCCATGCTTTGACACGTATTAAGAGTTATCACGATTATGGGACATTTACTCCAATTCAGGTAGGTGCGATTGAAGCTCTTAATGGACCTCAAGATTGTGTTGAAGAGGTTCGAAAAGAATATGAACGTCGCCGTGATGTCATGGTTTCTGGTTTGCAAGAAATTGGTTGGAATGTAGAAAAGCCAAAGGCTTCTATGTATATTTGGGCTGAATTGCTAGATTTTTACAAGCCGATGGGTTCTGTGGAATTTTCTAAGCGTCTATTAGATGTGGCAAAAGTAGCCGTTTCTCCTGGAATTGGTTTTGGTGAATATGGAGAGGGATTTGTCCGTATTGCCTTAATTGAAAATACAGAGCGTATCCGTCAAGCATTACGTGGTATTAAAGAAATGTTTAAGCAAGACGGACTATTAAAGCCAGAACCGAAAAAAAATAATAAGAAGTTGAACGCGGCTAGGTCCAAAAAAGCGATAGAGAAGTTAGAGGAAACTTCAGAATAAAACTGCCAAGGCAGTAATAAGAAGGAATTTTGATAAGGCTTCCTTCCCGATAATTAAAACACTCGTCAATTGTATTAGTGAGGAGATTGTGATGACAGGAAAAATCAAAATCGGTATGGCCGGTTTTGGCAACGTAGGTAGTGGAACTTATTCCGTTTTGCAACGCAATGCGAAAGAAATAAGTCGAAGAGCAGGACGAGATATTGAGGTCTCGCGTATCGTTGTTAGAAAACCAGAGCGAATTTCCTCACTCGTTGATGAGTCCGTTAAAGTGACTACAGATTGGAAAGATTTGGTTCAAGATCCTGAAATTCAAGTTGTTGTTGAAGTGATGGGTGGCATTGAACCTGCTCGATCTTTGATCCTAGGTGCTATTGAGCAAGGAAAACATGTTGTGACAGCCAATAAAGCGTTGTTGGCTGAGCATGGAAATGAGATTTTCGCTTTAGCCCAGGAAAAAGGCGTCAATGTTGCGTTTGAAGCGGCAGTGGCCGGTTCCATTCCAATTATTAAAGCACTTCGTGAGGGGTTGGCGGCTAATCGTGTTGAGTGGGTTGCAGGCATTATCAATGGAACCTGTAACTTCATCCTCTCAACAATGAGAGATACAGGAAGAAGTTTTAATGATGTTTTGGCTGAAGCACAAAAGCTAGGTTATGCTGAGGCGGATCCTACTTTCGATATAGAGGGGATTGATACAGCGCATAAAACGATGATTCTTTCTTCAATTGCGTTTGGTATACCGGTTGATATGAGTCGTATTCACATTGAGGGTATTAGTAAGCTTGAAGCAAAGGATATCCGTTTTGCCGAAGAACTGGGTTACAGAATTAAACTTCTTGGCATTACGAAGATGACAGAAAATGGCGTAGAAGTTCGAGTTCATCCTACTCTGATTCCAAATCGACGCCTCATAGCTAATGTTGAAGGTGCAATGAATGCTGTTGTGGTTAAAACGGACGCAGCGAATAGCCAACTTTTCTACGGGAAGGGTGCGGGTGCCGAGCCAACTGGCAGTGCCGTTATTGCTGACCTAGTTGATATTGCACGCACAATTGATGCGAAAAGTAGTCAACGTCCACTAATGCCAACACTTTCTACTTTAGGCAATAACCCATGGGCGGATTTTGGTGATACTCGTAGTTCTTATTATTTCCGTATTCCAGTAGATGACAAACCGGGTGTACTGGCTGATATTGCCAAGGTTATTGCTGAGAATAATATTTCTATCGAGTCATTAATTCAAAAAGAACCCGCATATCCGGAAACATCTACTGAAATCATCATGATGACTCACCAGGCAAAAGAATCAGATGTCCAACGTGCTATTCGAACCATGCAACAGTTACAGAGTGTTCTCGGTCCGATTGTTTTGTTAAGAAAAGAAGAGCTTCGTTAATCATGCAATATATTTCTACACGAGGCGGTGTACCAGCCTCTACTTATACTGAAATCGTTCTCCAGGGTTTAGCACGAGATGGTGGTTTATTTGTTCCAAAAGAATATCCACAAGTTTCTCCTGAGATACTAAATTCATGGCGTGGTCTAAGCTATGCTCAACTTGCTACAGCGGTTATCTCTCTATTTGCTAAGGATTTGAATCGTTCGACTGTAGCTCGACTTTGTGAATCTACTTATACCGAAGAGACATATTGTCAGGGGCGTCCTGGTTCTGATTTTAAAAAGATTACTCCGTTGGTTTGGTTAGAAAAAAATCTTGGTATTTTGGAGTTATCAAATGGTCCAACCTTAGCTTTTAAAGATATGGCTATGCAGTATCTTGGAGCTTTGTTTGAGTACATTTTGGGGAAATCAGAAGGAGAGTTGAACATTCTCGGAGCAACAAGTGGCGATACGGGAAGCGCTGCGGAGTATGCCATGAAAGGACGAAAGGGGATTCGTGTATTCATGCTTTCACCGGCAGAACGTATGAGCCAATTCCAAAGAGCTCAAATGTATTCTCTGAATGAAGAAAATATCTTCAATATTGCGGTTAAAGGAAACTTTGACGATTGCCAAGATATTGTTAAAAAGATTTCTGCTGATCTTGAGTACAAGAAGTCTCGCCATATTGGAGCGGTTAATTCGATTAATTGGGCGAGAGTCGCAGCTCAGGTGGTCTACTACTTCAGTGGTTGGTTACAGGCTACAAATTCGGAAACAGAAAAAGTATCTTTCGCAGTACCTTCCGGAAACTTCGGTGATGTGTTAGCTGGCTGGATTGCTAAAAAGATGGGGCTTCCTATCGATAAGTTAATTGTTGCGACTAATGAAAATGATGTGTTGTACGAATTCTTCCGTACAGGACGTTATCGTATTCGAGACGCAGAGCATACTTTCGTAACAAGTTCTCCATCTATGGATATTTCAAAAGCATCGAATTTTGAGCGTTACGTTTTTGATATTGTTGGACGAGATGCAAATCGAGTTTGTGAGTTGTGGCATGAACTGGATATCAAAAAAGAATTTATGCTGACGGCATCGGAATGGCAAACGGTCCGTGAAAGTGGGATGGTTGCATCTAGAAGTACTCATGAAGATCGTTTGAACTGTATTCGTGAAGTATGGGAAAAGCATCAATTCATAGTTGATCCGCATACAGCGGATGGAATCAATGCGGCTCGTCAGTTCCAAGACGGCAACAGTAAGATCATCTGTTTAGAAACTGCCTTACCAACGAAGTTTGCTCATACGATTCATGAAGCTTTAGGTTTTAATCCGCCTATTCCCGAAGTCTATGAAGACTTGTTGTCTCGTGAACAACGGGTTACAGAAAGAGAAAATAATATTGAGCAAATTAAAGCCTTTTTGGATGAAAAACTAGGGCTATGACTCAAAAAGTGGTCAATTTTGTAGGTTACTCGAATAGTGGTAAGACTACATTAATTGAGAAGCTTATTAAAATTTTGAAGCGTGATGGGTTTTCTGTTGCGGTTATCAAAGATACCCATCATGACTTTGATATAGATCGTCCCGGTAAAGATACGTATAGATTTCGAGAAGCTGGGGCTAGTCAGATTGTTGCTCGTTCAGATCAAAGATGGGTGCTTCTAACGGAAACTCCAGAAGAAAAAGTTTCTCTTGTGTACCTTTTATCTCAACTTCAACCTTGTGATCTTGTTTTTGTTGAGGGATTTAAATCAGAAACCACAGCGATGCTTCGTCTTGAGGTATGGCGTCAAGAAAATGGTTTTGTATCTCCTTTAGCAGAGAAAGATTTCTCTATAGAAGCAGTCATAACAGATCAAAAGAATGGTTTGAACTTAAACCATCCTACTTTGGATATCAATGATCCTGAATTGATAGTTTCTTGGATTCTTCAATATTTTCAACTGAAATCGATATAAAGGTATCTTTTATGTTTAGTGTTGAGCAAGCTAAAAGTAAAATTCTTGACGGAATAGCTTCTGTAGCAGAAATTGAAGAAGTAGTAACGCTTTATAGCTATGGTCGTATTTTGGCTTCAGACATTCGTTCATCAATTCAGGTACCTCCTTTAGATAATTCGCAGATGGATGGATATGCTGTCCGATGTGAAGATTTCACGTGTGAAAATCAAATCTTTCGAGTTTCCGATCGAATTCAGGCGGGACATATGGGCGGAACACTAAAAGTGGGAACCTGTGCTCGAATTTATACGGGAGCCCCAATCCCTAAGGAAGCAGATGCCGTTATTCCTCAAGAAGAAGTAGAAGTTCTTGAAACAGGTGAGGTTCGCTTTACTAAAATGCCGATTCAAGGAAATTGGATTCGGAAAGCAGGATCCGATATTCAAAATGGTGATGTCGTAGCTCATAAAGGGACTCGAATTACCCCAGCGATGATGGGAGTTATCGCTAGTATTGGAGTCTCTTCGGTTCTTGTTTATAAACCTATTCGTGTGGCACTCTTTTTTACAGGAGA
>CAZBHT010000070.1:0-7714 GCA_964491655.1 uncultured Burkholderiaceae bacterium
CGTGAAGGTGGTCACACTGTTGGTGCCGGTGTTGTCTCTAAGATCAAAGGCTAATTTGTAAATTCATGAGGTTCTGTAGTAAAATACGGAACCTTTTTTAGGGGTATAGCTCAATTGGCAGAGCGACGGTCTCCAAAACCGTAGGTTGAGGGTTCGATTCCTTCTGCCCCTGCCAAGTTTAACAACCGCGATCCTTGGATCGCGGTTTGATTTCGCTGGATTACCAGTTTTTTTGAGAGTCTTTAATGGGTACGCAGAATACGACAACTAATGGAAGTAAGAATGGCGTTGCTTTGATGGCGCTTGCCATTGTTATTGCTGTTGGTGGTGTTTTGGCATTTGCATTACTAACTGAACAATCAACCATGATTCGTGTGGGCGTGTTGTTGGGCTCACTAGTTGTTGGTTGTGTTCTTGGTTGGTTGAGTGCTCCAGGTAAGGAATTAGTGGCATATTGTCGTTCTTCTTACGAAGAGTTGCGTCGTGTTGTGTGGCCGACTCGCAAGGAAACAATTAATACAACTGGTATTGTTTGTGCTTTCGTTGTAGTGATTGCTTTCTTCTTGTTCCTCGTGGATAAGTTGATTGAAGTTCTCTTATACGATGTTCTTCTGACGTTATTCTAGGGTGTTGGTGATGGTTGAAGGCTCGATGAAGTGGTATGTTGTCCATACTTATTCTGGTATGGAGAAAAGTGCAGAAGCTGGTTTAAGAGAAAGAATTAAACGAGCTGAATTGCAAGATTATTTCGGTGAAATTTTGGTGCCAACCGAAGATGTTACCGAGGTGAGAAATGGTAAGAAGCGTATTTCATCTCGCCGTATGTATTCGGGCTATATTTTCGTTCATATGATCATGAACGATGAAACATGGCATCTTGTCAAGAATACCGCACGTATTACTGGCTTTTTAGGTGGTCAGGCAAATCGTCCTTCTCCGATTCCTCAGCGGGAAATTGATGCAATTAAGCGTTCGATGGAAGCTGGGCTTGAGTCTCCGAAGCCGAGAGTGGCTTTTGATGTAGGCGAGACAGTTCGAATCAAGGATGGCGCTTTTGCTGACTTCAATGGTGTAATTGAAGATGTAAATTACGACAAGAGTAAGTTGCGTGTGACTGTGTCGATTTTTGGGCGAGATACGCCTGTCGAACTCGGTTTTTCTGAGGTCGATAAAGAGATCTAAGGTAAAGACTGTTTTTCTACAGTTTGAGTTTTTCAGATTTAACCTCGGGGAGCTTTTTTTGCGAAGCGTTTACCCGTAAGGAAATAAAATGGCAAAGAAAATTGTTGGCTTTATTAAGCTTCAGGTTCCTGCCGGAAAGGCAAACCCATCGCCTCCGATTGGTCCTGCATTAGGACAACGTGGCTTGAACATCATGGAATTCTGTAAGGCGTTTAATGCTCGTACACAGGGCGTTGAACCAGGTCTTCCAATTCCTGTTGTTATTACAGCTTATGCAGATAAGAGCTTCACATTCGTAATGAAGACTCCTCCTGCAACTATCTTGATTAAGAAAGCTGCAAAGATTCAGAAGGGTTCTGCTCGTCCTCATACAGATAAGGTTGGTAAGATCACTCGTGCTCAAGCTGAAGAAATTGCTAAGACAAAGATGCCTGATTTGACCGCTGCTGACATGGATGCTGCTGTTCGTACTATCGCTGGTAGCGCACGCTCCATGGGTATCAACGTTGAAGGAGTTAAATAATGGCAAAACTTAGCAAAAGAGAAAAGGCTAACAATTCTAAGGTTGAAGCCCAGAAGTTGTATTCTTTAACCGAAGCTCTTGAATTGGTTAAAAATTGCGCTAATGCCAAGTTTGACGAGTCCGTTGACGTAGCTGTTCAGCTCGGTATCGATCCTCGTAAGAGCGATCAGGCTGTTCGTGGCGCAGTTGTTCTTCCTGCTGGTACTGGTAAGACTGTACGTGTTGCAGTTTTTGCTCAGGGCGCTCAGGCTGAAGCAGCTAAGGAAGCTGGTGCTGATGTTGTTGGCTTCGAAGATTTGCGTGACCAGGTTAAGGCTGGCAATCTCGACTTTGATGTTGTTATTGCTGAACCAAGCGCAATGCGTGTAGTTGGTCAGTTAGGACAGATCCTCGGTCCACGTGGTTTGATGCCAAATCCTAAGGTTGGTACCGTTACTCCTAACGTTGCTGCGGCTGTTAAGAATGCTAAGGCTGGTCAGGTTCAGTTCCGTGCTGACAAGGCTGGTATTATCCATGCTCCGATCGGTCGTGCTTCTTTTGATGTAGAAAAGCTTGCTATCAACTTGAAGGCATTGGTTGATGCTTTAAATAAAGCTAAACCTGCTACTAGCAAGGGTCTCTACATGAGAAAAGTTGCCGTAAGTTCTACCATGGGCCCTGGAGTTCGTGTAGACTTGCAAACTCTTGCATAATTTGAAGTATTTTTTGTCAACAGAGTAATCTGTTGATCGTCTAAGGTCGTAAGACTTTAGAGCTTTGGGTTACAACTCTGAAAAGAGTTGTAGCTATCAAAGACCGTTGGAGTGTTTACTTAAACATCTTTTCGGAGATATCCAACGTAGATGGCAACCGAAGAGAGAACAAACGTTGTGTACCCTTGAGGTAGATGCGTTAGAACTCTTGGAGATGCCGGTTATATGTAGAACCGGTGCTATTTTTATAGCACCTCTAAGTGGAGCCAGACCATGAGTCTTAATAGACAAGAAAAGGCTGACATGATCAAAGAAATCAGCGGTATCGTTGCTGATTCTCAGAGCATCGTCATTGCTGAATATCGTGGACTGACCGTAGATGCAGCTACCAAATTGAGAGCAGAAGCTCGCAAAGAGGGTGTTCAGTTGCGTGTGTTAAAAAACACCTTGGTTCGTCGTGCCGTAGCAGGTACGCCGTTTGAAGGATTGTCCGACCAGTTCGTTGGACCTCTTTTGTACGGTTTCTCTGCTGATCCGGTTGCTTCAGCCAAAGTGATGGCTAACTTTGCTAAGACAAACGATAAGCTCGTGATCAAAGCTGGTGCAATGCCTAACAACGTTCTTGACGTTGCTGGTGTTCAGGCTCTTGCCACAATGCCAAGTCGCGATGAATTGTTGGCTAAGTTGATGGCTACAATGAACGAACCTGTTGCTAAGTTCGTTCGCACACTTAACGAAGTTCCGGCACGTTTTGTCAGAACTGTTGCTGCAGTACGTGATGCCAAAGAAGCTGCATAGTTTTTTTTGCAGTTAATTTAGGTTTTAATATTTAAATATTTATATACACAACGATTTGGAGATACAAAATGGCTTTATCCAAAGAAGAAATCCTTGATGCAATCGCATCCATGACCGTTCTTGAAGTTTCTGAACTCATCAAGATGATGGAAGAAAAGTTTGGCGTTTCTGCTGCTGCTGCTGCAGTTGCAGTTGCTGCTCCTGCTGCTGGTGCTGCTGCTCCTGCAGAAGAAAAGACTGAATTTGATGTTGTTTTAGCTGAAATTGGTGCTAACAAGGTTTCCGTTATTAAGGCAGTTCGTGAATTGACTGGCCTTGGCTTGAAGGACGCTAAGGATCTTGTAGAAGCTGCTCCTAAGGCTGTTAAGGAAGCTCTTCCTAAGGCTGACGCTGAAGAAGCTAAGAAGAAACTCGAAGCCGCTGGTGCTAAGGTTGAACTGAAGTAATTTTTTCAGTATAATAAAAAACCCTGCATTGTATATGCAGGGTTTTTGTTTAACTAGGGGTACTTCGAATAGAACTGAAAACAGTTATATTCTAAGTCTTCCTAAGTGGATCATAAAATTGACAGTACATACAAAGCCGCGCATTGGACCTGATGTTTAGGTTCGGCGTGGCTGTTCGTGTCATTTTTATAAATCACTGGTGAAATTTCCTTTGTTCTCTTCCGAACGGAGTCTACATGTCGTACTCGTTCACTGAAAAGAAGCGTATTCGGAAAAGCTTTGCGAAGCGTCCGAGCGTACTTGAAGTGCCATCTTTATTGGAAACACAACTGCATTCATATCGTGAATTTCTCCAGGCTGATGTTCCGCCTGTAGAACGTCGTGATGAAGGTTTGCAGGGTGCCTTTACTTCAATTTTCCCAATTACAAGTCACAATGGCTTGGCACGGTTGGAATTCCAAGAATATGTTTTGGATGACCCCGTCTTTGATGTTAGTGAGTGCCAGTTGCGTGGTTTGAACTATAGTTCAAGACTACGTGCTAAGGTACGTTTAATCATTTTTGATAGAGATTCTCCCAAGCAAAGTACTGTTAAGGAAGTCCGTGAATCTGAAGTCTATATGGGTGAAATCCCCTTGATGACTAATAAGGGCTCCTTCATTATTAACGGTACTGAGCGTGTGATCGTGTCCCAGTTGCACCGTTCTCCTGGTGTGTTCTTCGAACATGACCGTGGTAAAACACACAGCTCTGGCAAGTTGCTTTTTAGCGCACGTATCATTCCTTACCGTGGTTCTTGGTTGGATTTTGAATTTGACGCCAAGGATATTTTGCATTTCCGTATTGACCGTCGTCGTAAGATGCCGGGTACGATCATGCTTAAAGCTTTGGGTATGAATCCAGAAACGATTCTTGCTCAATTCTATGAATTTGATTATTTTGAATTGAAGAATGGTCAAATTGAGATGGCTGTTGTGCCTTCTCGTTTGCGTGGTGACGTAGCTCGATTCGATATCGTTGATAGCGAAGGCAATGTAATCGTACAGAAAGATAAGCGAGTTAATGCTCGTAATGTTCGTGATATTGAAAAGCGCGGAATTAAAACATTGACTGTACCTGCTGAATTTATGTTCGGTAAGGTTCTCGCTAAGAATGTATACGATGAAGATACAGGCGAAATCATTGCTCATGCAAATGAAGAAATTACTCCAAAGCTTTTAGAAACTTTGGTAGAAAAGGGAATTACCGAATTCGAGACTCTGTACATTAATGAGTTGAATTGTGGCCCTTACATCTCCGATACACTTCGTTTGGATGAAACGCCAGATCAGTTGTCTGCACGTATTGCGATTTATCGCATGATGCGACCAGGCGAACCTCCAACAGAAGAAGCTGTCGAAACATTATTCCGTCGTCTTTTCTTCGATGCAGAAACTTATGACCTTTCTCGTGTTGGTCGCATGAAGATCAACTCACACTTTGGTAGAGAAACGGTCGAGGGTCCAATGACATTGGAACCGGAAGACATCATCGAAACGATGAAGATGATTGTTCGCTTACGTAACGGTGAAGGTCAGGTTGATGATATTGACCACCTTGGAAACCGTCGTGTTCGCTGTGTTGGTGAATTGACAGAAAATCAGTTCCGTGCTGGTTTAGTTCGTGTAGAACGTGCTGTCAAGGAACGCCTTGGTCAGGCTGAAGCAGACAATTTAATGCCTCATGATTTGATCAATAGCAAGCCGATTAGCGCTGCAATCAGAGAATTCTTTGGCTCATCCCAGTTGAGTCAGTTTATGGATCAAACTAACCCTCTTTCTGAAATTACGCACAAGCGTCGTATTTCAGCATTGGGTCCAGGTGGTTTGACTCGTGAACGTGCAGGCTTTGAAGTTCGAGACGTCCATCCAACACATTACGGTCGTGTTTGTCCAATTGAAACGCCTGAAGGTCCAAACATCGGTTTGATCAACTCGTTGGCTCTATATGCTCGCCTTAACGATTATGGTTTCTTGGAAACTCCATATCGAAAAGTCGTTGATGGTCGTGTTACTGAAGAAATTTCCTATCTTTCCGCTATTGATGAAGGAAATTACATTATTGCTCAGGCTAATGCAGGTATGGATGAGCAAGGTAACCTTACCGACGAGTTAGTCAGCTGTCGTGATAAGGGTGAGTTCGTCTTAATGCGTGCTGATCGAGTTCAGTATATGGACGTTGCTCCAGCTCAGATCGTGTCTGTAGCTGCTTCCTTGATTCCATTCCTTGAACACGATGACGCGAACCGTGCTTTGATGGGTTCAAACATGCAACGACAAGGTGTTCCTTGTTTACGTCCACAAAGTCCTGTGGTTGGTACGGGTATTGAACGTACCGTTGCTGTTGACTCTCGTACAGCGGTACAGGCAGAGCGTGGTGGTGTTGTTGACTACGTTGATGCAAACCGAATTGTTATTCGTGTAAACGATGAAGAAAATGTTCCAGGTCGTGTAGGCGTGGATATTTATAACCTTCAGAAATTTACTCGTTCTAACCAAGGTACAAATATCAATCAGCGTCCAATCGTTAATATCGGAGATCGTATTTCCAAGGGTGACGTTATCGCCGACGGAGCTTCTACTGATCTTGGTGAATTAGCTCTTGGTCAGAACATGCTGATCGCCTTTATGCCATGGCACGGATATAACTACGAAGACTCCGTGATGGTTAGCGAAAAGGTTGTTGCTGATGACAGATACTCATCCATTCATATTGAAGAATTGGTTGTATCTGCTCGCGATACAAAGCTTGGTAGCGAAGAAATTACAAGAGATATTTCTAACCTTAGCGAAAATCAACTTAATCGCTTAGATGAATCCGGTATTGTCTATATCGGTGCTGAAGTTAAGGCTGGTGATGTTTTGGTTGGTAAGGTTACTCCGAAGGGAGAAACAACTCTTACACCAGAAGAAAAACTGTTACGTGCAATCTTCGGCGAAAAAGCTAGCGACGTTAAGGATACTTCCTTACGTGTTCCAAGCGGAACAGTTGGAACCGTGATCGATGTTCAAGTCTTTACACGTGAAGGTGTACAACGCGATAAACGTGCCCAGTCGATTATCGACGAAGCATTGAAGCGCTATAGAACAAACTTGAACGACCAACTTCGAATTGTTGAGACAGACGCTTTTGAACGTCTTGGACGTCAGCTCGTTGATGCGGTTGCTCAAGGTGGACCAAACGGTCTTAAGAAAGGTCAAAAACTTACGAAGGAATATTTGGATTCAGTAAATGTTCATCAGTGGTTTGACATTCGAGTAAGCGACGAGAAGTTGCAAGAAGCAATCGAAGATGTTCGTGTTTCTCTCGAAGCGAAGCGCAAAGAATTTGATGAAGCCTACGAAGTCAAGCGTAAGAAGTTGACTAGCGGTGATGAATTGCCTGCTGGCGTACAGAAGATGGTGAAGGTTTACCTTGCTGTTAAACGTCACTTACAGCCAGGCGATAAGATGGCTGGTCGTCACGGTAACAAGGGTGTTGTTTCCCGTATTACTCGTGTTGAAGATATGCCATATATGGCTGACGGTCGTCCGGTTGATATCGTCTTGAATCCTCTTGGTGTTCCATCTCGTATGAACATCGGTCAGGTGCTTGAAGTTCACTTGGGTTGGGCTGCCTTCGGTTTAGGTTGGCGAATTGAAGAAATGCTCAAGGAAGAGCGTAGCAAGCAAGTTAAGCAGCTTCGTTCCTTCTTAGATCAGATCTACAACCACGGCGGACAAAAGGCTGACTTAGATTCTCTCAATGATGATGAATTGATTGAATTGGCTAAACATCTGACTACAGGTGTTCCTTTCGCAACTCCAGTCTTTGACGGCGCTAGCGAAGAAGATATCAAGTACATGTTGGATTTGGCCTTCCCAGATGAAGTTGCTAAGAAGTTGCATTTGACTCCATCTAGAACTCAGGCTCAGCTATTTGATGGTCGTACAGGTGATCCATTTGATCGTCCAGTTACCGTTGGTGTTATGCACTATCTGAAGTTGCACCACTTGGTTGACGATAAGATGCACGCTCGTTCTACTGGTCCATAC
>CAZBHT010000071.1:0-7500 GCA_964491655.1 uncultured Burkholderiaceae bacterium
AACTCCGCGCCTTAGGGACTTACACCCTAGAACTTGCGCTTGCCCAGCGCACAATACAAACGGTCGACTAAAGTCGACCGTTTTGAATTTTAAAGATAAACCATTAAAACACCTAAAAGCAGTAGCAGTCCTAAAAGGAGGATCGTTTTATAGGAGAACGATTTAGGTGTCGGTTTTATTTTTTCTAATTCATTACCACAGAAAGGACAAATCGTCGCAATGATTTGTCCTTTTTTATTGACTTGAGCTTTTGGCATCATACGTCGGGCACAATGAGGACACGGTACCTTTAAATCCACCGCAACACTACTATCAGAAGTACCTGTTTTGCGATAGAACAGATAACAAGCATTAACTTGATTTTCTATAACCTCAATAGTGACCACATCATCAACCAAAGGTCGATAGGTACCGGTATCCTCCTGACTAAAAGAAAAGGATTGTCCTTCGGAACACTGAATTGTCCCGGGAGAATCTTCCTCAGGAAGCTTCGTGACAACCCCTTTTAGAGTTTTATACATACTTACCAAGTTGCTAACCAAGTAATCAATAAAGCATTAATTAAATCAATTAAAAATGCACCGACCAAGCTCACAATCAACCAAGCCTTAGGACTCGATCCATACTTTTCAGCTAAAGCCTGCATGTTCGCTAAACCATTAGCAGTAGATCCCATTGAAAAACCAATACCACCAACGCAAAGCATGACAGCATCGTACTTCTTGCCAAAAAGAAGGAATAGCACCAACCATGCAAAAACGAGCATCAAAGCCATCTGAGCTAACAAAATTACAGTCAATGGTAAAGCCAAATGAACCAATTCGTGTAACTTCAAACTATTAATAGCCATTGTGACAAACAAAATCAATGAAATTTCGGCTACCGCATTAAGGCCTGGACCCTCAACGGTAAATTTCCCAGAAAAATCAGCAAGATTTCGCACCACCGCGGCAACCAACATCGAACCAATATATGCCGGTAAAGTGATGTACTGTCCCAAGAAAGAAGATACGATTGTTCCTAATGCCATACAAATGACAACCACACTGGTAGCTTTCATTAATTCAGTTGTAAAGGCTGGCTTGTGATGCGTATCTACAATATCTGCTTCCAAATCAGTTGGAATATGTAACGGTGGTTCGGGTTCTGGAACATCCTTAGGAGTCTTTACCTTGTAGCGCTTAATCAGCCACTCACCAAATGGGGCACCGATAAGAAGTGCCGCTGCCATCCCGAAGGTCGCTGCGGTGATCGCAACCGCCGTACTGCCCTGGATACCATAAGCTTGCTCAAAGTACGGACCGAACGCCGCTGCCGTTCCCAGTCCTCCCATCATTGATACCGAACCCGCTAAGATCCCATAGTGCATATCCAATCCCATGAGATCCGATAAGCCCATGCCGAGGAAATTTTGCAACACCGACAAAACGGTTGAAGCAAAAAGAAAACCAACTAGCAAAATACCACCTTGCTTTACAACCTTGATACTAGCTACGAGGCCAATCGTCGTAAAGAAAGCCAACATCAACAAAGTTTGTAAATTCGAATCGAAATTAACTTTAAGAAGATTCAAATATTGCAATGTCGAAAGAGTAATTGCCAAACTCATCCCGCCAATCACAGAATTTGGAATCGAAAATCTCTCCAAAAATCGTGATTTTGTCTTGATCCAAGTACCAAAAAGATAGGTTAACACCGCTAAAGCAACGGCTTGTATTCCTGAAATATTGATGACTAACAGACCATCTACAACTTCATACTGCATCTAGGTAATCCTTCTGTATTTCATTAACACTTTTATTTGCAGTTCGAACTTACCACATATTTGTAAACATTTTTTACGAATTGAACTTGAAATTTCTCAAATTTACTTATCTCCTTTTGATAATTGATTCATCAACATCTCAATAAAAGAAATAATCATTTAAAAACAAAAAGATATATTTCAAATATCAAACCCAAATAAAAAAGAGTCATACCTCAAATTAGGTACTTCTTATTGGTCTTAAATAGAAATTGATTAAGTGAGATTGAAAAAAATAAAAAGATTGCATCTAACTTGATATCAGGATTTGCTTATTTTGAAACAAAACAATGTCTTGATAATAAAGATATCAAAGCCATAGAAGCCTATTTATCGGAAATTAGCAGAATTATTTTAAGTTTTGTTCTTGAATAAAGTCTAAAATAACCTAGTCAGCTATAGGATTTAAAGGAATCATTGATGAGACACACTCTTATACCCGATCTTGATGAAAAAATTTTTCTTCATGTTTTAAATCTGAAAAGCACTCCTGCGGTTTCAAATGCTTTAGACATTACATTCAATGAAGTTGACTTTTCAATGCAAGAACAAGTTGATCTTTGTGAAATTCCTGCGCCTACGTTTGAAGAAGCAACACGAGCCAGTGAAATTGCACAACGGATGAAACAATATGGTCTAACAGATGTACATATTGATGAGATCGGTAACGTAATCGGTCGGCGTCCTGGTAAGAAGAATGGTCCCGTATTAGCTATTGGGGCTCACATGGATACAGTATTTCCCGCTGGAACAAACGTTAAAGTCCATCAAGAGGGACAACGGTACTTCGCTCCAGGAATTGGAGATAACTGCTCTGGTCTACGTGCCATTTTGCAAGTGATCCGTTCATTAAACCATGCCCATATTGAAACTGCTGGCGACCTTATTTTTATTGGTACTGTCGGCGAAGAAGGCAATGGTGATATTCGTGGCTCTAAATACTTCAATGAACACAATCATGTGGATGGGTTCTTAGCCGTAGACAATACGGATGTTGGACGAATTCTGCGAGGGGCCGTGGGTTCTCATCGTTGGAGAATTTCTATCGATGGTCCAGGAGGACACTCTTTTGCGTCATTTGGACAAATACCGAGCGCAATTCATGCTATGTGTTTAGCTGGTGCTCGTTTAGCTCACATTAATGTCCCTTCTGAGCCTAAAACTACATTCACTATCGGAACGATTCAAGGTGGTACCAGTGTCAATACAATCGCACCTCATTGTGAAGTCGATGTAGACATTCGAAGTCTTGACAACGATATATTGCTTGAAACCGAAGCTACTATTTTGAACTGTTTTGAAGAGGCAATTGCAGAAGAAAACCGGATATGGAATATTCAGGATGAGAAACTTCAACTAAAATTAACTAAAACAGCTATAGGAGACCGTCCTGCAGGTTTGCGTCCAGACAATTGCCCCGTTCTACAAGCCTCTCGTTCCGCTCAAAAAGCACTTGGTATTCCTCTTACAAATTATGGTTTTTCTTCAACTGACGCAAATATGCCAGTTAGCATGGGAATTCCGGCTACGTGTTTATCCGCTGGTGGTGCTCAATATTTAACTCATACTGTTAAAGAATACTTTGACAAAATCGATATCCACCTTGGACCTCAACTCATCCTTTTAACGGCGCTTGCTCTTGTTGGAACAGCAGAATTTCCCCCTGTACTACCAGTATTTCATGAGTCATAGCTAATTAGTGATTAAACCCAACTAAGAATTAAATCGATGTTGGGTTTAGTTCATAATTTTTAATCCTTTTTCTTTCATTGTTTCTTTGACTGTGTTACAGCAAATCTGAATAATATCCTCAGTAATAAAGGACTTTTTAGGCCAAAATGCAGAGATAACGACTTGTGTTTGTGGAGCTAATGGGATACATCGAGCATTTTTTAATGAAGAGGACATTGCTCCTAAAGCGTCCGTAATATGAATTCCCATCCCAAGAGACACCATTGCTAAAGCCGAATGAGTATTAGAACAAATCGCAGAAATTTGATTCGATGAAATAAACGGAAGCAATCGACCTACAGTAGAACCTACAAGACTATCATTCGACAATAAAATGAACTTTTCGTTCAAGAGATCTTTCGCCGAAATAACTTCTTTATGAATTAAAAAATTACCATTTGGGACACAAACAACTAATGGAGTCACCCCCAAAGGAAGAACATTCAAATCATCCGTCGGGGTCTTTTTGAAATTACCAAAACCTATATCAAACGGATGTAAGTATCTTGACTGCCAAAAATCTCGACTGATATGTACATCTAAAGATATTTGAAATTGAGGAAGTACGTTTAAAAGCTTTTGAATAGATGGCACCATTAAGCATTCAGACTGTCGGGGAAACGTAGCAATTTGAAGTCGTTTTTTTGTATAGAGTTTTCTTCTTTCTTTAAATCTGGAGAGCTCCGTCATACTGGCAACAACCTCTTGAGCCTGCCGATAATAAGCAAGACCTACATCAGTTAGTTTTAATCGATATCCACTTCGATCAAAAAGAGCAAGCCCAACCTCTTTTTCTAATGAGGTCAAAATACGACTAATTGTTGAAACCGACATATTTAATATATCGGAAGCCTCCTTAAGCGAAGAACATTTAACCGCACGAATAAAAACTCTTAATTTACGTTCTTCAATCGCCATCACACAATCCAAAACTCTCAAAAGATGTTGCAAAACATGAAACATCTTATACCTAAAATAACTCTGTGATCTAAAGAAATCTAGTGTTTATGTTTCTTACAGTTATCACAAGTAAATCATATAAAAACAACAAGTTACTCATAACTTTTTATTCTCTAGATCTACAAGGAGGAAAAAATGCAGACATTACTCCCCTGGATTGCCTTAATTATCGTCGCTATGACAGGATGGTTCATCTTTAAACGATATCAAACCGCAATGGTTCTATTTCTTGGAGGAATGATCCTAATCAGCATTGCTTTGCTAGCAGGCGTAACAGACTATTTACCCAAAGGAGTAAAGCCATCTGGCTTTGTTGGCTTTGACATGTTCGATATCCTGAGACGATTTGCCACTAAACAAGTTGCAGGAACGGGTTTCCTAATTATGGTTGCGGGTGGCTTCGCAGGATATATGGATCGAATCGGTGCCGCCAAATCTTTGGTAAATATCGCCTTAAAACCTTTAAAGCATTTTTCACAACCTTATATTGTTTTAGCTATCGGCTACATTATTGGCTCCATGCTTATTGCCGTTATCCCTAGCGCAGCAGGACTTGCAATGTTACTACTTGTTGCTCTTTACCCTATTTTACGTAGTGTCGGAGTTTCAGCCGCAGCGGCAGCCGCAGTTATCGGAACCACAGGCGGTATGACTGTGGGGCCCGCTTCAGGTAATGGACTTCTTGCGGCTAAGGTAGCAGGTATCGAACCAATTGTCTATTTCATTTCATACCAAATGAAAATTTGGGTACCAACACTTATTGTCGTTGCTATTGCCCATTATTTTGTTCAAAAGTACTACGACAAGAAAAATGATGATTTGTATACCGAAGCGACCGAGGTTAAAAAAGATGAAAATCGTTCTGCTCCTCTTTGGTATGCCATTTTCCCAGTACTACCGATTCTTTTACTGATTGTTTTCAGTAAGTTTGGTATCACCAGCATTAAACTCAATACAAATTCAGCTCTTCTTTTCGTATGGTTTACTGCAATGCTTGTTGAAATTATCCGAAGAAGAAATCTAAAAGAAGCATTAAGTGATGCAAACCACGCATTCAAAGTTATGGGCAAAATGTTCTCATCTATTGTAGTTCTAATTTTCTGTGCCGAATTCTTTGCTCACGGCTTAAAGGTAACAGGCCTGATTAGTGGAATGATTTCTTCGGCACAAACTGCGGGATTAGGTTTTTCAGGTATGACCACCATGATGACCGGCGTAGTCGGAGCTGTTACATTCTTAACCGGATCGGGTGTTGGCGCCTTTGCGGCATTTGCGGCTATGGCCGGTGATCTTTCGACTGCGTTAGGAGGTTCTACCGCTACCTTCATCACTCCAATGCACTTTGCATCTGGTATGTTCCGTGCTATGAGTCCTGTTGCTGGCGTCATTATTGCTGTTGCAGGAGCCGCGGGCGTTAGTCCTCTAGCTATCGTTCGACGTACCTGGATTCCTATGTGCGTAGGGATGATTACCATCATGACATGTGTATTTTTATTCTTATAGTCGTTAAGAGTTCATCATGGCAGTTAAATTTCATACAGATACTAATCGTTGTATTCATTGCGGAATCTGTACACAGGTTTGTCCGAAAGGACTTATCGGACAAATTAACGGAATTCCCATAATGACCGAAGAAGCTTCTTTACGCTGTAATAATTGCGGACAGTGTGTTGCTTATTGTCCTCAAGGTTGTGCTATTCAAGAATTTTCTAAAGATTTTGAAATGCCTGCAACCTTCCAGTTTAAGGAAGACAAAACGAAAGAATTATTAAGTTTCCTGCAGTCTCGACGTTCCTATCGAAACTACCAACCAACCCCAATTGATGATCAAGTATTGAACCAAATACTTGCAACCGCAAATTACGCACCATCGGGAGGCAATAATCGAAAAATTCGTTGGATTGTTTTCAAAAATCCCGAGAAAACACAAGAACTAACAGATTTGATCGCAACCTGGTTTGATACTATTGCTCGTTATCATCCTGTCTATGGTAAACGCTACGCAATTGATTCCATTCTGGAACGCTACCGCAAAGGGAAAGATGTCATTATGAGAGGAGCTCCTCATATTGCCTTTGCAGTCGGTCCCAAAGATCACGTTTGGGGACCTGTAGATACGGGTATTGCTCTTGCCTATTTCAACTTAGCTTGTGAAGCACACGATATTGGATGTTGTTTTGCTGGATATGCTACTAAATCTGCCGAATCAGAAATTGTGCGAAACTTTTTAGGTTTAAAAGAAAATGAAGTCGCTTGGTGCGCCATTTGTTTTGGTAAGAAGACTCTGCATGCCCATCGTGTACCAAATCGTGGTCCCGTTCCTCTGACCCTGTTTTAGTCAAATTAACTCAGATTTTTGAAAATATTATGGTGGTAGGTGCTTTGAAGTATCTACCGCCTTTTTATTCCCTATGTTTTAAACTACGCTACGCTCAATAAAGAACTTTGTTATGCAAACAAAGAACTTGGTGGGTACCTTACGAGTAAATCAATTTAAGGCCGAAATTCAGAGGTGCTTATGTGGAGTTACGTTTGGCCAATCCTTTTAATTTTGGTAGGCAATTGTTTTTACAACATTTGTGCAAAATCAACACCAATATCGGCTAATGCTTATTTATGCATGACAGTTACCTACGGCATCGGTGCCGGCGTTTCCTATCTTTTATTTCTTTTTTCAAAAAATACCAGTTCGTTTTTAGAGGAATTACAGAAACTTAACTGGACAGCAATTGTATTGGGACTGTCTATTGTTGCTCTTGAAATTGGTTATATCTTTGCTTATCGAGCAGGCTGGAAAATCAACGTTGCCTCTTTAGTTACTAATATATTACTAGCGATCATTTTGATTTTTATTGGATATTATGTTTACGGCGAAACCTTAAGTGTGATTAAAGCTATTGGTATTTTCTTCTGTTGTCTTGGGTTATTCCTGATCATTAAATAAACAAACTCACTACTGTCCAAAATAATTTTTAGATTTAGGTATTGAAGGACAAAAAAACGCA
>CAZBHT010000072.1:0-7158 GCA_964491655.1 uncultured Burkholderiaceae bacterium
AACCAAAGAGGAAGCTATTATTCGAGAAATTAAAGAAGAATTAGCACTCGTCATTACCCCAGAAAAACTACTTATTTCGATCGAACACGACTACTCAACCTTTCACTTGTGTATGCATTGCTTCCTATCTGTAGTAAAAGAAGGACAGATTTCTCTTCTAGAACACAATGATGCTTGTTGGCTTTCCCCAGCAGAATTAGATCGTGTTAAATGGCTCCCGGCCGACATTAAAGTTATTGAAAAACTTAAAGCAGAATTTAAGTAACTCGTTCGTCACTACTAATATTCGGTGAAGCTACTGTTTTATATTGCCTTCTAGAATTTCTGCAAAGATAAATATTCCAATTCCGCTCCAAATAAAAAGTAGTGGTACCAATTGAGTTTCTTGAAATGGCTCATGGAATAAAAAGATACCAACACACATCGTAAGGATTGGATTTAAATATTGAACGAATCCCAGGATGCTAAGGGGTAAGTTATTCGTAGCTGAGGCAAAGGCGATCATCGGAATAGAAGTAACGATCCCAACACTAATGAGGAGTCCTGTTATTTCTAGACCGCCACTAATAAACATTCCTCTCCCAATAAAGTCAAGATAACCAAGATAAATACACGCAAAAGGTAACATGATTGCTACTTCTAGCATATTGCTGATCCACGGATCTATTCCTAATCGTTTTTTAAAAACACCATACATAGCCCAAGACGAAGAAACGCCAAGAGCAATCCAAGGAATTTGACCAAAGCTATAGATCATGATGAGCACACCTATAGTTGGTAAAAGAACACTAAATGTTTTAATTTTCGATAACTTTTCAGAAAAGAAAAATAAACCAAATACAACAGACATCAAAGGAGTTAAAAACATCCCAATTCCTAGTTCGATCACCTGATTGGTATTAACGGCATGAATATTGATCCACCAGTTGAGAGCTGCTAGTAAGGCAGCTAAAAACAAATTGAAAATTTGAGTAACGTTCTTTTGGATGGATTTAATCGTTCTTTTTATATGGTCGAATCGCCCCCAAATGCACAAAAAAATAAAAATAAATAAAAGTGACCATAAAATGCGATGCCCCACAATTTCCCAATCATGAGCCCTCTTCAATAGAGCCCAATAAAGAGGCATAAACCCCCAACACATGTAGGCGGTCGTTGCTGCGATGAGGCCTCTTATCTTTTTATTATCTGAGGACATAGCGTTATGTCAGTTCCTAGTAAACAATTTCCTCCATATTTTTACAAAGAACACAAGGAATTCGCAGTAAAACAAGCACAATATTTTGATACTTTGAAACAACATCGCAACATTCATAATTTAAATTGCCTGTTTTTCAACGGCTGGTCATATTTCGACTATTACCGCTCATTATTTAACTATTAATGAAGCAAAACTTATATAAATTAACTTTTTGCATGGTACGATTAAAAGTACCCCATTTATGTTTTCAGTATTGTTTCAATTACCCATTGAAACCCAATCAACGGATAGTGCGATCGAACACGTATCCCTAAGATTGCTGAAACGTTGTTACATACAATATGGTCGTCATGTTTCACAAAGGTGAAACATTCCGTAATGCATTGCATTTGATAAAAATTCCAATAAAACTTTCTCATGAAAAAAACAAATAATCGTTATATTGTTATCGGCCTAATGCTTTTTGCACTTTTATTTGGTGCGGGCAACTTGATTTTCCCGGCAGCGATGGGACAAAACGCTGGTACTGAAGTTTGGTGGGCTTTGGCTGGATTTTGTGTCACCGGAGTTGGTTTACCTCTTTTAAGCGTAGCCGCTTTGGGATATTCAGACTGTCAAGATCTTCAGGAAGCGGCTAACCGCGTTCACCCATGGTACGGTGTTTTTTATTCTGTTGTTTCTTACATGGCTATCGGTCCGTGCTTCGCTGCGCCTCGTACGGGAACCGTTTCTTTTGAAATCGCGATCAAACCCTTTTTAGACGGAAGTAGTGCGGAGCTTAGTTTACCAATTTTCCTCGCTATCTTTTTTGCTATTTCTTTCTGGTTATCAGCTTCGCCAAATAAATTGGTGGACCGAATTGGCAAGATACTGACACCTGCAATGCTGGTCGTTATTCTTGTTTTGATTATTAAGTCTTTTATTACTCCACTTGGAGATGCTCAGCCACCGGTCTCCGCTTACGCCGTTCCATCAGCAGCATTTGTTCAAGGTGTTTTAGACGGCTACAACACGCTTGATGCGATCGCAGCCTTCATTTTCGCAACATTAGTTATTAACGTAGTAAAAGAAGAAGGCATCACTCAGCCAGGAGAAATCACACGTACTGTGCTTAAGTCCGGTTTAATTGCTGTGGTATCGCTTGCTATCATTTACATTTTCATCGCAAAAATTGGTGCAGATTCCGTTCAAATTCTAGGAAGACTAGACACCGGAGCCCCGGTTTTAGCTGGAAGTGCACAGATTCTCTTTGGTAAGTTTGGTGCAATTATCTTAGCGGCTATTGTTCTACTCGCTTGTTTAACAACCGCAGTAGGTCTTATCACTTGTTGCGCAGCTTTCTTCATGAAACTAATCGGAATCTTTAGCTACAAAACCTACGCTGCGATTTTCTCTGTTGTGAGTTTCCTCGTCGGTCTTTTTGGTCTAAAGACGATTATTGTTTCTACAATTCCAGTATTGATGTTTATTTATCCATTGATCGTTGCTTTAATCGCTTTAATTTTCTTGGATAAATATTTCGAAGGTCGTCAGTGTGTTTATGCGTGGACAGTTGGTTGTACCTTCATTATGGCTACGATCAATCTTCTAGAGACGGCTGGTGTTAATTTGGGAAGTTTTGAAACATTTTTACAAGCACATGTTCCTTTACATACCGTAGGTATGGGCTGGATTCCTTTTGCTATTGTTGGTTTCATCATTGGTTTCATTTGGAAATTAATGACTCCCAAATCAGCACAATAATTTAAGTTTGAAAAGGTAACTCACATGAGTTGCCTTAGTTCTTAGATCTTCTCCAATACCACTACAGAATTCACGTAGTGGTATTTTTCTTTGTTTTATTATTAGTTCAACATTTTTTATATAAAGATTGGGTTGGCACATGAAACAGATTATTGGTCTAACAGGGGGAATTGGTTGCGGCAAATCCACCGTATTAAAACTATTTGGAGAATTAGGTATCGATACAATTGATGTTGATGAAATTTCTCGAAAGATCACATTACCCAATGGATGCGCCATCAAAGCTATCTATGACACCTTTGGCCCTTCGGCAATTGACTATTCAGGTGCCATGGACCGCAATTACATTCGTAATTTAGTTTTCGATAATCCAGAAGAAAGAAAGAAACTCGAAAATCTTCTACATCCCATCATTCAAAATGAAACATTAAAACTTATCGAGCACACCCAATCACCTTACTGTGTGGTTGAAATTCCTTTATTGATGGAATCTAAATTTTGGCTCCAAAAAGTTGACCGTATTCTGTTGATTGATGCAACAAAAGAAAATCAAATTGTGCGAGTAAAACAACGAAATGATTTTTCTCTAGAAAGAATCCTTTCTATCATTGATTCTCAAAAAAATAGAAAAGAACGGATTCAAATTGCCGATGACATCGTTGTCAACGATGGTTCTATTTCAAATCTAAACTCTGCTATTCAACAATTACATCAAAAATATGATAAAAATTATGTAATTAGGTAATCGGAGCCACTACCCTTCCTTCCGAATTTTTCTGTTATGTGTTACTCTCAGAAGATGTCTAGTTTCACAACTACCTAAAATAGAGTAAATACTAGATAAGTGGATGTTTGGTATTATGGAATACAAGATGGAAGCAAACCTTCTTCGATATGAATTTCCTACTGCAGAAAAAATACGTACATTTCTGCGCTTATCGAATCTTTTTACTCAGCTCGAATGGCTTGCCTCCCAAGACAACTACCACTGTCACGAGGCAGCTCTGCTAAAGTACTTCAACATCCAGGATGCGACCCAACGGGGCGACCAAAAAAATGACATCATTCAGGAGTTAGAACGTAATCGGATTGCCCTTTCTGCTTATGTTGGAAATCCAGATGTAGATCAAACTCTTCTTAACGATACACTTGAAAGAATTACTCGTTCAGTCACCGAAATCAATGCTATCGGGCTTCGTCTTTCTCATTTATCTTCTCAAAATGAATTTTTAAGAATGATGAGCCAACGATCAGCTATCCCTGCCGGTTTCTGTGAATTCGATATTCCCGCCTATCATCATTGGCTAAATTTACCGGATTCAATCCGAAAAGAACATCTTAGTAAATGGCTTTCACCAATGAAGGCTTATCATAGAGCTGTTGCCCTAATTCTAGAAGTTTTGCGTAACAGCGTTACGATGCGTAAAGGTCTAGTAGCTAAACAAGGGACCTTTGAAATTCCGATGCAAGGAAAAGTTTTTCCTTTAGTTCAGGTTTTTGTAGACCCATCATTGGACTTTGTACCAAAAGTTTCTGCAAACAAATATATGCTCAGCGTCTGCTTTGTACCTTCAGGTTTTAATGGTCGTGTCATACCGCGTATTGACGTTCCTTTTGAATTAGGTCTTTGTTCTATTTAAGATTTTTATTCTTTCTGCGACTTTTTGAATTAAATCTAAGTAGTTTATTTTTATTATGTTAAAAGTTAAATGTCCAACCTGCCATCGAGAAGTAGAATGGTCAGAAAACAGTCCGTGGCGTCCTTTTTGTTCCGAACGATGCAAATTAATTGATCTAGGAGCTTGGGCTAACGGAGATTACGTTATTCCCGGAAAACCGATGGAAGCAGATGATGTCGACTTACCCATTCGAGAAGAGTCATCCCTTCTCAATACACAAATAACTACTGAAAAAGATTCTTAAATTTTTGCATGACTTGATCTGTTGAAGGGAGAATGGGACTCGGTAGTTGATTCAAAGAGAAAAAACTAAACCTCTGGTTCTCCTTTGCAATAGGCACCCCGGACCAATCACGACAATGACAAAAATGAAGTCTTACGTGGGCGTGGGGATACTCAAATTCATAGACTAGAAAAAAATCCACCTCTCTTAAGGTAAGACCAAGTTCTTCTTTGATTTCCCTACGAATCGCCTCTTCAAAACTTTCTTCCGATTCAACCTTTCCACCAGGAAATTCCCAGTAATCAGAATAAACTTTACCATCAGGACGACTATTCATCAAAAATCGTCCCTGATTGTCATAAATAACGGCCAGGACAACTTCTACGATTTTTCTTTCTATCATTTTTGATCAAGATGTGTGCGACCAACCCAGTGTCGCGCAAATTGATAAGCAACTCTTCCTGATCTAGAGCCCCTATGAAGAGCAAACTTCAATGCTTCTAGGCGCCAATTTTCTCCAACTTCTCCACCCAATATTTGTGTCCAACTTTCAGCAATTCGTAGATATTCGTCTTGAGTAAAGGGATAAAAACTTAACCAAAGTCCAAATCGTTCTGACAAGGAAAGTTGTTCTTCAATTGTTTCTGCCGGATGTAAGTCCCCTTTCTCATCTAGATGACTTACGACATTATCTTCCATACGTTCTGGCATCAAATGTCGTCGATTAGATGTGGCATAGATAAGCATATTATCGCTGGCGGCGGAAATAGAACCGTCCAACGCAGCTTTCAGTTCCTTATATCCATCTTCTCCAATTTCAAACGAAAGATCATCACAAAAAATCAAGAACTTTTCGGGACGTTCTCCGACAATTGAAGCAATCTCACCAAGATCTCCTAAATCACGCTTATCAACCTCAATTAACCGAAGTCCTTCTGAGTAAAAACGACTCAAGGTTGACCGAATTAGTGAAGACTTCCCTGTTCCACGAGCCCCAGTTAAAAGAACATTATTAGCAGGTAGCCCCTTTACAAACTGAGCCGTATTTTCAAAAAGAAGTTTTTTCTGATGGTCTACATTGTGGATACTATCTGCATCCATCAATGCAACGCGAGAAATCGGCTGTAATTCTCCAACTTCTAAGCCTAAATATTTCTTTCTTTGCCAACGGAACGCGGCCTGAGACCAATCAATCTCCTCTGCTGTCCTTGGAAGCAACCGTTCAATGCGCTTTAAAACATTTAAAAGTTGCTTTTCTGTTTGTTCATTCATTTCTAACTACGATAATCTGCATTAATTGAAACATACTGATGAGAAAGATCTGTTGTCCAGATCGTTTCACTAGCCTCACCTCGGCCAAGATGAATCTTTACAGTAATCTCGTCTTTGGCCATGACTTTTTGACCATCTTCTTCCATATATTGCTCGTAACGTCCACCATTTTTTGCAACTAAGACATCATTGAGCCAAAGACTAACTTTAGAAGCATCTAAATCTAATACCTTTGAGTTACCTACTGCGGCAAGAATTCGACCAAGATTTGGATCTGAAGCAAAAAACGCTGTTTTTACTAAAGGAGAATGAGCTACCGAGTAAGCCACCTGTAAAGCTTCTGACTCATCTTTAGCACCAGTTACATTAATGGTAATGAACTTGGTTGCCCCTTCTCCATCACGGACCATCGATTGAGCAAGTTTCTGTGCTACATCAATCAATGCGTCTAATAAATCATCAAAACGAGGATCATCAACAGAGTCGATAGGAGCCGCAGCTGAACGCCCTGTCGAAATTAAAACAAAAGAATCATTGGTTGATGTATCCCCATCAACAGTAATACGATTATATGAAGCATCTGCTACTCGTTTAACAACCTCATTGATGATATTACGACCAATACCAACATCCGTAGCAATAAAGCTAAGCATCGTTGCCATATTAGGTTCGATCATTCCCGAACCCTTACTGATTCCAGTGATAGTAACTTCTACACCGTCTAAATCAATCTTTTTAGAGGTAGCCTTAGGAACCGTATCGGTCGTCATGATAGCCTCTGCAGCGGACAACCAATTATTACGAGACATATCTTGAGTAGCGGATTGGACTCCATTTAAAAGTCTTACCATTGGGAGTTGTTCCATAATCACACCCGTTGAAAATGGTAATACTTGGTCTGGACTGCAATTAAATATCTCAGCTACTTTTGCGCAAGTTGCCTCTGCATTTTCTAATCCTTCAACACCGGTTCCTGCATTAGCACATCCAGTATTAACAACTAAAGCTTTAATGTAAGGAGAGTCTTGAAGATGTTTACG
>CAZBHT010000073.1:0-7029 GCA_964491655.1 uncultured Burkholderiaceae bacterium
GGATCCGCATGAATTAGCCCTTTCATTCGTCTTAAAGAAAGTAAAATTTCTGTATCTGGACGTAACGTACTCGCCGCTCCCGTCAGGCTCGTATTTCCGCCCTGAGGCACAAGCGCCACACGGTTTAGAGCACACCATTTTACAATTCGACTAACCTCTTCTGTATTAGCCGGACGCACAACTGCTAGTGGTTTAGAAACATAATGATCAGTAAAATCATCGGTATACGGGTCGTACAATGAGGGATCATCAATCACATGATGTTCACCTACAATCGCCTGCAGTTCTAATTTCCATTCTTTTGATAAGGACATTTCAAGACTTAGTTGAATCGATCAATGGAGCCATTTTAATCGTCTCGATTCGTAAAGAACGATTTACCAAACGATTTTTCACTCGTAAAATGTTGTATTAGATTTATGTATTGCCGTCGACAAGCCTCTATGAAAGAAGTTCGAAGTATTTCCCCTATTTTTACTTTCCTTTTGCTGATTGCTTTATCCCTGATTTTGGGGCTTATCGCAATTCCTTCGGGACGTGCAATACAACTGACAGCTTGGGCAAGTCTTTTTGCATTACCGGTTTTATTACCAATTCAAAATAAAACAATTAAAAAATGCATCGCTCCTATCTTGTTTTTAGGCTTTTTTATTCTCTTTATTGATTATGGTATTCGTGGCTTCTTGTACCATATGTATGAAGCAAGTCCTACATCGGCCTTTGTTATCGAATCCTTATTAAACACAAATCAAAACGAGTCATTTGAATTTTTTCAAGCTAATTCTGTTGAAATTCTCTGTTGGATGGCGATTAGTCTTGCTTTTACTGTATTAATTTCTCTTGTTCTTTTATATTGGGTTAAAGCAAAAAGTATTTCTTTTTCTCACCCTAAAACAACATATGCTTTATTCATATTTTTTATCTGCTTTATCGTAGCGAGCTGGGTCATTAAACCGTGGCGTGCTCACCTTCCTCCAATGGAGTGGGTAAATGTTGCAAGTAAAATCGAATCGTTACGAACCGATTGGAACTCTATTACCGAAGAAATTACTCAAGAAGGAAACGCCGCACAGCAACACATCACAAAGTTACACCATAAAGCCGAAACCATTGTTCTTGTGATTGGCGAAAGCATCAATCGCGACAATATGAGCCTATATGGATATGCGCGAGATACCACTCCTAGATTAAAAGCGGAGTCTCAAAAGCCAGGATTTTTCTATGCAAAAGAAGCATGGTCAACTCGCTCAAGTACTGTAGAAGCATTTCATTCCATGTTTTCGTTTGCTTTAGATCAACATGACAAGGTTAATCACGGTAACGTTTTTGCCTTCTTCCAAAAAGCAGGTTGGCACATTGAATGGATTAGTAACCAGGATGATTTGGCAATTAAATCAGAATATGCTTCATGGGCTAAAAACGATTTATTTCTAAATCGAGCCGGAGGAAGAACCTCAAACTCTATGGATGAAAAGGTCCTAGTTCCATTAAAAGAAGCTTTGAATAATCCTGCTCCTAAAAAATTGATCATTGTCCACTTGATCGGTATTCACCCCAATTACAGTCTTCGTTCACCGTCAGAGTATTCCGCTCATTGGAGTGATGAGGATAGTATTTCAACACAACTTAAAGAAAAAGATCGATCCCTACGAACTCAAATCGCTCGCAATGACTACGATAGAGCTATGCTTTATCAGGATAAAATTCTTACTGAAACTTTGAAATTAACTCAAGAAGCATCAGCCAATCAATCGACTCTTTGGCTTTTCCTATCCGATCATGGAAATGAAACCGGCAATTGTTTAGATCGTACAGGACATTCTCCAGTTACCTTGTCGGGCTACAAAATTCCTTTCATGCTTTGGGCTAGTCCTAAATTCACAAAGCAAGAAGACCTACAGCATTTACCTCAAGAATTCCGAGCTGATTGGCTTTCTGAAATGCTGTTCGACGCCGCGGGGATTCATTGGAAAAACAGTAACCCAACTCGATCTATTTTAGAAAGGAATTACCAATACCACGAACCGGAAACTATTTCTTCATTAAAGAAGCGTCCCTGTTCTTAAGGTATTTTCGATCGTATTCATTCATTGATGAATAGAGTTTAAAATGGAAGAGTTTCATTTCTTGCATAACATCTATTAATTGGTAATTGATGTTACGAAAACAATTACATTTAAATTACATTTAAATATTGTTGTTTTTGATTAGTAAAAACAACAATAAATCAAGGATATCGTCTAAGTAATGCAGTCATTGTGGATGGTCGTTGCCGCACTCTTCTATGCCGTCTATGGTATGTGTATTAAGTTTGCTGGTGCATGCGGTGTTGGTTCCTGGGAAATTCTCTTTTATCGATCCTTTTTTGGCTTAATCTTTATTTATACCGTGATGCGTCTAAAGGGAATCAATATTCATACCTTACATCCATGGGCTCATACGGTTCGTTCTATTGCAGGAACGTGTGCCATTGTAGGAGGTATCTACTCGATTTCGCATCTAAACCTGGGTCTTGCCATGACCCTGAATTACACTGCTCCGCTATTTCTTGGCTTTTTCGTTTTAGTTTATTCACTTAAAAATCACGCTCGAATTAATTGGGGATTAATGACCTCATTGGTCTTTGGTTTCATCGGGGTCCTCACACTTTTAGGACCAACGATTGGCCCCAATGAGTACTTCGCCGCAGGGATCGGTCTTTTTGCCGGACTTTGCACTGCATTAGCTACCGGATTTGTAAAACGCCTTGGGACTTTTCATGAACCAGAGGGAAGAATTATCTTTTTCCTGATGTTAGCTGGCACACTTTGCGGTCTAATCTGTGTGTTGTTATTTGGACAATTTACGGCCTGGACCTGGGAAAGTTTCTTGTGGATCCTAGGACTTTGTGCTTGTTCCACAATGGGACAAGTTACCCTAACATTAGCTTTTAGCCGAGGTAACATGGTTCTATCCGGCGCACTACAATATACCGTTATCTTATTTTCAACTTTATTAGGTGAAATTGTATTTGGAGAAGCTGTCACAGTTGCTGTGATTTTAGGCATGATCATTATCGTACTAGCAGGATTTTCGGCCAGTTGGTTTACGAAAAAAGAACAGTCTCACTTAAAAACGGCTTCAAAGAAAAATCTATCCAAATAAAAGGAGTAGAAATTGAAATTATCTCTAGTAACTAGTCAGAACATTGCCGAATTAAATACAGAATGTCTCGTTGTCGGCCTATTCAAAGACGGAACTTTAACTCCAAGTGCTACCACTTTAGATCAAGCCAGCAACGGTAGCGTGAAATCTTGGATTGAATCTGGAGATATTTCAGGTGACTTAGGCTGTTCTACTCTGTTTCCTTCATTTCCTGGCGTTGTTGCTAAACGGGTTCTTTTTATTGGCTTAGGTAAGAAAACAAATTGCCGTAAAAACTTTGCCAAAGTAATTCAATCCGTTGTAGGAAAGACACGCAACATCAAAAATGTCACATTAACCGCTTTGGAATGGATGGAAACCGACCAACCTGAATGGATGGTTCAAACCGTTGCTCAAACATCGATTACGACTTGTTCAAGTGTAAAAAACTATAAGACTCAACCTTCTGACGGTAAAAAAACTGAATCTATTCATCTAGTCGTTGAAAAGAAAACGAAGGCTTTGACGTCAGCTTTAACAAAAGGTTCTGCTATTGCTAAGTCCGTAGAACTAGCTAAAGAACTTGGCGATATGCCAGGAAACATCTGTACTCCTAAATATTTAGCCGAAGTTGCTCAAAAATTAGGTAAGGTAAAAGGATTTGATGTCACGGTTTACGAAGAAAAAGCCATTCGTAAATTAAAGATGGGTGGCCTACTTGGTGTAGCCTCGGGGTCTATTAACCCACCTTGCGTTGTTATTATGGAATATCGTGGTGGACAAAAAGGTGAAAAACCGGTTGCTTTAGTAGGTAAAGGACTGACCTTTGATGCGGGTGGTATTTCGTTAAAACCGGCAGCCTCTATGGACGAGATGAAATACGATATGTCTGGTGCCGGTAGTGTCATTGCCTCTATGGTAGCCATTGCTTCTTTAAAGCTTCCCATTAACGTTGTCGCCATTGTCGGATGTACAGAAAATCTACCGAGTGGATCAGCTGTAAAACCCGGTGATATTTTGACTACCTACAGTGGAAAAACTGTCGAAGTTCTCAATACCGATGCAGAAGGTCGCCTGGTATTAGTCGATCTTTTAAGTTTCATCATCGATCAATTTAAACCAACTGAAGTTATTGATACCGCCACATTAACAGGGGCTTGTGTCATTGCTCTTGGAAATGAGATTTCTGGACTTTTCTGTACTGATGAAAAGATGGCAAGTGAACTTTTGGAAGCCGGTGAAAAAGCTTTAGATTCTGCCTGGAGAATGCCTCTTAACGCTCAATTTACTCAAATGTTAGAAAGTCGATTCGCAGATTTAGCCAACATTGGAGGTCGAGCGGGCGGTGCATGCACCGCCGCGGCGTTCCTTAAGGAATTTGTTGGCGATACCCCTTGGGCTCACTTGGATATTGCCGGAACGGCTTGGAAGTCTGGAAAAGAAAAAGGCTCTACAGGACGCCCTGTTCCTTTGTTAGTTAATTACCTTATTAACAAGATAAATTAGTCGCTAACATATTAATACGAGAATCAAAATGATTTATTTTCAATGTGACTACGCTGAAGGTGCACATCCTAAGATCTTGGATGCTCTTGTAAAGACTAATTTTGAACAAACTCCGGGATATGGCGTTGACGTGCATTGTCAAAAAGCCTGCAAATTAATCCAAGAAAAAATCGGAAAATCTGATGCTCGAATTCACTTTCTAGTTGGTGGTACTCAGACGAATCTTACCGTAATCGCTTCCCTACTGAAGCCACACCAGGGAGTTGTCAGTGTTGACACAGGACATATCTCGTGTCATGAAACAGGTGCAATTGAAGCAACAGGACATAAGGTATTACAAATTCCTGCTGAAAATGGAAAACTAACGGCTGATAAATTACTTGCCTTCCTTAAAAATTATTGGGCTGATGATACGCATGAACATATCGTTGAACCCGGTATGGTTTATATCTCCTCTCCTACTGAGGTTGGAACGGTTTATACCAAAAAGGAACTCGAGTCATTAAAACAGATCTGCCGTAAGTACCAAATTCCACTCTTTTTAGATGGTGCTCGTTTAGGCTATGGACTAGCCTCAGAGGGAAACGATGTTTTCTGGAAAGATCTTCCCAACTTAGTCGATGTTTTTTACATTGGTGGAACGAAATGTGGAGCCTTTTTTGGTGAGGCGATCGTCTTCTGTGACAATCAAAATTTAGATCGACACTTCCGCCCTATCATGAAACAAAAAGGTGGGATGCTCGCTAAAGGACGATTATTAGGGATTCAGTTCGAAACACTTTTTACTGACGACCTCTACGAAAAAATTACTACTCAGGCCGTTCAAGAAGCGCTTCGTATTCGCAATGCTTTTAAAGAAAAGGGATTTGAGTTTTTAGTAGATTCTCCAACCAATCAACAATTTCCAATTCTAGATCGCAAATCGATTGAGACTTTATCTCAAAAATTTGCCTTTATGATTTGGCCAGATAACGGGGAAGAAAAACTAGCGACTCGGTTCTGCACGAGCTGGGCCACAAAAAGCGAACAAGTTGATGAACTGATTGCTGAAATCCAACAGCTATAACGATTGGATTTAATTCATTAAAAGGAGCAACTGATTGAATTTTCAGTTGCTCCTTTTTAATTAGATCTTCAAAAATTAGTACTTCAAGAACATTTGCTTAATCTTTGCCGGATCACTAGTTTGAGTTAAAGCTAACTGCAAAAGAATACGAGCTTTTTGTGGATTCAAGTGCTGAGCTTCAATAAATCCAGCTTCATTGTATTGCTTCATGTTAGGTGCAACAACGCCACTACCTGTGCGACTAGACAAGACAACGGTTGTTCCCTTCTTCACGGCTTCTGCTAAAGCAGGTTCTGTTTGTCTATGAACGGAACCATTACCGGAACCCGCATGAACGATACCTTTTGCCCCCGCAGCCATCGCAGCCTTGACCATCACGTCATCTGCATTCGCATGTGTGTAAACAATGTCGACTCGAGGTAATTTATCAAGTTTAGAGACATCAAATTCTGTCTGATAGGTATGGGGCTTTTCAACTTTACGTAAGAAGTGATTTTTACCCCCAGCGACAACACCAAGATAACCTAAACCATGAGAACTAAAGGTATGAACGTGATTAGTGTTCGTCTTTGTTGCATCACGTCCTGCAGAGATCTGATCGTTCATTGCAATCATGACACCACGATCCATAGCGTTCGGATCCGCAGCTAATCGAACCGCATTCAATAGATTCATAGGACCATCTGCAGAAATTGCGGTTGCAGGACGCATCGCACCAACGAGAATAACTGGTTTCTTGCTCTTAACCGTTAAATTTAAGAAGTAAGCCGTCTCTTCCATTGTATCGGTACCATGTGTGATCACAATACCATTGACTTTTGGATCTTTCAAAAGTTCATTACAACGCTTGGCTAAACGGAGAAGCACATCATCGGTCAAATTGTTAGAACTGATCTTCACAATTTGCTCACCGGTTACATTAGCGTATTCTTTTACAGCAGGAACCGCATCAATCAATGTTTGAATAGCTAATTCACCCGCCTTATAACCAGTTGTTGCAGTATTAGAAGAAGCTGTACCTGCAATAGTACCACCCGTAGCCAGAATCGCAACATTCGGCAACGAAGCCATACAAGTGGCACTCATTGTTAAACCCAAAGCAACGGCTAATAGAGATTTTTTCATGATGATATTTCCTTAAGAAATAATATGGCTTGAGAACAGAACGTGAACGCAGATCTTTGAATCTGCAAATAAATTTTGAATGGTATCAATAAAAAAACTCGGAAGGACATAAAAGAAACTTCCTTCAAAATCCCAAAATAGGTTCTCTTTATTGTAATAAGATCCTGTTAAAAGGATAGTCCCATTACCATCATTTACACAAAATTATT
>CAZBHT010000074.1:0-7008 GCA_964491655.1 uncultured Burkholderiaceae bacterium
ATGATAGTGAGTTGTATTTCTCGCGAAAGTAGGTAGACTCCGGGCTTCCTCATTTTCTAAATCGAATAAAACTTCAAAGTGGATACGAGTCATCCACACTTCTTCAGGACAATAGTCCAATGCAGTCCTATTACATACCCGATTTGGCATCAGGTCAGTTTCATCGAAAAGAAGACTTGATTCGTCATTCTCGTTTTATCGTTACGATTGCTCATACGCCTACAGTCGAAGAAGCTAAGAACTTTATCGATCAAATTCGCCAAGAACATATCAATGCGACTCATAATTGTTGGGCTTATCTAGCCTGTAGTCCTGGTAATACCTCCCAGATTGGAGCAAGTGATGATGGTGAACCTAAGGGAACTGCAGGTCGCCCTATGTTAACGGTATTGGAGCATTGTGGTATTGGTGAATTAACAGCTGTCGTGACTCGATATTTTGGGGGAACCCTACTTGGCACGGGTGGCTTAGTGCATGCTTATCAAGGCATGGTTAAATTAGGCCTAGAGAATCTTCCAACTCGTCTTAAGGTACCTTCTAAGCAATTTGAAATTACCGTAGAGCATCGATTCTTTTCTCAAATTAGTAATTTTCTAACCCGATTCGAAGCCCGAATTCTAAATAAAGAATTTTCTTCAGATGTGACAATTGTCTTTGAAGTCCCGATTTCTCACTCTAAGGCACTTCTTGCTATCATTGGCGAACTGACTTCCGGGCGTGTTCGCGTAACGGAACGGTCCTAATAAACGTTTTTTAGTGACGAATCATCATGATGGACTTTACTGCTAATTTTTTAACTCAATTTACTCGCTCAGTCCCCTTATTCATTTTGATTGGTCTAGGCTTTTATTTATCCCGTAGTGGAAAATTTTCAAAAGAAGCCACTTCAATTCTGACCCGATTTACGTTTTATGTTCCTTTAACAGCGATGCTGTTTCGTATTCTTTCTCAGATGTTTACCAAAGAGAATACGGCTGATCCAAAACTAATGATCGCTTATTTTGGAGCATGCTTCTTAGTCTTTTCTGTAGGTTTGTTATTTAGTCGAAAAATATTGAAGGTTTCAGCCGGAGAGGCTTCAATATTTGGAACTGGATGCGTTTTTGCGAATGTAGGTTTATTAGGTTTACCGCTAACTCAGGCGATGTTGGGCGATGAACATATTCCTGCTGTAGCGACGATTCTGTCTTTTAATGCCATGATTTTGTGGACTTTAGTGTCTATTTGTATTGAACTTTCACATGGTTCTGGACATCTTTCTGTAAAGTCTTTTGTAGCAACCCTAAAGAATGTATTTAAGAACCCTCTTATTCTCTCTATTCTTGCTGGGGTCATTTGGAATCTGACGGAGATTCGTCTTCCTTATTGCATTGACGAACCATTGAGATTACTCGGAAATTCTGCAACGCCTCTATCTTTAGTGGTTGTTGGAATGGGATTAGCTGAGTATGGCATTGGTGCAGGAATGCGAGAAGGTATCTCGATTACGATTATTAAACTCTGTATTCAGCCGTTAGTCGTATTCTTTTTGGCGCAACTTATTAATTTAGGACCGATTGAAACCGCAGCTGTGGTATTCATTGGAGCACTTCCCTGTGGGGTTAATGTTTACCTCATGTCTCGTCAATTTAGACTGTTAGAAGGTGCTGTTGCCAATGCCATGATTATTTCAACGGCGGTTGCCTCTTTGACAGCACCACTAGTTGTCACGTTCCTAAAGCACTAAAGAGCAGTTTGAAAGAGGTAATTTTTCGTTGTTTTAGAAAAACTAATGAGTCTGAGAATAACTATAAATTCAAGTAACTAAGGTAAAAAAGCTTTTGCTAAAGATGTTGCCCGTATAGTTAGACGCTAATTAGGACGATCTAGCTTTATCAACGCACAAACTCCCATATTTAGACCTAGTAATAAGGAATCGATGTGGGAGTTTGATCTTTAAGAGAGGTTATAAAGGTTGGCCCACTAAAATTAGTGGACCGTAATTGAAGGATTTATTTCATAGTTGCGCGTAAGAACCACAACTGTTTGTCGTAGTAACCGATAAATCCATCAAAGAGCGCAACCAATTGATCATCGCCTTTTTGATCTGCACCGGCACGAATTTCTCGGGCTAAGTTAGCCATCAAGGTCATATCATTAAAGAGCTCTTGAAGAACTTCTTCTGGTCTGAATTCTTTGGCATCAAGTTCCTTGATGGTAGCCAATTCCAAGTATTCAGAGAGACGAACCGGAGGCATTCCGTCACGCATCTTCATGGCTTCTGCCACAGAGTCATACTGCTCAAAAGTTTCATCATAGAGTTTTTCTGTGTACTCATGAAGTGAGAAGAAGTTGATACCAACTACATTCCAGTGCAGATTGTGTAATTTTGCAGTCCAAACAGCCAAGTTAGACAAGTAAACCTTTACAGGGCAAACCTTAACTTCAGAGGAAGAACCAGCAACATGATGGGGGCATCCGCATTCCATTTTTTATCTCCTAAAAGAATTATTTGTTGAGATGAATGATAAATACAATCTATCAATTCATCAATATGGATAGATTTATCATTATTATAGATTGAATCTATGAGAACAAGATGATTTGTAGCCCAATACGAGATCTAAGGTATAGGAAGACTTTTTGAATTCTTTTTAAATGAGCAAAACGATGATTTGTTGTTGGAATACAACAAAATTATTGGATTTGAATGTGTTGTATAACTTATTGTTTATTAAATTAAATATCTTAATTCTTACAATTTCGATCAGAATTTATTTTAGCTAAATGAACAAAGTTTGATCTAGGTCAACCCCCCGATATTTTGGAGTATTTTCAAGCTGTTAACGAATGCGCGCGTTAACGTTTTTTTAGTTATTAGGAGTACTCTATGAAAAAAACTTTTTTGGCAAGTGCCGTCTTGTTGGCGGTTTCAAGTATGGCTTGTGCATCCGAAAATTTTTCGTTCAAGACCGAGGTTCAACAAGTTGATGTAACGCTTTACGGTCAAAACGGTGAGCTTCAATCAGGCTCTAAGGTTGTGGATATTCCTGATGCCGATGTTATCGGAAATATCGATATCGATTCCCAAATCCAGCCGATTAAGTTCGCTGAAAATGCAACACTTACGGGTAAAAACATAACCTTGAAAGGTAGCTTCTTGTCCTTTACCAAAGGCAATGCGATTACGGGTGAAAACCTAACCTTAACTCAATTTGATCAAGGAGCTGGTGATGCTAAAGAAGGTTCAATTACGGCATCTGGAACTTTAACTTTCACATCATATGTTCAGTTGAACGGAGCGAATGTTACTGCTAACAAGCTTGTTATTTCTTCTGCTTTTGACTTGCGTAACCAAACGACAGTGAAAGCTGAGGAATTCATTGCTAACAGTACCGTTAGTTTATATGACGAAACGAGTTTTGATGGCTTGAAGAAAGTTTCTTTTGAAGGTGAGGCACCTAGAATCCAATTAATGGGTTCTAAGGGGTTCTCAGTTGACGAGTTGATCGTTTCCAATACCGGTAAGGAAGCTCTCCTAGTGGACAAGATGACGAATGTCGAAGAAGGCATTACGAGCTTTGATATTAAGAACTTGACGATTGGTGGTGAATCTACGCTTTCCGTTTACGCCGACTCCAAGAGTGAAAATTCCTCTGCTACGAGTGTTACCTTTGGTAACGTGAATATGGAAAGCGGTGCCAAGATGAATCTTGGTTTCCGTGGTAGTGATTTTGCTAATTCTTTGGGTGACAAATCTATTGATACCTTGAAGTTGGCTGAAGGTTCTATTGTTACCGTTAAGACTGGCGACAATAAGAGTGGCGAAGGTGAAAGTTTAGTTGCTGATGCCGATGTTACGATCAAGAACATTGAATTTTTAGGTAATAACGCTTCCGTTGCAGGTAATGTCGTTGGTAATGAAACGAGCATTACGATCAATAAAGATGTTGAAGGTTCTCAGATTGCTAAACTTTCAGTCCAAAATGCCTACATTAGTGTTGCAACCCCGGGATCTGAAACTCAATTAACAATTGGTGAAGTTAGTAACGGTAGTAATGTTCAAGTAACGACTGGTTCTGAAAATAATACCGGTGATCTGAGTCAATTAGCGAATGCGGTCGTTGTTAAATCTAATAATGGCACCGTTAATCTTTCTGTTGCAGAAAATGATGTTTACGGTACTTTAACGGGTTCACTTGATGCATTGGGTGTTTTGAGTAACGTTAAAGAAGCTGTCAATACGAAAACCTCAGCTGTTGCAGAAACAATGACGACTTTACCGACCGTGATGACTCGTATCTTAACGAATGACCTTCGTAAGCGTTTAGGTGATGTTCGTGCTGGAGAAGGTGATAGTGGTGCATGGGTTCGTTATAACGGCGGTGAACTTAGTGGTCTTGGATTGGATACCGATTTCCATATGATCCAATTAGGTGTCGATACGACTCCAACGAACAATGGTACTCGTTTCGGTGTAGCCTTTAGCTATGCACAGAGTGAAACAGACGCTGCAGTTAACAGTGATTCTGACCAATACAGCCTTGCTGCATACGGGGTTTGGACCGGAGAAAAAGGGCAGTTTATCGATGTCATCGGTCGTGTTGCAACCATTAAGAGCGATTTGAAAGGTCCTGCGGGCAATAAGGCTGATTTAGATAATGTAGCGTTGAGTCTATCTGGAGAATTTGGTTGGCGCTTTAATGTTTCAGAAACATTCTATGTTGAACCATCTGTAGAAGCTACCTACACCTATATTGATTCAGAAAAATTCAAGCTAGGTAAAGTGAACTACAATATCGACTCTACGAATAGTTTAGTTGGTCGTGCAGGCTTTGCTACAGGTCTGAAGTGTCCGAATAACAAGGGTGATGTTTACGTTCGAGTAGCCGCCGCTCATGAGTTCTCTGGTGATACTACTTTGAATGTAAATAACGGAGTTCGATCCCTCAATAAGGATGGTAAAGATACCTGGATCGAATACGCTATTGGTGGTCAATACAACGTCAACAAGAGTACTTACATCTATGCAGACGTAGAACGTACTTCCGGGGCAAAGCTTGAAGAAGACTGGCGTGCTAATGTTGGGTTACGTTATAACTTCTAATGAACTAGAACTACTCGTATAACCGTTTAAATAAAAGAACGGAACGAGGCGAAAACCTATTCACTCCGTAATGGATAAAGATTCAATACGGAGTGAATTTTTTTTTAAGGAGAATCAATCAAAAACAGGAATTTGTTGTTTCAGCGCAACAGGGTAATAGATTCAGTAAAAGTAAATTAAGTTATTGTTTATTCAATCAAATATTGAAATTCTTACAATTTTAATAAGAATATATTTTAACTAAATGAACAAAGTTTGATCTATATCAACCCCCCCCCGATATTTTGGAGTATTTTCAAGCTGTTAACGAATGCGCGCGTTAACGTTTTTTGAATAACAAGGAGTACTCCATGAGTAAATCATTATTTAAGAAAACAGCGATTGCAGTAGCTGTGATTGGGGCTTTGGCTACTGGTTCTGTTTTTACAGGCACTGCAGTCGCAACAACTATTCAGAATCAAGTCTATAACTATGTTGACAGTAAAAGTCATCCGGTAGTTAGCATCAAATGGGATGCGGATGGTAAATATGTGTCGAGTGGCGATGTTTATACTGGAAACAAAGTTAAGTTTGAAATTGAAAACTCGACCTACAAAGTTAGAACTGCAACTGCGCCGTTCCTTTATGCGAGCGGTAATACGGCATTAGACCAACGTGACAATTACTCGTTGACGATTGAAAAAGGAAATTTCAAAAACAATACCCTTGAGGCGGTGTCGCCCGGCTTTGGCACTCATAGTTCCGTTTTGGAAGCTAGAGGGGTTCACTTAGATATGAAGGATACTGTGATTGACGGCAATGTCAGTATTGGGCCAAGACAGGTTCAAGGTGCGGGAGCTTTCATCTTAGCATCGAATTACAGCATCAGTGGTACGACATTTTCGAATAATGTCGGTAAATCAGTAGATCCTTCTGATGAAGAAGGGTGGATTAGCGGTGCTGGCGCCATGATCTGGGGTGGCAATGGTACGATTGAAAATAGTTCCTTTATCAATAATGTTGGCTCAGGAGGTCAAACTTACGGTACTTATGGCGCAGGATTATATATTTGTGCTGAAAAAAATAAGTACGATTCTGAGACAACCATTATCAATACGCAATTTAAAGGAAATGTTGCGAATGGCTCTTACGCTGAAGACGCCATCCCCGACAATTTCGGTGGCGCGATTGGGGCTTTTGGTGCCACAAATCAAAAGTTAGTGTTGAACATTCAAAAGTCCGTCTTTGAAGCCAACGAAGCCGACGATGGTGGCGCAATTTATTTGCGCAGGGCTTCGGACGCAACGATTAGCGATTCAAGTTTTGATAATAATGTCGCTCGTCGTAATGGTGGCGCGATTTACAATAGCTCCACCTCAACATTGACTATCAGCGACACGTCTTTTACTGGCAATGTCGCCCAAGAAAATGGCGGTGCAATTTATAACGCTGGTAAGTTGACCTTGAAGGGTACGAATACCTTCGCAGGCAATACAGCTGGTGGTAAGGCAAACGACATCTACAACGTAGGTACGATTACTTTAGAAGAAGGTTCCGTTCTCTCTTTGGCTGGTGGTATTTCTGGTGATGATGGGGTTCTTGATGGTACCGGTTCTATCGTAATTACTGATGCTGGAGCAACGATTGAAGGTCAAACGGTAGCCGATTCGATCACTGCTTCTGCAACTGGTGATGTGAACGACGCTCTTGGTGGCGATGTTTCCAAGCTTGAATCTAATCTTGGTGGTGTCGCGGTTACCGGCATGGAAGAAGGTAGCGTGATGGGCGCTGTAACTGTTGCAGAAGAAGGTAGCGTAGTTACTCAAGTCAACAAGAAGACCGAAGCCTTGGCCGACAAGGTCACGCTCGCTCCGCAAATGATCACGCACATCATGATGAACGACCTCCGCAAGCGCATGGGTGACATCCGTGCAGGTGAAGGT
>CAZBHT010000075.1:0-6960 GCA_964491655.1 uncultured Burkholderiaceae bacterium
AATCCTCATCTAATCCACAAACATTATACAAAACAAGTAATAATAGCTCTACATGAATTGATGCATGAATTAAATGCAGAAAGTCATTTAGACGAAATTAATAAGCAATGCGCTTTAATTAGCAATCAAATCGAAGAAATGCAATCGACCTTCCTAAAGGGAACCATGCATGAAGAAGTTTCTGTACGAGGTGTCGAAATGTACTTAACACTTTTAAATTTGGCTCGTGAATTGGTTAGTCGATATGAAATCGCTTTTGCTTTACGAGAAAAAATTCTCAGTCTTTCTAAACAAGATACAACCGTTTAGTGGGCTAGTAATGATTCATCCGGCTTCATGAGGGGTTATGAAAATTTGCCGGACCGGGTAGGTATCTTTTTACTTACTCGGTTTTTTATTCTGAAGAATCAAACGGAAGAAAAAGACTATTTTCGTCTTGATTGATGGGATGTTCTATCGCAATACCTAAAAGACGTAAAGAACGACCGTTGATTCCTATTTTAGCTACAAGTTTCTTGGCAACATCATAAATTTTTCTATGATCATCAAAAATATTTTCACCGGAATAACTTCTCGTTAAAGTAGTGAAGTCTGAAAAACGGACTTTAACCATAAGAGTCGTTCCTTTAAATCCTTTTTGTCTTACCCTTGTGAGTACTTCAATAGAAAGATTGAGTAGGACATCATTAATATTGTCGTCGTTTTTAATGTCAGATAGGAAGGTTGTTTCAGCACTGACTTGTTTTCGTTCTCGATAGGGTGTAACTGGGCGGTCGTCAATGCCTCGGGCAAAGTTGTAGTAAGAACTACCGGCTTTACCAAAGTGATGAATTAAAAATTCTAGACTTTGTCGTCTTAACTGAGCTCCAGTACGAATCCCCAGTTGTTCCATTTTCTGTTGAGTGACCGGACCAATTCCCCAGATCGAAGAAACCGGTAAGCGATCAATAAAACGGGTAGCTACCGAAGGATGAATTACGCAAAGCCCATCTGGTTTTTTCCAATCACTGGCAATTTTTGCTAAAAATTTGTTATAGGAAATACCGGCACTAGCAATGAGCCCCGTTTCATTTCGAATTCGTTTTTTAATCTCAATAGCGCAATCTCGACCTAATGGATAATTCTTAAAGTTTTGAGTAACGTCTAAAAAGGCTTCATCGATAGAAACGGGTTCAATAAGATCCGTGAATTCCTGATAGATTTGATAAATCTGAGAAGAAATTTGACGATAAACTTCCATACGACCTTGGATAAAAATTAGATGGGGACAAAGTTTAAGAGCTACTTTAGCCGGCATTGCAGAACGTACACCGTAAGAACGCGCTTCATAGCTTGCGGTAGCTACAACACCCCGTGCATGACTGACACCTACAGCAATAGGTTTACCTCTAAGTTCAGGATTGTCTCGTTGTTCGACAGAGGCAAAAAAGGCGTCTAAATCAATATGTAAAATACGACGATAATCCATGTTGATGGTGTGATTTGTTAGCTAATTTAGGTGCAACACATCAAAAAATATTAAACTACCGCGATCAAATTAAAAGGACTGGAAAAATGTCTCGAATTGCTTACGCAGTTTTACTTACTTTCTTTACAACAGCTGTTAATGCAAATCCAATGATGGCAACAACATCAGATGTTACTAATAGCTTAACAGATGGTGTTGTGACTCGGCTTTCTATGGCTGGTCCGCTCTTTAATGGTACAGAACGCATTTTTAATGGTGGCGATCCCTGGAGCATGATCAAGGGAGAAAAGAATGAAGCAAAACGATATGTCAATATCGATGGTAAAAAATTTGGTTACAAGGCTGAGTTAGCTGGTTTACAAGTAGGTTACGATCATGCCATTGGAAATTATCGTTTGGGTGTGAGCCTCCTTGGTGAAACGGGTGACATAGAATCCATTGGTGAACCTTTCAAAACCGATTCAGATTTTTATGGTGCTAGCCTTTACGGTACGTGGACCGGTAAAAGAGTTAATGTAATTGCTGATATTAGCTATGTTGCCGGTCGAAATGAAGTGAGTTTCCCAAAAGACGGTATTGATGTGGATACTTCCTCAATTTCCGCTGGACTTAGATTTGAAACAAGCTTTTACGCAAAAGGTATCAGCTTTGTGCCGTACTATGGTGTACGATTTACTCGTGTTGAGTCCGATGATTTTGAACAAAACTCTTTTGATGATGTTCAATATTGGCAATTTCCAATTGGCGTTAATGCGGGCTATGAATTTACCTGTCGGGCTGGCTGGAAAACTCGTTTCCAAACCGATGCTTCTATAGTTCCAACAGCAGGCACTCGTAAAACCTATACGAGAGGTTTGAGTTACCGAATCACGGATTCCTTGCAATATCGCTTTAAGGCTGGACTTAATACGAGTCGAGGATCTCATGCGTTTGGTTTAAATTATGAGACGGCGTTCGCTGCTCACGGCCGATTTAACCAAGCTTTAGTGGCCAACTATCAGTTCATGTACTAGAACAGAGAAAGGTAAAAAAGAATATTAATTTTTTGTGATGTATGGCTTTAGCAGAGAGTTAAAATCTAACTTTGTCTGTGGTCATTTACTGTCACTTTTAGATATATCAAATAAGATTGAAAATGTTTACAAAAGTTCGTACTCGTATTGCTCCTAGTCCTACTGGCATGATGCACTTGGGGACTGCTCGAACCGCTATTTATTGTTGGGCTGTTGCTCGTCATTTTGGTGGTGAATTTCTATTAAGAATTGAAGATACAGATAGAGAGCGTTCTACTCCAGAAGCTGTTCAGGTTATTTTGGATGCTATGAAGTGGTTGAATTTAGACTACGACAATACAGAAGTGGTCTATCAGATGGATCGCTTAGAACGATATCGCGAAGTTGTTAATGAACTTTTGGCTAAAGGTTTAGCCTATAAGTGCTACGCAACAAAAGAAGAATTAGAACAGATGCGCGAAGACCAGAAAGCTCGTGGAGAGAAGCCTCGTTATGATGGTCGTTGGCGTCCGGAAAACTGTGTAGGTAAGACAATTCCAGAAGGTGTAACTCCAGTTATTCGCTTCCGTAACCCTGATGATGGTATCGTTACTTGGAATGACGGTGTTTACGGTCCTATTTCCATTGCGAACTCTGAATTAGATGACCTCGTTATTATGCGTGGTGACGGTATCCCAACCTATAACTTCGCTGTAGTGATTGATGACTGGGATATGCAGATTAGCCACGTGATTCGTGGTGCTGACCATATTAACAATACACCTCGTCAAATCAATATCTATCGTGCAATTGGAGCCGAAGTACCGACCTTTGCACATTTACCATTGATTCATGGCGAAGACGGTCAGAAGTTATCCAAGCGTCACGGTACAGTCAGTGTTCTCGCTTACGAAGAATTAGGCTTCTTACCTGAAGCAATCTTCAATTATTTGGCTCGTTTGGGTTGGGCTCATGGCGATGCAGAAAAATTCTCTCGCGAAGAATTGGCTGAATGGTTCAAGCTTGAAGATTGCTCACGCTCCGCTGCTCAGTTCAGTATGGACAAATTGAAGTGGCTTAACCACGAATACATCAAGGAAGCAGACAATCAACGCTTAGCTGATTTGATTCGTCATAGACTTGAAAAGCGTGGTGCTAATGTCACAAACAATGAGCACTTAGTGGAAATCATCGGTTTATTGAAAGATCGTGCTTCTACTTTAGAAGATTTAGCTGACGAATGCATGCTCTTTTATCGTGATCCAGTGATTACAGAAGAGATGATTCGTGAACAGTTAGAAAGCAATGAGGGCAAGAGCTTAGCTGCTGTGAAGCGTTTTTTAGAAGAAGCTCGTAATCTGGAATGGAAGCGTGAGAATATCTTAGCTACGATTAAAGCTATCATGAAAGAATTAAAGTGCAAGATGCCTCATATTGCATTCCCGATCCGCGTTTTAGTGACTGGTGAAAAGCATACACCTTCCATTGATATTACCTTGGAAATTTTAGGTAAAGACCGAGTCATTTCTCAGATCGAAAAGGGTTTGAAAGGCTGGTAAGTTACATTTTTTTACACTGAGTTGCGATATAGCTTGACAAGCCAAAAAAATATGCGTAAAATTCGCAACTCACTTAGGGGGTATAGCTCAGCTGGGAGAGCGCTTGCATGGCATGCAAGAGGTCAGCGGTTCGATCCCGCTTACCTCCACCAAGTTTGTCCTTTGACGCTATCGTCTAGAGGCCTAGGACACGACCCTTTCACGGTCGGTACCGGGGTTCGAATCCCCGTAGCGTCGCCAACTATCTCAGGGTGGTTGGCGTTCTGAAGGAAGCCTTTGTTCTTCGGAAGTTTGAAACTATTTGTCCTTTGACGCTATCGTCTAGAGGCCTAGGACACGACCCTTTCACGGTCGGTACCGGGGTTCGAATCCCCGTAGCGTCGCCAGAATTTATGTTTGTGAGATCAAGTGGTCTTACAGACGAAAAAAAGAAAACGAGTTGGAGTGATTTGATTCATTTCAATTTGTGAGGTTTGGGGGTATAGCTCAGCTGGGAGAGCGCTTGCATGGCATGCAAGAGGTCAGCGGTTCGATCCCGCTTACCTCCACCAAGTTTGTCCTTTGACGCTATCGTCTAGAGGCCTAGGACACGACCCTTTCACGGTCGGTACCGGGGTTCGAATCCCCGTAGCGTCGCCATCTTAATGAAAATCCTTCGTTTTATAAAACTTCGTGTTTAGCGAGGATATTTTCGTATCTAATAAATTACTAACGGCTAAAAGTTTGTTTCTGATTCGTTTTACGAGAAAGAAATTCTCTTACTATCAGTGAATTTGTTGTAATTTTTCTTGTTAGTCTCAAAATCAATTCCAGATACCTTTTGGTACCGCAATTGCGCTATCCCTACCTTGAGCCTTAGCAATTCTCGTATCGAGCATCTCACCACACCAAACTCTACCGCCATGAGTTGTATATAGATTGTGAAGATTTGGTCGATATTGAGTTTATAAAAAGAATTGACTTTGCTTTGATAGTTGTCTCAACTTAGATCGGTCTATGAATTTAGTTGTTTTTTTGTTGGTTAGGCCAAGTTCTAAAGTACCAAAGAACCATGGCAACGACGAGGATCAAAATACCTGTCGCATACATAATTTGATGTAAGGGTTCGTGTGAGGAGCCTATGATCATGTATCGGGCGAGCGCAACAACCGCAATGGCTAGAGGCATTGCAATTAAAGCTTCATGATCATTTTGTAGAGCGGTTCTAGCCATCACGATAACTTCTGTGTAGAGAAATAGTAATAGTAGATCTCCCATGTGAACAACACCGTTAGAAGTCATCATCCATAGTTCGCGTACAAAACACAATACAGCGGTTAAAGCAATACTGATTAGGGCTAAAAATTGAATCCAGTTAAATAAGTTATTGATAGAATCTTTTAGCTTGGTCAGGGTATCGGGAACTTGGGGTATTAATTTGTTCATGATATTGTGATTTAATGACTTTCATTGCAGTTAAATAAAGATTTAGAGTGAAATTAATTCTTGATAGAGGCGATGTGCATGATTTAAACATTTTTCTTGAATTAAATACGCATCTTCTTTTGTGTGAATATTAGGGATATAGAGACATCCACAGGTATAAACAGGATCTACATATTGCATTTGGCAATAGTTAGTTGTTACTTGGAAAGGGATCGTGAAGTCGGAAATAGAATGTTGAAGAATGCCCTTTGTACTGTACGCCGCACTCGGAGCTCCCGCAGTAAACGAATGCAAAAGTGTTTTACCGGCTAGCTTTGCCTTACTACCATAGGCAAATCCATGAAGGAAAACTTGATCTAGATAATTTTTTAGTAAAGCGGGATAAGAATACCAATGTAAAGGAAATTGAAAAACAATGATATCCGCTTCTAATAAGGTATCTTGTTCTTCGGCAATATCTAGTTTTCCTTCCGATGCAATTTTGTCAAGGTGGCGAATTTTCAAGTTTGGGAGTAATTCATGAAGTTCACGCAAGACGGTTCGATTTGCTAATGAATTTTCTAGATTCGGGTGTCCGGAAATGACGAGGGTGTTCTTTTTCATAAAGAGCCTTGTTGTCTGTGAGAGTCCTAAATAGAAAGTTCTGATTTAAGACTCTCTGGGTTTTAATTATTTAAGTGATGAAGTAACTATTTGGTGTTACGGTTGGCTTCGAAACGATCTCTAGATTCCTGAATACATTGCTGAACCTCGTCAAGACGATCTTCAAGTCGATCTTTCAGATCTAAAAATTTGTTTTTCAATGCGTAGCGACAGGAGCGTTTACCGAAAAAGTGGTAGAACGCAAGTCCCATCAAAACACCAGTTAGTGTTCCACAAATGATTTTGTGTTCATGTCCCATATGTTTAGCTCCTAGAACATGTCTTTAAGGCGTTGAAGAATGCCTTCGCGGCATTTTTCGTTTTGCTTAAGAACTGACATTCGAGTTGCAACTAAAGAACCATCATCGAGTTTTTTAACTTCCACTTTGACTGTGGCATCTTTGTCAGGTAAAGCTCCTACGGTTTCTTCAATGATCGTGTCTTTATTTACAGAAATAGGGTGGGTACCAATTTTCCATAGGCCAATCATTTCGTTATTCACGGGACGTTCATGAACCATTCCACAAAACGTTTCATTGGCGTATGCTGGTAAACAAATAGCGACTGCAAATGTGGTTGCGATGCAATATTTCCAGAGATTCATGGTGAAATATCTCCAATCAATAAATAGTGAAACCAAATATAAGGGTTATTTCTTATAAGGATGATGTTTCGGAACTATTTCGGGGAACTTGTTTTTAGATAGGTGATGTGAATTTGTGTTGTAAGATAACAACAAAATAGATGTATTCAAGAACCGTATATAACCTATTGTTTATAAATATAAATAAGTCGGAGAACAAAACTGAAGTTGAAATAAATTTCAACTAAATGAGCAAAGTTTGATCTAGATCAACCCCCCCCGATATTTTGG
>CAZBHT010000076.1:0-6815 GCA_964491655.1 uncultured Burkholderiaceae bacterium
CAGGTTCTCGATGGCACTGTGAAGACGCGTCTTGCAGAGATGCAAGTTGCCCTGACAAGATAAATACGGAGTTGAAAGTAATGCAACTCAATCCGAGTGAAATTAGCGAGCTGCTTAAGCAGCGAATCGAAGGTATGGGCTTAAATACCAACCTTCGAACAGAGGGCACCGTAGTATCGGTGACCGACGGCATTTGTCGTGTTCATGGTCTTTCTGACGTGATGCAAGGCGAAATGCTTGAGTTTCCTAATAATACCTACGGCTTGGCTCTCAACTTGGAGCGTGATTCTGTAGGTGCTGTTATTTTAGGTAAGTACGAAGGAATTTCTGAAGGCGATACAGTTAGAACAACTGGTCGTATTCTTCAGGTTCCAGTAGGTCCAGCATTAATCGGCCGTGTCGTTAATGCTCTAGGTCAGCCTATCGACGGTAAGGGTGCTATCGAAACAAACGAGTACGACGTTGTTGAAAAGGTTGCCCCAGGCGTTATTGACCGTCAGTCCGTTAGTCAGCCTGTTCAGACTGGTTTGAAGTCTATTGACTCTATGGTTCCAATTGGACGTGGTCAGCGTGAGTTGATCATTGGTGACCGTCAGACTGGTAAGACCGCTGTAGCCATCGATACGATCATTAACCAGAAAGGTAAGGACCTTATCTGTATTTACGTTGCTATCGGTCAGAAAGCTTCTACGATTGCAAACGTTGTTCGTAAGTTAGAAGAACACGGCGCAATGGAATACACTATTGTCGTAGCCGCTTCCGCTTCCGAATCCGCTGCTATGCAGTACATTGCACCATACGCTGGTGCAACAATGGGTGAATACTTCCGCGACCGCGGTCAGGATTCCTTGATTGTTTATGATGATTTGACCAAGCAGGCTTGGGCTTATCGTCAGATTTCTTTGTTGTTACGTCGTCCGCCGGGACGTGAAGCTTATCCTGGTGACGTGTTCTATTTGCATAGTCGTTTGCTTGAACGTGCTGCTCGCGTTAACCCAGAGTACGTTGAACGCTTTACAAATGGCGCAGTCAAGGGGAAGACTGGTTCTATGACAGCTTTGCCTATCATTGAAACTCAGGCTGGTGACGTTACTGCGTTCGTTCCGACCAATGTAATTTCTATTACCGACGGTCAGATCTTCCTTGAAACAGACTTGTTTAATGCTGGTATCCGTCCTGCTATTAACCCAGGTATTTCTGTTTCTCGTGTGGGTGGTGCTGCTCAGACTAAGATTATTAAGAAGTTGGGTGGTGGCGTTCGTTTGGCCTTGGCTCAGTATCGTGAACTTGCTGCTTTCGCACAGTTCGCCAGCGATTTGGACGAAGCAACTCGTAAACAATTGGAACGTGGACGTGTTGTTACCGAATTGATGAAACAGCCTCAGTACCAACCATTACAGGTTTGGGAAGAAGCTTTGGTACTGTTTGCTATCAATGAAGGCTTCTATGATGACGTAGAAGTTAAGGATGCCCTTCGTGTAGAAACTGCAATGCAGGATTACATGAAGATTAATCACGCAGAATTGATTGAGCGTATTGAAAAAGAAAAGGCTTTGAGCAAGGAAGACGAGCAGCTCTTGAAGACTGCTTTGACTGAGTTCAAAAAGTCTGCAGCTTTTTAATGCGAGAGAAAACCACTAGAGGATCCTAATGCCTAGCACAAAGGAAATTCGAGCCAAGATCTCATCGGTGCAGAATACCCGAAAGATCACTAAGGCAATGGAAATGGTGGCAGCCTCAAAAATGAAGAAGGCTCAGGATCGTATGCGTGCAGCTAGACCCTATGGCGATGCTGTACGCAACTTGATCGGGCATCTTGCTGAGGCCACCTCTGAAACGACATCACCTTATTTGCGTAAGGTCGACAAAGTTGAGCGAATCGGTTTGATTTGTGTGTCGACTGATAAGGGTTTAGCTGGTGCGCTTAATACCAATATTCAACGTTTGCTAGCTCAGCGTTTGCGTGAATGGACTGTGGAAGGAAAACAGGTTGAAGCTACTGCTTTGGGCAACAAAGGTTTGGGATTCCTCCAGCGAGTTGGTGTGCCTGTTGTTTCTCAGGCTATTCAACTTGGTGATCGTCCGCAGTTAGAGCGTTTACTCGGAGCCATTAAGGTTCAGCTCGAGGCCTTCCAAGAAGGTAAGGTCGATGTTGTTTACATTGCTTATTCCCGCTTTATTAACGCGATGAAGCAGGAACCTGTCATAGAACAACTCCTACCTCTGCCTAAATCTGCAGTACAAGCTGATGAAGTTAAGAGCTTGTCTTGGGACTACATCTATGAACCCAATGCAGAAGAGGTACTGAAAGTTTTACTACGCCGTTATATTGAAGCAATTGTTTATCAGGCGGTTGCAGAAAATATGGCTAGTGAGCAGAGTGCACGTATGGTTGCTATGAAGGCTGCTTCGGATAACGCTAAGAAGCTCATTGATGAATTGCAGTTGGTTTACAACAAGACCCGCCAGGCAGGTATTACCACCGAACTTACAGAAATTGTTGGTGGTGCCGCGGCTGTGTCTTAGTGGAAAGATATCTAAACGAGGATAACCCATGAGTATCGGAAAGATCGTACAGGTCATTGGCGCTGTGGTGGACGTTCAGTTCCCACGTGAGTCGATGCCTAAAGTTTACGACGCACTCGTGCTTGAAAAGGACGAGAAAAATACACTTGCTGAAGAAGGTTTAACTTTCGAAGTTCAGCAACAGCTTGGAGACGGAATTGTTAGAACCATTGCTATGGGTTCTTCTGAAGGTCTTCAGCGCGGTATGTCTGTTAAGGCTACCGGTCACGGTATTGAAGTACCAGTAGGTCCAAAGACACTTGGACGTATTATGGACGTTTTAGGACGCCCAATCGACAACTGTGGCGATATTGGTGAAGAAAAGCGTATGCCAATTCACCGTGCCGCTCCTAAGTTCGACGAACTTAGCCCATCTGTTGACCTCTTAGAAACAGGTATCAAGGTTATTGACTTGGTATGTCCTTTCGCTAAGGGTGGTAAGATCGGCCTGTTCGGTGGTGCTGGTGTTGGTAAGACCGTGAACATGATGGAGTTGATCAACAACATCGCTAAGGCATACGGTGGTTACTCCGTATTCGCTGGTGTTGGTGAACGTACCCGTGAAGGTAATGACTTTTACCATGAAATGGGTGACTCTAAGGTTTTGGACAAGGTTGCCATGGTGTTCGGTCAGATGAACGAACCTCCTGGTAACAGACTTCGTGTTGCTTTGACTGGTCTGACCATGGCTGAAGCATTCCGTGACGAAGGTCGTGACATCCTATTGTTCATTGACAATATTTACCGTTATACCTTGGCTGGTACAGAAGTTTCAGCTTTGTTGGGACGTATGCCTTCAGCTGTGGGTTATCAGCCAACATTGGCTGAAGAAATGGGTAAGTTGCAAGAACGTATTGCTTCTACAAAGGTTGGTTCTATTACCTCCATTCAAGCTGTTTACGTTCCTGCCGACGACTTGACTGACCCATCTCCAGCTACAACTTTCCTTCACTTAGATGCTACAGTGGTGTTGTCTCGTGATATTGCCTCCTTAGGTATTTATCCTGCTGTTGACCCGCTGGATTCAACATCTCGTCAGATTGACCCGAACATCATTGGTGAAGAACACTACACAGTAACACGCCGTGTTCAGGCAACCTTACAGCGTTACAAAGAATTACGCGACATTATTGCGATTTTGGGTATGGACGAACTTTCTCCTGAAGATAAGTTGTCTGTTACTCGTGCTCGTAAGATTCAGCGTTTCTTGTCTCAGCCATTCCATGTTGCTGAAGTCTTTACTGGAGCTCCTGGTAAGTACGTTCCTCTCAAGGAAACAATTCGTGGCTTCAAGATGATTGTGGATGGTGAATGTGATCATTTACCAGAACAAGCTTTCTATATGGTTGGTACCATTGACGAAGCTTTCGAAAAGGCTAAGACCATCAAGTAAGGTATAAACGGAGAGTTCCGACTCTCCGTACTCAAGCCTGGAGAATTAAATGGACAAAACTTTAAAAGTCGACGTAGTAAACGCTGAGGAAACTCTTTTCAGCGGTAACGCCGAGTTCGTTGCCTTACCAGGGGTGGTCGGTGAATTGGGTATCCTTCCTGGACATACTCCTTTGATTACCCTGATTCGGCCAGGCCTTGTACGTATTCGTCTTGAAGGTCAGCAAAACGAAGAGTCTATCTTTGTGGCCGGTGGTGTGTTAGAGGTTCAACCAGAACACGTCATCGTTTTAGCAGATGTTGCTGTCCGTACTAAGGACCTCGACGAAGCTAAAGCCCGTGAAGCTATGGCTAAGGCTAGTGAAGCAGCTAAAACTGCAACAAGTAAGATTGAACTTGCCAAGCTTGAAGCTGAGCTTAGTATGTTGGCTGAGCAGTTGCGAATCATTCAGAAAATTAAGAAATAATTGGTTTTCTGTTAAGGCTATTGATAATCCCCTGTATTTCACAGGGGATTATTTATTTTATGTGCAACTTGTTGTAGCATGAGTGTGCGATTTTACTGTAGAGGTGTTTATTGTGATTTTGGTATCAACAGACGGTTCCGAATTATCGGATAAGGCAATTCGTTCGGCAGCAACCTTGGCAAAAAATTTAAAAACATCGATCCTTGGTGTTACGGTAGTTAAAACAAAAGGTTCTGATACCGCAAGAGAAAATTTATCTCGAGTTAGCGAATTAGCTGAAGAAGTTGGTGTTCCATGCCGTACAGAAGAAATTACTGGTTCTACGGTTCCTGATGCTATTTTGAACTGTGCTAAAGAAAATGACGTGCGTTTTATCGTTATGGCTAGCAGAGGTTTAGGTACATTAGGTTCTCTGTTTATTGGAAGTGCAACACAACAAGTCTTAGCTAAGGCTGATCGCCCTGTATTGGTGATCCGATAATATTTATTGATTGAGTGATAAAAGAACAATCTCAAGTGTTAAGCCGTGAATGGAAACTTTCTTTTCACGGCTAAAGTCACCAGAGACGATTTGAACATTTTTTTTAGGAATACCTAGCTGTCGGCTAAAGAAGGTAACCAACGCTTTATTGGCTTTACCGTCGACAGGAGGCGTAGATAAGGCAATCTTCAGTTTATCCCCGTAAACTCCTACTACTCCTTCCCTTTTTGCTCCAGGTTGTGCATGTATGTACAAAGTTATGGATTGATCTGGGTTGATTTTTATCCAGCTAGGGATTGTTTTGTCCACTAAATAACTCCAATTAAAGAAAAGATGAAACCAATAAATGATACTTTTCTGAGAGCTCTGAAAAGAGAAAGTACTGAATATACACCACTTTGGTTAATGCGCCAGGCAGGACGATATCTTCCTGAATATTGCGCTACAAGATCAAAAGCTGGTAGTTTTATGGCGTTAGCTCAATCTCCAGATTTAGCCTGCGAGGTTACATTACAACCCGTAGAACGATTTAATCTAGACGCTGCGATCCTCTTCTCAGATATCTTAACGATTCCAGATGCGATGGGGTTGGGACTTTCTTTTGTAGCCGGTGAAGGTCCTAAGTTTGCAAAGCCAATTTCGACAGAAAGTGATGTCGAAAAGCTCTTTGTACCCGATCCAAACGTGGAATTAAAGTATGTTATGGATGCGGTTCGCCAAATTCGGACAACATTGAATAATAAAGTTCCTTTAATTGGTTTTTCAGGTAGTCCTTTCACATTGGCTTGCTATATGGTTGAAGGTGGAAGCTCTGTAGATTATCGAAAATTTAAAACGATGATCTATAAAAATCCTTCAATGGTGCATAAATTATTGGAAGTAAATACTCACTCCGTTATTGCTTACCTGAATGCTCAAATTCAAGCTGGTGCTCAGGCGGTTATGATTTTCGATACATGGGGCGGAACATTACCTCATGAGTTATACAAGGAGTTCTCTCTTAAATATCTGAAAAAGATTGTTGACTCTTTGATCAAAGAAGCCGAAGGAGAAAAGATTCCAACGATTGTATTTACCAAAGGATGTTCTCCTTGGATTAAAGAGATTGCCTCGATTGGAACGGATGCAATTGGTTTAGATTGGATGGCTAGTTTGAAGCAAGCTCGTCAGATTACAGGTGATTGTGTCGCTCTTCAAGGTAATTTAGATCCTATGGTTCTATTCGCTGGTGAAGAAGCAATTCGTCGCGAAGCTCGTAGAGTAATTGATGATTACGGAATCGTAGGAAACGGAGGACATGTATTTAATTTAGGACACGGTATCAATAAAGATACACCTCCCGAAGCGGTTCAAGTTTTAGTAGATGAAGTGCATTCTTATAGTAGAAAAATGCATAAATAAACCAATAAGTTATTCACAATAACGATGCCTTTACTGTTAATAAGTAAAGGCATTGTTGGTTTTAGATTGATATATTTATAACCATTTGATTATTAATGATATTTTTATTTCACTTAAATAGATGAATAAGAAATCAAAGTGGTAAATTTGCTTAAATATCAACATCTTTTAATAGTTTTCCACAAAGTTATCCACAATCTATTGTGAATTACTGTGGATAGTAAAATATGAACCCAAAGGGGTTAAGTTTTATTGTTCGGAAAGATTAATGGATAACCGTATCGTAAAAGTAATAGTTGATGCTCCATTAAATGGAGCATTAGATTATTTAAACAATCCAAAGCTAAATTTAAAGAAGGGTGGTCGGTGTTTGGTTTGTTTAGGGAGAAGAACGGTTATTGGTATTGTTGTTGATTTCTCACAGGAATCTGAAGTTCCGTCTGATAAGCTTAAAGAAGTCATTGGAGTTCCTGATGGTATTGCTCCCTTGACGAAGGATTGGCTAGAGT
>CAZBHT010000077.1:0-6793 GCA_964491655.1 uncultured Burkholderiaceae bacterium
AGACAAGCTCAGAAGGTATGTTTCAATGCATTTGAAGTAACTAGTACAAGTCAAATCTCTCAATCTTACCGACAAGACACCTCTTCTAGTCACACATTTAGTTAACAATCGCTAAGGAGCCAGATGGCTTCCTTAGCAATCTTATCTAATTTTAGAAAGCAGGAACAACGGCGCCCTGATATTTATCAATAATAAACTTTCTGACTTTTTCGCTTTGCAGTTCCTTCATTAGTTCTTTAATGGATGAACGATTAAGATCCACGTCTCTTACGGCCACTACGTTGGCATAAGGAGAATCCTTACTTTCTAGTGCTAGGGCATCTTTAGATGGATTTAAACCAGCTCCTAGAGCGAAATTTGAATTAATAACAGAAAGATCGAAATCATCTAAGGAGCGAGGAAGAACTGCAGCTTCGATTTCGTAAAACTTCAATTTTTTCGAATTTTCTAAAACATCAAGTGGCGTTGCTTGTATGCCAACCTTTGGATCCAACTTAATCAAACCAGCAGTTTCCAACACCTTTAAAGCGCGACCACCATTCGTTGGATCATTTGGAATCCCTACAGTAGCACCACTTTTAAGATTTTCTAAATTCTGAATCTTTTTTGAATAAATTCCCATCGGTTCGATGTGAACATTGCCAATAGAAGTTAACTTCAAACCTCTTTCTTGAGCAAAGTTAGTAAGATAAGGCTTATGTTGGAAGTAATTAGCATCTAAATCACCATCATGAAGGGCTAAATTAGGCTGAACATAATCAGAAAATTCAATGATTCTTAAATCAATTCCCTTTTTAGCCAATTCTGGCTGTACGACTTTCAAAATATCGGCATGGGGCACCGGAGAAGCTCCTACCTTTAAAACTTCATTGGCATAAGAAGAACTCATGCCCAAAGCTAAAGTAGTCGCAACAATAGAAAAAAGCAAACGACGTTTCATTTTGATTTCCTTTATATCCTACGTTTTTACTAAGATTATCAAATATATTCGAAATATTACTTCACCTATTTATCTTTTTTCTTTACAAAAGTAATGCTCCAAATTTACTGGAAAAAGCAAACCAATCGAGAAAAGATACCCTTTTCAAACAACTCAACGAGCAATTACTTATTGTTTTTAAATAAGAAAATCGGATTTCAACACCGTTTTAGACAAAAAATAGAGCTCTATGCGATCAGCATATGCTCCTTCTCTAAATCCACTTTTATTTTATTTACGCCCACATTATCAATCAAAAATAAAAATACTCAATAAATAAAATATTAACAACAAACACTTATAAAATACATAATCACATAACAACCCTTAACAATAATCAATTAATAACCAATAATAAAATATATTTAATAAATATAAACACAATTAAAAATAATTAATTAAATCAAAACAAACTACTCCATACAAAAACAACAGATTACATAAGTGCAAAATAGAGATGTCATATATTGAGCATTCAACGAAACACTGATAAATTGATGATACAAACAAAGTTAACAGTAATACGACACCACAACATCAAGTATCGAATTCATTCACTTTAAGAAGATCCGTAACTCATTCATTTATTGATCCTTTTTATGTGAACAAAAATGTTCAAAATTACAACACAAATATGATAAATTACATGATGTATATCGTATATATAATTGATATATTTAATAATAATTAAATAAATTTAAACCTGATTACTTATTTCACGATGTAAGAAACACTTCACAACCCTTTAACTACAAATAAAAACCTCATACACAGGGTTATTCACATTAAAAAGTGAATAACTCATTTGAACAAACTCTGCAGATACACCACTTTTGTATCTATTTGTAAATTTCAGTGTTTTTAAAATGAGAATAGTTAATTATTTAGAAATTAAAAATTAATAAGAAATATTGATTAATGAATGTAATTTTCATCAAAATTAATTAATAAATTAATAACAACTCATGTAAAAATATAAATATGTATTCATTCATAATATTAATAACGCATTACAAATATATTTATAATAATCAATATGTTTACAATATTAGATACAAGCATTCAATAAATATCTTTATTATGAGTTAATAATTCAGTAAATTTATTTATTTTTGATTTTTATAGAGAACGCAGTCCCCTATTCTCTTTCTTACAGAAGTACATAAAAATCACTGAACCTCTTGCTTAAGAATTGGCAATAAGAATGACCTTACAATAACCTATTCTTTTGATATGTTTTGGTGCGAATTTTGGGCCTCTAAATCTTTCGATTTATAAGATTGGTAAACGATCTCTTTTTTTTCGTTTTAGAGACAATGAATCTTTTTAATAGAAAGAACCTCTTTATCTTTTAATACAATACGGTCAAAGAAAGATTTTCATATACGATGAATATGAAGATGAGCTTTGGTAAATTTATAAGAAAAAAGTAGTGTGATGAATTTTCGATTCTTAATTGCGGATAACGATTCGAACTCTGCCCTTCCGAATTATTTACAGTTCGAACTGGAAAAGTTCGGTGCCGTTTCTAGAATTCGTTTTCCTCAGACAAAACAGCCAGATTTGGGTCAGGTAGTCGCCTTCGTCACCGCATCCCGCCCCAATGTCATTATCAACACTGTAAGTTTTAATCGAGATATCGTTTCGCTAAACGACAAAAATTTAACTAAAGTATTTAACATTGATCTTCCTTTAGCGCTATATCATGGCATTCAAGGTTCTAAAGGAATCTTTCTGCACGTTTCTGATAGCAGTGTTTTCAACAGTCTTAATGCCAGCACCCCATGGTTAGAGACGGATATGCCCAATCCTGTTTCCTTCTATGGCAAAACACGTGCCATTATTGAACAACAACTTTTTTCTAACGTAGGACAATGCATTCTCGTTCGTTTAGGTACCCTTCTAGATTCCTGTGAAAATAACAGGATTAGTTCACTACTAACAGAGATTTTTGAGAAACGAAGCTTGAAAATTAACCCATTTTCTAAAACTTCTGTTTTGTCTCCCAAGTTAGCCAGTAAAATGCTTACGAAGCTTATCTTGCAAAGTCAGGTTAATCCACAATTACAAGATCTTTATCACTTAGCAAACAACGGTTCTCCAACGGAAAACGAAATTGTGGAATTAATTACTTCAACAATCCAGAAGATCGATCCCGCCGTAAAACTCCCTAAATTTTCACTTGTGAAAGAAGGTAATACGGGATCAGAAAACAGTTGTAACGCCCTAGATTGCACAAAATTCCAAGATCGACTCGGCGTTATTTTGCCTGACTGGAGAGACAGTGTTATTGAGGCTACTGTAGCAACCACTTTAAAACAAAGGCATCCGCATTAATCTAATGTTTTTGGAAGATTCAGGATACCTGCAGATTGTTTCGAAGAAATTAAACTTAAACCAGTTGAATTCCACAAAATAAGCCTTTGAAATCGCTTTATTTCGATACTGATCCATTTTTTCAGATTTATTTGAACATTCCTACTGCGCTTTTAATTTGGCACAAAATGAAGCAATATCCTTAACGAGTAGCTCCGATGTATGAAACTACTACATCTTCTAAGATCCAATAATTGGAATGTGATTAGTCTTCTCAATTATCACTTGAACATTTTTCCAATCGCTTTTACATCCATGTTACAAAATCGATTCTTTTTTGAAGAAATTTAGTATCAAATACTTTCATAATTCGTATAGAAACAATCTCTAGAAAACTTTTTTATGAAACAGATAACATATTCTGGTTTTGTTAGAACAAGCGATCGCTTTTACTCTTTAGGCGAGGAAATTGCCAATGCCATTACGCACGGTATTGCTTGTATTGCCTCGATTGTTGGTCTTGTTTTTTTGATCATCTACGCTAGTGGACGTGGACAAACTCTAGATATTGTGACATTTTCTATTTTTGGAAGTTGTCTAATTATTTTGTATCTTGCAAGTACGCTATATCATGCGATTCCGATTTCTAAAATTAAGTCTATCTTTAGAATCATTGACCATTCTGCTATTTTTCTCTTAATAGCCGGAAGCTACACTCCGTTCATGTTGAACCTGCTTAATAATGCGACAGGAATCACAATCTGTGTCATTGTATGGATAGTTGCGATCCTAGGCGTTGCTCTACAACCCTGGTTGATACGCATGGGAGACAAAATCAATACCGCTCTTTATCTCATGATGGGATGGTTGGTCATTTTCGCCTTTAAGGCTGTTTACGATGCTCTCCCACTTCCGGGATTGATTCTGTTAATCAGTGGCGGATTACTTTATTCGCTTGGATGTATTTTCTTCGTGTGGCAGCGACTCCCTTACCATCACGCCATTTGGCACGTTTTCGTATTGGCAGGAAGCGCTACACACTACTTTGCTATTCTTCTATATACGATTTAGAGTTGAGGAAGTAGGATTTCATCCCCTTTACTAAAGCAATAATCATTGAAGATATGCTCTGCGCTTGGGATTAACCAGGTTCCATCTGGCTTACGGATCGTTGTTTCTTTCAAACGAGAAACAGATACACCACAGGTCCAAACCTTGTAATTTCTCATATGTGTGCAAAGGCAACACTTTGTATGAGGAACACTTTCACCATTTTCCTGCTTTCTCGCATACCACTCGGTCAAATAAGAACACTTACCACCGGAAAGCATATAACCATAAGGTTCGCAATTGGGGCGAATTTCACTTGAAATTGCAGGAGAAGACTTCAGCATTCTCATAAGATAGCCGGTCGGAGAGAAGTGATTAACCTCGACATCTTCAGGATTTGCATCAATATAGATTTGCTTAACCTTTTCAGGTAAACCACTTTCCTTAGAAATAGTGAATCGAGTAGCAACCTGAACACCGTCGGCACCTACTTCTTCAACAAAACGAGTTGCATCTCCACCGGTGAAAATACCACCAGCAGCTAAGACCGGAATCTTTTTATCTAACTTCGCAATAACATTTTTAACGTCTTGAACAATGTTCTCTAAACGGAAATCCTTCCAGTCCTCGCCAAATCCCAAGTGACCTCCGGCTAAAGGACCTTCTACAACAACGTAGTCGGGTAAACGACCGGTAGAAGCGGTTCTCTTTAAGAAAAGAGTCAGAGCGCGAGCAGATGAAACGATGATACCGAGCGCTGCGTCGTGGAATCTCTTGTTCTCTGCCATCAGTTTAAAACTAGATAAGTGCAGACCTGCAGCGAGGGTAATACCGTCAACACCCGCATCAAGCGCAGAATTCAGACGGACTCTCAATGAATTGATACCTTCATTCATTGTGAGCTTTTCCATGCAGTTCACAAGAACTAACCCCTTACCGGTAGCCTTTTCCATTGCAGAAGTGAAGTACTTCTTGGAAATCTCTGCCACCTGATCCAAATCAAACTTTTCGTCTGTTTTATCTGGATTATTGATATAGCTCTTCCAACGAATCGTTTTATCTGCTGTAAAACGTGTACCGAGCTCACGATCAGCAACATCAGGCAACATAGCATCTGAAAGATGGGCAATACCACCTAACTTTTCTACTGCAAGCACAAGTTCTGCTGTTGAAATATTCGTTCCCATACCACCAACGACTAGTGGTACCAACTCCTTGCCTTTTAAATTTAAGCGATAGTCGTTCAAACAATTCATTCTTGTATTTCCTAAGACAGTTATAGGGGAGAATTTAGAATCCAAAACGCCTCAGAAACGACCATTTTTTTTAGAGAATATCACTAAAAATTCACTCGTTTTTCTCTATTTTTTTGGTGTATATAGGAAATACTAATTTATCTAAATTTAAAGACTTTTACCGCTTATTTCATTTCCAAATACCAATAAAAGAGGCAAAAAATTTGTTATTTAAATGTCTATCACGAGAACAATTTAGTCATTTCGTAACAGCTAATAAACAAATTAACATTAGCTAAAACGCACAGCCGGAACTGAAACAAGAAAAACAGTGCGAAGCGCACTTAAGAAATCATTGGAGAAATAAAGAAATGGTAGCGGGGACAGGATTTGAACCTATGACCTTCGGGTTATGAGCCCGACGAGCTACCAGACTGCTCCACCCCGCAGTAACGTGCATCAGTAAAAATGCAATTTTCGAATTGTATCTGAAATATTAGAACATGTAAAGAAAACAAGTCTTATATTATTTATATTTATAAAAATATCCATTTAATTTCAATTAAATACACAATATGAAACTAAATGTAAATTAATTGGATGATTTTACTATTTCATTGAATATGCCCTACCTAATTACCTATCATGTAGTCATTCGTTTCTTCGTTTCAGAAAGTATTTTCTATTTATTTTTGGCTCATTGGTATATTGCTCTAGAATTGTCCCGTTTGATAAATAACAAACGCACCTCACATGAGTATTCAACTGCCTTATATTGATTCAGCAAAGTCATTTCCTGATCCATTAATTTCAAACCATTTTGAGGGTCTTGTTGGTTTCTCGTTTGAAATTACTACAGAAATGCTGAAAAATTCTTATCCGAAAGGAATTTTTCCTTGGTACGCACCACCTGACCCAGTCTTATGGTGGGCAACTAACCCTAGAATGGTTCTACAAACACAGAATTTAAAAATTTCTCGTAGCTTATTACGAAAACGACTTTTAGATGCCTCAAAAGGTATTTATAGATCTGAACAAAAAACTCTTACTTTAGAAATTGTGATGGATCAAAATCCAGAAGCAGTTATGAATGCTTGTTCTGAGCCAAGAATTCATCAAACAGGTACCTGGATCACCCCTGAGCTTAAAAAGGCTTATTTAGGACTTTTTGATCTAGGTCATTTACATTCTATTGAGATACTCGTTAATGGAA
>CAZBHT010000078.1:0-6773 GCA_964491655.1 uncultured Burkholderiaceae bacterium
TTTTTATTTTTTTATTTTATTAATTTAATTGGGCTCGGGCGGCGACCAACGCACGATTATCCATCCCTCTAAAAAGGATAATGGAACAATCATCAGTTTTAAAATGTTGAGCAATTAGCCAAAGGGTGTTGTGTAATAGCTCGCGATTGAGTTCTTTTTCAGATAGTGTACTTCTTAAGGTATAAAGTAAGTTAAGAGCTTTATTTCGTTCATCTAAGTCTGCGGTTTTAATGCGAACTTGTTCTTCTAATGATTCATAGAGTCGGGACAAATCCTGAATCATATAATTCATGCTTTCACATAAATAACCAATTTCATTCTTTTTGGAGTAATTTGAACGAATAGAGAAGTTGCCTGATCGTACTTCTGAGGCAATATTTGATAAATCATGAAGCGGTCTAAAAAGAACCCAATAGAGATACAGTAAGAAAACAACACCGATTAAAAGTGCTAAAAACATTGTGATAGTTAAACCTAGTTTTAGCGTCTGAACACGTTCCTCAAGAAGGGTTTCTAAATCCAGCACAAATGCGTCTACTTCTTCAACAAAGGCTGGAATTGATTGCAAGAAAAGCGTTTTATTTTTAGGACTAATGATGACTTGTTCCGCTAAAGGGCGGATGTTGACGTAAAAATTTTTTTTAATATTTTCGTATGAACGGCGAATTGGATCATTTGCAAAGCTAGGTATAGCATCAACTAAACCAGGGCTAAGTAGGCGACGTTCAAATTCAATAACGGCATTTCCAACCGTGGTCGCTCTTTGAACATCATCGGTAGCGTTGCTGTTAGCAACAGCAAGCGCCATTACGTAACTTTGCATTCTCAATGAACCTGAAACATTAATGGCGCTTCCTTTTCCAGAAGATTCCTCAGAAAAAAGGAAAATTGCGAATATAAAAGCAATGGCTGTAACAGAAACAATGGCAAGCAAAGCAGATAACTGAAGAAATAATGCGTTGCTATGTTTTCTATTGACAGCCATAGGAGCAAAGTTTATTGAATTGCTTTTTCTGGGTAGTTCTTAATTGCTTCTAATAAAACAGCAGTTCCCTGTATGAAGTCAGAAATCTTCATTTCTTCATGTGGGTTGTGAGAGCCGTTTTGGTTGGCTACGAAAATCATCGCTGCTGGGACACCTAAATTACCGAATACACAAGTGTCGTGACCGGCACCAGAAGGTAGGCGACGAGCAGGAACTCCGGCAGTTTGTGCGCTTTGATAAAGGTGTTCACTAAGTCTTTCGTGAATAGCTAATGGCTTGCTACAAATCAAACCATCAAATTCAAACTTAACACCACGTTTTTGAGCAATTCTTTCTGCTTCTTGCAATAAAAGACCATGGAAATGCTCAAGTGTTTCTTGATGTAACGAACGCATATCAACGCAGAAGGTAACTTCACCCGGAACGACGGCAATCGCCGAGGAAGCTGCGGTATGAACCACACCAATCGTGAAAACTAAGTCCTTTCCTGCTTGAAGTTCTTCATCCCAAAGGCAATCCATGCGATGAGCTAATTCAGCAAAAGCAAGTAAGGCGTCGTGACGAAATTGCTTGTCAACGGCACCAGAGTGTGCGGTTTGACCAATACAACGAACATTCTTATGACGCAAGTTGCCACGAATACCTGTGACGATACCGGTACGAACGGTTTCATCAGAATCGAGTGTTGGACCTTGTTCGATATGTAATTCAATAAATCCAGCAATCTTAGACAAATCAACAACTGGCTTTCCTGTAGTCAATTCATCAGGATTAAATCCGCAACTACGGATGGTCTCAGATAAAGTTTTACCAGTTGAACGGTGCTTTAAAGCTAAGTCTTTATCTGTTAATTGGCCAGTCATGCCTAACGAACCAACATAGCATTTACCGAACCAAGAGCTTTCTTCCATTCTCATGATGAGAACCGTGTAGTCACGTTGAGGTTGAATTCCTTGTAGTTTCATCCAACGAGCTACGGTGATCGCAGCGACGACTCCGGCAAGACCATCATAGTTTCCGCCCTGAGGAACAGAGTCGGCGTGAGAGCCACTAACAATGGCTGGAAGTGTGCGATTCTTACCAGGTAAAGTCATCCAGACATTACCGGCTTTATCGGTTTTAATTTCAAGATCAAGTTCTTTGCCAATGTTAACAAAGTAATCAATAACTTTTGTTTCAAGTTCACTGTAACCTTGACGTGATACTCCCTGAGTATCTCGAGACATTTCTCGGATTTCTCTGAAGCATTTTTCTGAAAAACCGCTCATTTCTGTTTGAAATTCCGTAGTCATTGATCCTCCAAATTTACTAATTTTGTTATGTAAGCCTAACAATTCAGTCTAATTGATTTTGATTAATAACACACTAGGGGTTAAGTCGTAAGAGACAATATCTCTTCATGGCTAGAATCAAAAAAACTTAAAAAAGGCTCTGATGGGATTTCATTTACTTTCATAAGTTGGAAGAGTAGGATTACATTGATCCTGTATTTATTTTTTCAGCAGGCAACAAATCAAGGAGCAAGCTAAAAATGGTAGATTTTTACAAACAACTCGTAGAACAACGTCGTGAATTGCATCAGTGGCCAGAAGAAGGCTGGACTGAATTCTGGACCACAGCGTATATCGCAGAGCATTTGCGTGAGTGGGGCTATGAGGTTCTCTTGGGTCTTAAAGTTATTGACGAAGAGAATGTTTTTGGTCGTAACCAGAAACTGGTTGACGCTGCGATTGAGGCCGCTAAGAACCGTGGCGTATCACAAGCACTTCTCGATGAAATGCAAGGTTATACCGGTGCTGTTGCAGTGTTGGATACAGGTAAAGAAGGCCCTGTAACTGCATTCCGCTTTGATATCGACTGTGTCTGCGTACAAGAAACAGATGACGCTTCTCACAAGCCAAATCAGGAAGGATTCCGTAGTGTCCACGATGGCTATATGCATGCCTGTGGTCATGACTGCCATGCTTCTATCGGTTTGACTTTAGCCCGTTGGTTGATGGAAAACAAAGACAGTTTGAAAGGTAAATTCAAAATTGTATTCCAGCCAGCAGAAGAAGGTGTTCGCGGTGCTTCGGCGGTCGCAGCCTCTGGTGTTTTAGATGATGCCGATTATCTCTTCGGAAGCCATATTTCATTTATGGCTGATACTGGAGAAGTCGTTGTTGCTCCATACGGGCTTCTCTGTACAACTAAGTATGACGTTGCTTTCCGTGGTGCTCCTGCACATGCAGGTAAAGAACCAAATGCAGGTCGCAATGCGTTGGCCGCAGCTTGTAACGCCGTCGTCCAGATGATGGGTATTGCTCGTCACGGTGGTGGTATGACTCGTATCAACGTAGGTACTTTGCGTGCAGGTGAAGGCCGTAACGTTATTCCATGCACCGCTCACATGGCATTGGAAGTTCGTGGCGAAACAAGCGAAATCAATGATTACATGGCCCAACAGGTTAAGAATATTGTCGAAGGTATTGCTAAGAGCTTTGGTGTTACTTATGAAATTTCAACCATGGGCGCGGCGGTTGATTTCTTAAATGATGCTGAACTAAACGACATTATCAGCGATGTTGCCAAGACAGTACCAACTGTTAACAAGATCGTTGCAGATGGTAATTTCGGTGGTAGTGAAGACTATTCTATTATGGGTCGCAGAGTACAGGCCCATGGTGGTAAGGCTGCCTTCTTTATCTGTGGTGCGGACCGCACAGCAGGTCATCATCAGGGCAAGTTCGATGTTGATGAAACAGGTTTGACAACAGCATTCGATATGTACAAGGGTATTGTTGAAAAGACTAACAAGTAATTTCAAACTATATCAATAGACTAGAAAGTCTGTAGCCCGGGTTTATCCCGGGTTATTTTTTGTTTGTAAAACAGAATTAAGGTTCAAGAAAAATCCTTCTTTGACCAAAGTATTCAAAATTAATAATGAAATAAGTTAAAGGAAACTCTGAAGTCTTGATTTCGTTTTTTAAGGAAATCATGCAAGTATTTTTAATTTTTTTCGATATAGACTAAATTGAGTATCCAAGAATTCCATCCCACTTCAATTTTATAGGCATAAAAAAACGCTCCTTTATAGGAGCGTTTTACTAGATCAGTGAAGAAGAATTAGTTCTTCTTTAAGCGATCTGGCCACCAATCTGGATATGGAGCAGTCTGAGGAGTCTGGAGCCAGCCTGGAACGTATTTTTCTGTACCAGCCTGAGCAGCTTCCTTACCAGCGTCGTTGTAGCCGAGGATTGCGAAGGAACCGCAAACGATCATCAAAGCTGTAACAACGATTGTGAGCTTACGAGCTGTAGCGCGAGCAGCGTTCGAAGGTCCACACCACTTCATGTAGAGACGGTACAAACCGATCATGCCGTGCAATTCAGTAACGATCAAGAAGAAGAATACAACCCATAACCAGGAATGATAAACTTCAAGACCACTAGCGTAAGGACCAATAGCTTCAGGGTTAGTCAACATTGGGAGCATGTGTGGGAAAACCAATGCTGTCAATGCAACACCAGTGAGGAACTGGATCCACCACCAAGTTGTATCACCGTGACGGAGCAACTTGTAGTGACCACGCATAGTGCGGAAAGCACGATAGTTAGTTGGGAACTTACGTAATGCAAGGATAGCGTGAACGATCACGACTACGAAGATGATGCCAACGAAGAGGCTGTGCATCCAAAGATGATCAACACCGTCAAAGAAGTAGCCACCAGTAAAGGCAACGAGACTCCAGAAAATATCCTTACCACCCCAAACGATGGAGCTTGTGAAAGCCATGTGGCAGAAAAGGAACAAACCGAGGATCAAACCGGTGCCAGATTGCAAAACGTCGCACCAAGCATAAGCCTTGGAGCGGTTCTTTGTTTCAGTTAAATCAACTCCGTTGATGATAGTTTCACCCGTAGGAGTTACGCTATAACGCTTGGAGATGTCTTTAAAATCATCAGACATGATAGGACCTTGTTAATGAATGTAAAAAACTAATGACCGTATGATGCTCCTCTAAAAAAAAGTACTCTTGATATAAATCAATAAAAACATTAAATTTTTTTAATATTTAAAATATGGCCCAATAAATATTAGGGTATACACTAGCTAAACATTTATTTAGTGCACCCATATGGTGCATGCCCTGTTTGGCGTTTAATCTTTTGTAAGAAGGATGTAACAAAATAGAGACGCTTCTAAAAGAATCTAGAATGGAAAATATATGTTTTTTATATTTAAAGCAATAAACTCCACGGCGAACGCATGAAATTTTTTAAACATATTCGCTAACTCATTAAAAAGTCAACAAAAGTAGTTGACTTTTTCTTAAGCATGACGTATATCATATACGTCTATAATTAATGAGTTTGCCATGGCTGTCAGCAAGGAAATCTTGGACCTTATCCCTGAAGGGTGTAAGGTCAATTGGAACGAAAAGCAACAACGCTTTTACGTCTACAAGTCCACCTACTATTACAGCAAGGAACGAAAAAGATCCTGTGAACAGAGAACTCAAGTCGGCACGATCGTCAACGGAGTCTTTACCTACGCAAAGAGCTACCTGCTTAAGCAACAAATCAAGGATTTGAAGCAGGAGGTCAATGATTCAGTCAAGGGGGCAATTAAGAAAACCGTTACTGCTGTGTCCACTGAAGTCACTGATCCTCGCCAGGTAGCAAAGGTTCAATACCCTCTGGCCTATGTATATTTAGTCGCACTATTGAGTTCTTTATCGGGTCAAACCAGTTGTGTGCAAATTGCGGACTATTGGAGTAACCATCGAGTGGCTTTGGAATCGGTATTTGAGGACTTTCCCAAGCAAGATATTTCTCACGATACGGTTCGCCGCCTCCTTATGCTGATTGATCCGAAACAATTCCAGAGTTTTTATGGTCGACTGGTTGAACCGCTTCTTCATCAATTTACTTCTAGGGTGGTTGCCGTTGATGGTCAGGCGGTAAAGGCTTCAAGGATCTCTGGGCACAGAGCCGGTAAATACATTCTTACGTTCTACGATACGGAGAATGGTATCGCTCTGGGTCAAAAGCTCATAGGGGATAAAGAAAATGAGATTACGCATGCCACTTCAATGGTTGAGGGACTGGATCTAGCGGGCTGTATGGTTACGGCCGATGCGCTTAATACTCAAGAAAAGTTTGCTTCGGCGCTGATTCAAGCAAAGGCGGACTACTGTCTTGCTGTAAAGCAGAATCACAAGTCGTTGTTTTATGACATCCAGTTAAGCTTTGCAGAGCGTACGAAAACCCGTACGTTAGAAGTCGAAACCCTTGAACTTGGTCACGGAAGAATTGAGAGCAGAAAGATTTCCGTGCTTCCAGGAAGTTGTTTATCTGCTACTTTATTAAAAAAATGGATTGGTCTTGATGAGGGCGTGATCATTAAGGCGACGAGTGAGAGTGTTAATAAGACAAGTGGTGAGATGAGTTCTCTGGATCGATATTACATTAGTTCCTTGAACTATTTAGACGCACATGTAGTAGAACAATGTGCAAGAGCGGTTAGGCGTCATTGGGGGATAGAGAACGATCTGCACTATGTTTTAGACGTTGACTTCAATCAAGATAGGACACAGTGTAAGAACGCCAACTACTTGCAGAATCGGGTTCTTTTGAACAAATGGGCTTTAGGGATGATTCGGCAGTTACAAAAGAGCGAAGAGTCTCAGACGGGTAAAGAGGCCAAGAGTGTAAGAAGAATTATGGCCAAACTACAGTCTCCGCAGGTCGCTCTTGAGGCATTAGCTAAGGTAATTGGTGGTTAAATTCATGCGTAAGCCCTG
>CAZBHT010000079.1:0-6677 GCA_964491655.1 uncultured Burkholderiaceae bacterium
GAAAGAAAAGAAGATAGGTTCACATTCTTTTCAACAAGCCTTCCTCCAAACGCCGCGGACATCCCCAATGAGAATATTGATAACGAAAACGCCATTTCGATTTCTGGAACACCAACTCCCATATCGGTAGCAATTTGCCCCTTTAAAAGGGACCAACAATACACGCTACCAATACACATATGAATAAATAAGGCAGGAAGCGCAGCTCGGATAAATTTATTTTCTATCATGATCTCTTAAACACGGGGCCATTTATGAATTCATAAGGAAAGTGAAATAAAACCGTTCCAAGTTATCGGGGGCTATTTTTTTGAGGACAAAGCGAATGAGAACACGGGGTAGCATTAATAAAAAACGTATGAACCCAGCGGAAAAAGAAAGTTCGTGCATTTGATATCGATTCCATTACTCGGTTCGATCTTGAAATAGCACTATTGGGTAAGATGATCACGTCTTGCTCCGTTATCTCAAAGCGCTATTGTATAGTCATTTTCTTTGCAATAACGCCATTTCATTTACGTTTTATTCTTTAATAACTCATTGTTAATAAATGATTATTTTGATATTCATCCAAACAAATTAATCCACATAGATGAACTTTTATTTCAGGTTTAAAACTTAAGCGGATTTTTTGAAATTAAAATAAACTAACTACATTAATCAAAATAAGAGAAACCGACTATGAATAAAACTTTAATCGTTATTGCTCTGTCTTTATGTTCATTAAGTGTTGGGGCTACTACGGTTGAAGCCCCTCCACAGATGGGTTCTTATGAATCGACTCCTGTAGCTCCAGTAAACGTAAAAAAAACTTCTCCTGCTACTCAAGATGAGGCATTGAAATTAACAGAAGAAGAAATTCGTCAAGCTAAAAAGACCGTTGAAGAAGCTCGCGCCAATATTCGTAAAACAGAATCTCGTTGGTCTAGAACTAAAATGGAAGAAACCATTAATAACCGAGGACAAGTAACCGAAATTACGGTGACTCCTCGATCCACACAGATTCCGTACACGATGACTCGTGAAACTATGGGTTCGCCACAGAGTTCAGACAGCGCTGCGGGGAAAGGTAACACCATGAGTGTTCCTAAATTCATTCAATTCGGTTTTTAAATAGATCTAATTCAGTATGGCAGTTTTTACAGAGATTACATCTCAAGATGTCGTTCAACTTCTTGAGAATTATGAAATTGGCGACTTTGTTGACTTAAAGGGCATTTCTGCTGGGATTGAAAATAGTAATTTCTATCTTCAAACCACAAAAGGACGTTGGGTTCTAACTGTTTTTGAACGTCTATCGATTGCGGATCTGCCATTTTATTTAGAGTTATGCCGACATTTAGATGATCGAGAGCTTCCGGTTAGTTGTCCTGAAAAAACAAAAGAAGGAACGCTTTATTCAATGATTTCAGGCAAACCCTGCTCTATTGCACTTTGTTTCCCGGGGAAAACGGTAGATGATTCGACGGCGTCTTTGTGTCAGCAACTTGGTTCTCTTTTAGCTCATATGCACTTGTCCGTAAGAGACTTCCATTTAGAGCAAGAAAATACTCGCGGATTAAATTTTTGGATTGATAACTTATCCAAATTAGAACCTCATATGCCCGCTTCGTTATTCTCTGTATTAAAAGAAGAAATTGAGCGCCAGATCGCCTTTCATAATAGTCCGGAGTATCATCAGTTAGAAAAAGGTGCGGTTCATGCCGATCTATTTAGAAATAATGCTTTAGCTCAAGAGAATCGATTGTGTGGCGTTATTGACTTTTACTTTGCCTGCACCGCTCCCCTTCTTTATGACTTAGCTGTCACAATGAATGACTGGTGTATTGACCTGGATACGGGAGAATTTGACCATCAAAGAGCTCAAAGTATGATCGAGGCCTATCATGCGGTTCGTCCTTTATCGGATAATGAGAAACAGTGCTGGAAGGATATGCTCTGCGCTTCATCCTTACGCTTCTGGGTTTCAAGACTCTATGATTTTTATTTACCGCGTCAAGCTTCTTTATTAAAACCTCTGGATCCGAGTCATTTTGAGAGAATTTTAAAATTAAGACGATTGAGTACGCCAGAAGACCTTCCTTGGCCAAGACAATAAAATAAACTGATTAATCTAAATAAATTGGGATTTGAATGAAAACTGATTTTTCTTCATCAGCAGGAACCATGTGGATTCGAGACGCATGGAGAATCTTAAAAAAAAGTCCTTTAAATATCTTGGGGATCGTAGGCTTTTATTTAACGGTACTTTTTGTCGTCAATATGCCTGGAGAATTTTTAGGGATTGATGAAATTGGAGTGGTATTGGGGGCGATGGTGACACCGTTCGCAGCTCTTGCTTTCGCCTCAGCAGGACGTGATGTAACTCACAATATACCGTTTAATATTCTTTCCGCTTTCTATGAAGGCTGGAGAGTTCCAACTATTCGCTTCAAGCTCCTTGCTCTTGGTTTTATTTACGGTGCATTAGTTGTTTTTAATAACCATGTTATTCGTTATTTAAGCGCTTCTGAGGTAGCTCAATGGCAATTTAAAGACGGAATCTTTGTGGCTGAAAGTATCTCTGCTCATATTCCATGGACCGGAATTATTGTTGGCAGTATCTTGTACATTTTGATTTTATTTGTAACTTGTTTTGCCCCAATGTTGATTGCTTGGCGCAAGCAAAGTATCGGTAAGGCTTTTTTCTTTAGCCTTTTTATTTGCCTTAGAAATCTACTTCCTTTCGTGGCATTAGGCTGTTGCTACTTTTCCATTGCACTCATAGGGACCATTGCCGTTTCAACCCTATCGATTCTATTAGGGGGACTTTCTTCAATCGTCATCATATTCTGGGCCATCTTCATGACTGCATGGTGTTATTGTGCCTTGTGGCCGATGTGGGTTACGTTTTTCGGGTCTGATCAATCTCACGTATAGGGTATTTGAAATGAAGAAATTACTTTTATTAGTATCGCTTCTAGCCTTATCCAAAGTAGCTTGTGCTCAAATTACTTTAGAGGATTTAACACGTCATTCTTGGATGAGTGATGTGAAAACCTCTGAATCTTGTGAGATTCCGCCTCTTATTAGCTTTACTTCAGATATGAAGCTTTCCGGTGAACCAGGTTGTAATAACCTGGTCGGAGAATTTTTCATTGGTGAAAAGGATCAATTTTCGTTTACTCATTTAGGTTTGACGAAACGACTTTGTGCAAAAGCCTATATGCAACAAGAATCTCAATTTATGGCGATGCTTGAGCAAACGGCTTACGCAAAAAAGCAAGACGGCAAAATCCATCTTTTAGATCAAAATAAAAAGCCTTTAGGGGTTTTGCTACCCGAAAAGGCTTCAGCTTGTCAATAAATTAATGAGCCGCTTCCCAGTTTTCACCGATTCCAAGTTCAGCAATCAATGGAACTTTTAACTGGGAAACCGACTCCATGATTTTAGGTAGATTTTCTTTTACCTGATCCACTTCCTCTAACGGAACTTCTAAAATTAGTTCGTCGTGTACTTGAAGAATCATACGACTTTTCATCTGATTGTCTCTTAGCCATTGATCTACGGCGATCATGGCCATTTTGATCAGATCCGCAGCGGTACCTTGCATCGGTGCATTGATCGCAGCTCGTTCCGCCGCGGCGCGTCGCATACCCGAACTACGAATATCTGGAAGTACTAATTTACGTCCTTGAACCGTTTGCACATACCCTTGAGCCACGGCTAATTGACGCGTTTCATCCATATACCGACGCACGCCGGGGAAATGCTCAAAATATCGGGTAATGTAATCTTTAGCCTCATAGCGATCGATACCTAAGTTTTTAGCTAAGCCAAATGCGCTCATACCGTATATCAGACCGAAATTCACGACTTTAGCAATTCGTCTTTGATCCGCAGTAACTTCTTCGGGAGTAATTCGAAAAACTTCTGATGCGGTTGCTTTATGAATATCTAGCCCCTTATTAAATGCTTCTATTAGACCGCGATCTTCGGAAAGATGTGCCATGATTCGCAGTTCAATCTGTGAATAGTCCGCACTAATAATTTGACATCCCTTTGGAGCAACAAACGCCTCTCGAATTCGTCTTCCTTCAGCAGTTCGTACCGGAATATTCTGTAAATTCGGGTTACTTGAAGCAAGACGCCCGGTTACCGCAACCGCTTGCTCAAACGTAGTATGAATACGACCGTCTTGCGGGCGAATCATCTTAGGAAGCTTATCGGTATAGGTTGAAATCAGTTTTGTTAAGGCGCGATATTCCAAAGCGATACGAGCTAAAGGATATTCAAAAGCAAGTTCGGTTAATACTTCTTCGCTAGTTGAATAAGCACCACTTACCGTTTTTTTCGGTTTAGAGCCAGAAAGCGTAGCTCCCATTTTTTCAAATAAGATTTCGCCTAAAACTTTAGGACTTGATAGTTTGAAAGGCTCTCCCACTAAACGATAAGCCATTTGCTCCAAATCAGACACTTGTGCTTTTAATTCCGCTGTCTGTTGATTTAACTGAGTAGCATCAACTAAAACACCCTCTTTTTCCATGCAATATAAAACCGCAGACAAAGGTATTTCAATCGTGCGATAGATACGATCTAAGTCTTCCTGTTGTTGAATCTCAGTATTTAATCGATCCACTAATGCAAAAATAGCTTCTGAACAAGCAAATGCAAACCCTGATGCCTGTTCAATTGCAATACTTGCAAAATCAAGTTTCTTAACACCTTTGCCTAATAGAGTTTCTTCATCAGCAAGGTCAATTTCAAGCCAATTTTTTGCAATGTTTTTTAAACTATGACTTTGATGAGCTTCTAAAATATAACTTTGAAGCATAACGTCATGATCCACACCTGCTAACTCAATCCCTACATCATGCAGTACGTGTCGAACAGACTTAGCATCAAAGAATGCTTTAGAAGTATCCGATGTCAACCAAGAACCCAATACACGTCTAAATTCTTCTTGATTCAGGCCTTCACTTAAGAGACTTTCTTCTTTGAGAACAACATAACCACTCACTTTCCCATCTGAAATCGAAACGCCTCTTAGAAGACGATTCTGATTGGAATCTGAATCAAATAGGACATAAATCGCAACGCGTGCTGAATTTTCTATTTTTTTAAGAAAGTCTTGTGCTTCGGAAGCGTTACGAATAATAAAACGTTCAATAGATTGAGATCTTTTTTCTTCTTCAATTACAGTTATTTCGTTTTCGGAAAACAGACTATTGGATGTATTTTCATCAAAAGTTGCTAAGAATTTTTCTTTTTTTAATTCTTCGATCCAACGACGAAACTCTAAAGAGGTATAAAGCTCAATTAGAGTTTTTTGATTTGCAGGTTTTACCTTTAAATCTTCCATACTTTGATAGTAAGCAGAAAGATCTTCATGACAGCGGATGGTTACCAAATTCTTGGCAATCGATAAAAAAGGAAGCCCGTTTCTTAGGTTTTCACCGATTTTTCCTTTAATTGACTCAGAATGTTCAATAAGGTTTTCAAGGGAACCATATTCGGTTAACCATTTAATAGCGGTTTTGGGACCACATTTATCAATACCTGGAACATTGTCAACCTTGTCACCAACTAGAGATAAAAAGTCAATAATTTGGTTTGGATGAACCCCATACTTATCCAATACACCGACCTCATCTAACCAATTATTCTTATCTGCCATCGTATTGATTAGATTAATTTGGGAATTAACCAACTGAGCGTAATCCTTATCTCCTGTTGCAATCACAATTTTAAATCCTTGATTTGAAGCTTCTTGAGCAATCGTTCCAATTGCATCATCGGCTTCGATTCCAGGAACTTGAAGTAATGGAATGCCACTAGCATGAATAATTTCAAACAGCGTTTGAATTTGTACTCTTAAATCTTCCGGCATAGGTGGACGATTCGCCTTATATTCCTCATAGATATCATTACGGAATGTCTTACCCTTTGCATCGAAAACACAAGCAACATATTCGGTAGGTACTTCTTTTCGAAGCGTTTTTAACATAGCTAAAAAGCCACGAATCGCTCCAGTTGGCCTTCCGTCCTTAGTGGTCAGAGGTGGTAATGCGTGATAGGCACGAAAAAGAAAATTAGAACCATCAATCAATAAAATTGTTTTCAAAACAAACCTCTAAGTCGGAAAGTACTAAGTCAGAACATTTTACACAATCCATATTCAATGATATTTATTAAAAATAAAAAGGATTAAGTTCTTTATTCAAGTCAAACGTTTTGTCTATTTTTAAAATATTTTTAATATTATTTAATAATGTAAATATCTATTTATAATAAAAGAAAACCTATTTATTAAAAATTAATTATGCAAAAAGAAATCAAAGAATTAATTGCACAACGAGATGCTTTAGATAAACAAATTAAAGAAGCCACTCAAACGGCAAGAGCCGAGGCGTTAAATACCTGTAGAGAACTAATTCAGGAATTTAATTTCAACCCAGTTGAATTAGGCATAAAGAAATTTATTCGTTCAGGCCGTGCAATAGCTCCTAAATATATCGGCCCTCAGGGACAAACTTGGGCTGGACGTGGTAGAAAACCCGTATGGTTACAACAAGCTGAACTAGAAGGAAAAACTCGAGAAGATTTTCGTATTAAACCTTTTACTAACGACTAAAGTCTTCTATCACGTTTTACTATTTTGAGAATTGAAAATGACTTTGCATTTCGTATTTGAAAA
>CAZBHT010000080.1:0-6649 GCA_964491655.1 uncultured Burkholderiaceae bacterium
TCGCACCATCCACAGCTGAATATGGGAAACAACCTACTCGGTTTAAACGAGCTTCACGTAAGAAGTCCAAAAGGATCTCAAAATCTTCTTCCGTTTCTCCAGGAAAACCTACGATAAAGGTTGAGCGAATCGTAATGTCGGGACACAAAGCTCTCCAAGCATTGATACGTTCCATATTACGCTCACTTCCTGGGCGCTTCATCGCGCGAAGGATTCTTTCAGATGCATGTTGAAACGGAACATCTAAGTATGGTAACAACTTCCCTTCATTCATAAGAGGAATCAATTCATCAACGGACGGATAGGGATAAACATACATGGGACGAACCCAAATACCTAAGTTACCAAGTTCTCGGAAAAGCGTTTTAACATCAGTTCTTGCAGGGCGTCCTCCGATAAAATCTAATCCATAACGTCGATCAATGCCGTAGGCGGCGGTGTCTTGCGCTATCACAATCAATTCTTTCACACCACCTTTGACTAGATTTTCAGCCTCCCGAAGAATATCGCCAATACGACGAGAAACTAAAGGACCTCGTAATTGAGGAATGATGCAATAAGTACAGTGATGATTACAGCCTTCTGAAATCTTCAAATAAGCGTAATGCTTTGGAGTTAACCGAAGTCCATTACCCGGTACTAAAGAACCGTAGGGTTCATGAGGACGAGGTAAATGTTCATGGACTAAAGCTAAAACAGCTTCGGTTTCATCAGGGCCGGTAACTCCAAGAAGTTTTGGGAATTTATTAAAGATAAAATTAGTCCCATCTTGAACCTTTTTACCTCCGAGACACCCGGTTACGATCACACGACCGTTTTTTTCTAGTGCTTCAGAAATCGCTTCTAGGGATTCCTCGACCGCGGCGTCGATAAAGCCACACGTGTTAACAATCACAAGATCCGCCCCTTGGTATGTTGAACTAATCAAATAACCTTCAGCACGTAAATTGGTCACTATTCGTTCACTATCGACCAATGCTTTTGGGCATCCCAAGGATACAAAACCGATTCGAGGAGGTCTTTTTTGCATCATACTTACACTAAAAAATTAAAGTTTAACAAGGGGACGATTCAATCTACGGGATGCCTCTTCATAGCCTCCCAAATTCTCAACATCTTTAAACCCCATTTGTTCCAAGATTTGTTGAGCATGTACAGCCCGTCTACCAGAGCGACAATACAATTTAATCTTATCATCAGAAGCAAGTTCTAACTTCTTGATTCGCTCAGGAAAATCTTTTGATTGTACATCGGCACTCACCGCACCTTGAACGATTCCGGTTACCGAAATTTCGGCCGGAGTTCTAATATCAATCACGACTTCTTTACTACTGGCATTCATAACAAACCCTGAGAATAATACTGCTGATAATAAAATTTTTAACATTTTGATCCGATTCCGTATGAATCATTATTTTTTTTGAAACGGACGCCTAGTTCTTAAAGAATAATTACGCATCTGTACCCTAATCACATTAAGAGCTTGATTAAAGTTCGCATCGGTAAGCCAAATGATCATGGAACCTTGCAATCCACACTGAATAGCAATTCGGTTCCACTGTTCATTGGGAGATATTTTACGAACATCCTTCCATCCGACTTGACGAGATTTAGAAGTATGAGAGCTCTTATAACTATCGTCATCACTTCCCATAAAAGAAAGCATAAGCATCCAAAGAAATTTCAACAGTTGCAACGGCTTTGAACTGGAATAACGAGTTTCCCCATAGATGCCATCTCGATCAATTCGATAGAACATTTGAATATTGGGTAAAAAACTATTAATAAGGGCGTAAAGAAAAAGTCCTGTTGCCGGAAGGATAAACATAGCCCACCAGCTTTTAAAGAAAAAAGCATAGTCCACCAAGCTATAAATCAAGCAAATCAAAATGAACAAAAAGGTCAATAAAAGAAAATGAGACCAACTGAAAATCTTATAGCGAGGCAATTCCACATGCCATTGCATTTCATTTTCATGCAAGAAATTACTCATTTGATCTACTCGAACAGGATTTAGCTTTAACATAACCCTCTCATTTTGAATTGACCTAAATCATCATGAAAACACACTTGTATTCCACACATTAATCTTTCCAAATCAATGTTGCATGACGTCCACAATCTCCATCTCTACGATAACTGTAAAATCGTTTGGCGTCACTATAAGTGTTGCAACCCGAATCAAAAACCTGAGTAACCCCTTGAAGTCGCAAAGCTTCTTTCGCAAAAGCCGGTAAATCTAATAAAAAAGAACTTCCATTCTGAGAGATAGCCGTGTTCGCTACGGCAGACAAAGAACTTTCCCTAAAAATCTGAGCGACATTGTCTTGCACTTCAAACGACTCCTGGCGAATACAAGGACCAATCCAAGCCATAATTTCCGCTTCTGGATCCGCTAAAGCCTTGCGCATTTCCTCAACTGATTTTTGAATAATCTCCTGAACCAACCCTCTCCAGCCAGCATGAACGGCAGATACCGCACGCCCTTGTCGGTCGGTTAACAAAATAGGTAAGCAGTCTGCAGTCATCACAACGCAAACCACATTACTATTTGTCGTAATTGAAGCATCCGCATCCACGGAATTTTCAATTTGATCAGCTACAACCACTTTAGTGGAATGAACTTGATTTAACCACTTAGGTTCTGTTGGAATCCAAGAGCGCAAGAACTGTCGATTCATTTTGACAACAAAGGGACTATCACCCACGTGGCTAGCTAAATTTAAACCATTAAAGCCATCTTCTCCGCCCCAAGGACCTGCTGAAAGTCCTCCATTACGCAACGTAAAAAGAGCATGTACATTTTCTGGGGCATCCCACTCAGGATAAATGACTTCTGTTGAAGGTTTTGTAATTGACATTCTTAATCCTTTCTTCTTTCGACGGTCCAAACTTGGTAGTTTGTATCATCTTCATCGTCACCAAAATCAAAATCGTCCCAAGAAGAGACTCGACCCACATCACTAAAGGACTCTTGTTCGTCTAAATCGACCATCACAACAGGATCTCCAAAGACTTCAGTCGGACGGTCCCAAGGACCAAAGCCCAATTCATCCATTAAATCCTTAAAATCATCTGCAGGTTCAGCAAACCACTCCATCATCTCTTGGCTCTCAGGATGCAATAGACCCAACCGAGAAGCATGTAATGCCTGTCGGCTAAAAGAGTGAAGGACCGAACCATCTTCTTGAGGCTTTGGAAGTTTATTGCGATAAATAGGGTCCCCAATCAATGGAAAACCAATAGACTCCATATGGACTCGAATCTGGTGTGTTCGTCCTGTTTTTAAGCGACAAGCCACCCATGAGAAGGGCTTTCCGTTAACTTCTACCTTTTGAACCAAGCGGACATGGGTTTGAGCCGGTTTAGCTCTACCTGCGTGACTAGTAATAAAACGAAGAGCATTCCTCGGATCTCGCTCAATAGAAGCATCAATAACCTTTTCTTGAGGCACTTGACCACGAGTAAGTGCCCAATACTCTCGTTTTACCGTACGCTCTTGCAGTTGACGTACTAAGTCTAATTGTGCTTTTTCGGTCTTAGCCACCACCATTAAGCCACTGGTATCTCGGTCAAGACGATGGACAATACCAGCTCGGGGTAATTTCTTAAAGATAGGATCGTAGGCTAAAAGACCATTTAACAAAGTGTCATCCCAGTGACCAGCGGCGGGGTGAACCACGAGTCCTGCCGGCTTATTGATCACAAGAATCGAATCATCTTCATAGACCACATCGATTTCCATTGGAACCGCAACAAATGCCTGATCCTCGATTCTCGGTTTAACTTCAATACAAACTTCTTGGTTTAAGGACAACTTTGTTTTAACCAACGTACAGACAGAACCATTAAGAGTGACAGCACCGTCTTCAATCAAAGTTTTAATGCGAGAACGAGAAATATCTGGAAAATGTTGTGCTAAAACTTTGTCCAAACGAGCTCCGTCATCATCAAAATTTACAATAAATGAACGAATTTCGTTTTCTTGATCCATAAAATCCCCGTCTTCGCCTTCACTGTGGCTATAATCTCTTGACGTATCCTGTTTTTGTGATTCAAACATGTCTTTGTCCTATTTTTCGTTTATTCAGCGCACTCTTGCCTGTGTCGCTTTAGGTTCCGTTATTTTAACCAGTGCATCTTGTGGTTGGCTAAAAGGAATTGAAGACCCTACAGAAGGTTGGTCTCCCGATAAACTCTATGTAGAAGCCCGTGATAATTTAAACGAAGGCAACTTGGAAACTGCCCTAGAGTATTACCAAAAAATTGAAGCTCGCTATCCCTTCGGCCGTTATGCCCAACAAGCTCAAGCAGAAACGGTTTACGCACATTATAAGAATCATGATATGGCTTTAGCGATTCAAAATGCAGATCGTTTCTTAAGACAGTATCCAGATCACCAGTTAGCCTCTTACGTCATGTACCTTAAAGGCCTTGCAACGTTAGATGAAGATGACGGATGGATGAATTATCTAACAAAGCAGGATTTATCTCAGCGTGATGCACAAGCGGCTCGGGATGCTTTCGATATTTTCAAAGAATTAACCTTGCGTTTCCCATACAGTCGTTATGCTAACGACGCAAGAGAAAGAATGCATGAGTTGGTAGAAGCTCAAGCAAAGTATGAACTCAATACAGCTCGCTATTATTTTGTGCGTCATGCGTACCTCGCGGCGATTAATCGAGCTCAGATCGTTTTAACCGATTTCCAAACCTCACCTCAGGCTGAAGGAGCGCTTGAGCTGATGGCCGAGTGCTACAAAGCATTAAATATGACAGATAAAGAAGCAGATATCCGTCGTATTATCGAAGCGAACAAAGATAGACCTTCTTTTGATACTTATCAAAAAACGCTCGAATTTCAAAATTTGAAAGATCAAGGTCTCGTCAAGTAATCATGCTCTAAAGAAAAACCATCAATGAATGCACATAAGTGTTCATTGATGGCTTTCTTTCATCATCAGATAACGTCTTAGAAGTCTTATGTTTTTTTCTTCCCGATTTAAATTGCATTCAATAACAAAAGTCTGTCTTGTTGTTGGATTCATAACAATGGGACTTACAGGGTGTAAAACGCTTCAGCCTTTTCCTGATAAGGTTGAAGACATGACTTGTGAACAGTTATCTCAATTGGCAGATCAAGAATCACAAAAAAATAAACTGCCCTTTTATTTGTTGCAAATTTCCCATCCAGGCGATTGGCGTAACATCTGTCGATCTGAAACGGATCAATCTTTATGGATTCGTAATGGTTCTTTTAGACGTTTACGTCTTGATAAAAAGGATTACTACCAAGCTGAAACCATTGCAATTGAAATACCAAATAAACACATTGCCCATTCCATCCTTAGAATTTCAGCTTCAGCTTGTCGAGCCAAATCTTTCACAGGCACAATGACCTTTACAAACTTTGCTAAAGATGATCCTGATCCTTTTAGATATAACATATCGTTTAATCTGAAAGGGAAAAAAGATACAGACCGTTTAGCTCGAATTCTTTGTGGATACGAACACATTCCTGAACTAGATAAGACTGAAGCCATGGCTCAGAAATGGAAGTCTTGTCAAAAAGCTCACTAACTCATTTAATTAAATAAGTTTTTGTGAGAAAAAGACATTAGAAAAGGCAACTTTTTCCTCTTGAATATACGAACTACCACGTCGCATCACTTGATTAGCTCGACGATAATTTCCTTCGGAAGCGTATTGCAAACTCATCTTTAAATTTAGAACTTTTGAGGCATAGCCTCTATCATTACCGTGGTACCCAGCACCGACGTAACACTTTAATGCGTCCTGAGGTGTTCCTTTTTTTCTTAAACAATCTTTAAAGATTTGGCTACCTACTTCGATACCAGCCACGATATCGTATGCTTTTTCAATACCTCCAAAGGGTTCAAACTTTTCTTTATGAAGTCGGATTTGAACCTGCATCAAACCGTGATCCCCGGTCGTACTGATTGCATTGGGGTTAAAACTGCTTTCCATCGCGGCGATCGCTAAAATCATGCGAGGATCTAAATTTAAACGTTGCCCCGTTAAGTAAGCTTGTTTAACAATGCTCTGAGCTTCTTCACGCTTAACGGCCTTATAGGTCCTGAAAATATACTCAATGAGATTCTTTTGAGAAAAATGTAATTTATCTGCACGAATGCTCATCTGATAAGTTCTCTGTAGGACATTTTGTTCCTGAATTTGTTTTTTCCATTCTGAATAAACGGTTTCTTTGGATTTTTGAAGTTCTTTCCCCTTATCGACACCGAGATCTAAAAAAACATCTCGATAGGTTTGTATCGATAAAGCACCAACAACCAACAATACCGGAGTAATAATCCAGTACTTGGGTTGATGTAAGAATTTATCAATCAAAGAGGTCATAAAATTCATTTATTTTCAATTCAATAGCGTTTTATTTTAAGAGAAAAATCATCGCCCCTTCGTTCTTTGAGTTTCTCTTGAAACAGTTTCTTTTTCTTAAAGCAACCCAGATAAAACTACTGTGACAATCAAAATCGGTGATAAAACACCTATTCCAAAACGAAGTAAACCAAGCGTTCTCGGGGATAAAGAAGAAGCAGTTGTCAATTGTTTTTTCGTCACATGCCAAGAAACCCAAGCTGAAACAAAACTAAAGCCCATCAAAGAAACT
>CAZBHT010000081.1:0-3079 GCA_964491655.1 uncultured Burkholderiaceae bacterium
GTGATCTAGAAATGAAAATTTTCAGTATGGTCCTAGACATTCAAAGATGTCTGGGACCTCCTCGTTTTTACAGCTTCTTTCTTATCTATTCTTCTAAGACATTTCACAGAATCTAGCGGAAGTCCATTATCTTATGATGGTAGTAGTGGTGGCAAGGCAAGTTGTAATAATCGTCTGTTATCTTTACCACCGAATCGAGATAGTTAAAAATACCCAAAATTGCCAAATGTCAGTCTGAAGAACTTAATTTTCTTAACTTATTAATTAAGTTTGAGGTTTGAACAGATTCAGGGCGATGATGGTTTTTTCTCATTTGTTCATTAATGAGATCTTGAATGTATTTGGAGCCACCTTTTTCTTTAATAAAATTTATTTGATTTTGATTTAAGGTTATTGAAACTTGTTGCTCAGTACTGGAGGTCATTGCGATTCCCTTTTTGTTTAGATGACTATTAGCTGGATATTGTACTAACCAACCGTGAAGATTTTTTGTCTAAATTTATTTTCGTGATTATTTATCCGTTCATAATAGGGTGGAATGAATGATGACCAAATAAATTTTACGGGAGCGTAAAAGTGAATCGACGTAATTTATTTAAGATAGTTAGTCTTTCAGCAAGTTCAATTTTCCTGGGAGGAACTTCGGTACATGCCACGATAAAACCATTCCAGGTTCCTACTTCAACGAATCCTCTTTTGTTATGTTTTAACGAAAATCCTCTCGGCATTACCGAAACTGCTAAACAGGCTATGAGTGAATCTGCAAAGAGAGCATCTCGTTATCCATTTGCTCAGGTTGCAAAAGTAAGGAAGCTTTGCGCGGAATTTATGGGTGGTTCTCCGGATAACATTATGTTATCCCACGGATCTGCAGAGGCTATACGTGCATCCGTTGAGGCTTTTAAAACTGATAATACTGTTTTACTAACAGCTGAGTTAACTTATAGTGATGGAGCAGATGTTGCAAGACGCAACAATATCCCTGTTGAAGTCGTCAAAATGGGATTCAACTGGAGTATTGATATTGAATCAATGCGTAAAAAAGCTTCTCAGCTTTCTAAAACTAAATCGGTTCTCGTATATTTTGTAAATCCTAATAATCCGACATCAACGATTGCTGACACCAAAGCTTTTTTTGATTGGGTGAAAAGTAAACCCCAAAATACAATGTTTATCGTTGATGAGGCCTACGCAGAATTTGTTACGGATCCAGGTTTCCGCTCCCTAAAGGATTTGGTTCTTGATGGCTATAACAATCTTGTAGTTTTAAAAACCTTTTCTAAGATTTTTGCTATGGCTGGTCTTCGATTGGGTTTTGCGTTTGGTACTAAAGAGGTGGTTGATAGGGTTCGAAATCATGTCGCATATGAAGTGATGATGAATCAGGCAACCCTAGCTGTTGCAACGGCTGAGCTACGAGATTCTAAATTTTTGGAGACTTCCCGTCGAATTAACGAAGAATCAAGATCGATTCTTTGCCAGGTTTTAGATCAATTAAACGTCTCTTATTTACCTAGTCAGACAAATTTTGTTTTCATTGATTTAAAAGATAAATCATTAGCAGATTTTTCTAAGCGCATGAAAGATGAAAATATTTTGGTCGGTCGTCCATTCCCGCCTGCTAATACCTGGTGCAGAATTTCATTGGGAACTCCAGATGAGATGCGTTACTTCACCAGTAAGTTAATTGAATTCCGAAAGAAGGGATGGATCTAACGAATAGATAACGATGATGATCCCATTGTCGTTATTTTCAATAAATAACTAAAGATGAATCATATATTTATTCAAAAGGTGGAGATTTCAGGCTTGGGAACCTTAGTTTTGGGTGATTTTCAAGGTAGATTGTGCCTTTGTTATTTTGAAAAAAGCCCATTGATTACTCAGGTTCAAAACAAGATAGGGCAGCCTCTAAAGGCTCAGTTTACTGAGGCGGAAACACCATTGATTCGTAAGGCTATAGAACAGTTGAATGAGTATGTTCTTCGAAAAAGGAAGTTTTTTGAACTTCCAATGCTATTGGTTGGTACCTCTTTTCAGAAAAGATGTTGGGAACAGCTTCAAAAGATACCTTTCGGCCATACAGTAAGTTATGCAGAAGAAGCGTCAATATTAGGGAAACCCAAGGCTTATCGAGCTGTGGCAGGAGCTAACCGAGTTAATCCAATACAAATTATTATTCCATGTCACCGAGTTGTTGAAAAAAATGGAGGGCTCGGAGGCTATAGTGCGGGAGTTGAAATAAAAAAACGTCTTTTAGAACTTGAATTTCAAAAATAAGTGTCTAATGAAAAAAAATCAAAGAACTCGGAAATTCGAGTTCTTTGATCCTGGAGTGTTGATTCATTGAGATTAATTACGATTTTGAATTTCTAATAATGTTTTGATCTTGTTCGATGTATCTAATAGATCGAAAGTTTGTGAATCATCGAAGGCTGCAAAAACACGCCCAACCTTATCCGATATAACGTACATATCTTCGGGTGTTCTCTCAATCCATCCTAAATCCACTAATTTAGCCAATTTGCGTCGCACTGTTTCCCGAGGAATACCGGTTACATCTGAAATAGATAGTGCATTACACGGTAGTTTTTTCTTTTCATAAGAATTAAATCGATTCCGCTGATTCCGTTCGGGATAAAAATTCTCTGTATTACGAATGGCTATTTCACCTAATACAAGACATAAGGTTAAATCACCATCATAAGCTTGGTACATGGCCCGTAATCGCGATGTCATGAAGCGGAGAGTAATGATGGAGAGGATATCGCGATTTAATGCGTAAACCTCAGGATTTACTCCATTGGGGATGTGAGATTCATTCGGAAGTTCGGTCGGAAATGCGGCTCGATCTCGAGGACTACGTCTTACACGGTATGTCTTATTTAACATTTTGCTCTCCATTTTCTTTGAAGATCATTAATTTTTAATGGTTAATACTATAAAGGGAATACCCTTAATAAGCAAGTGTTAATACTATTATGCATACCATATATTGGCTATATTTTAGTGATTTATTTTTATTTGTTAGGTGGATTTACCTGTATCAATTATTTTTTTTATAAAGAATATACTCATG
>CAZBHT010000081.1:3089-6627 GCA_964491655.1 uncultured Burkholderiaceae bacterium
TTTTAAGATGGATCTTTTTTATTTTTTGCTATTAGTTGTTTCAATATTCATCATTGGTGTCGCTGTGATTTTGAGAAAGAAAAAGTTTTTTTCACTCAAATTTGTTAATACAAATATAAAAAACTATAAACTCTATAAGATGACTCGATTAACGGTGAATCCAGCTTTTATTGGAAAGAACGCCATAAATGAAGGGCAATTTAAATCTTCTGAAAAATCAAAAAAGAACGAAGATGGGGTTTGGAAAAAGGTTTAAGTTGAAGTTAGTGAGTTAAGGTACGGATTGATTAAACATACTAAAAGAAGGACTGAAATAATGGCAAAAAGAGAAAAAAAAGAGGTTATCGAAGTTAAATTACCTCATACAACAAAAAAATTAGCAGAGCTTGCCGCTCAGATTCACGGTATTTCGCTCAAACAATACATGGCTAGTGTTGTTGCTAATGCGACGATTTCTGACTTAGTTCGTTTAGACGAGTGTTTAAATACGATTGAATCTCGTCAAAATACAATGAATCAACAGGCAGAAGAATCTAAAGAAGAGGAAGTTGCTGAAAAAGTAGTAGAAGAAGTACAAGCAAAAAAGACTAAGAAAAAAGCAAGAAAAACAGTTGAAGTCGAGAAAGCTGAGTAATTCTTACCACGTATCTTAAGTTGGTTTCAATAAAAAATGCTCCTCGTTTTTTCGAATGAGGAGCATTTGAAATAAGAATAGTAGTTTGTTTGATTTAATTTTTATTCTTTAAATAAGGCTGTAGAAAGATAACGGTCTCCTGTATCTGGGAGCAAGACGACGATTGTTTTACCGATAAATTCACTTCGTTTAGCTAATTGTGTCGCCACAAACAATGCCGCTCCGGAGGAAATTCCAGTGAGAATACCTTCAATTCGGGCAAGATTTCTCCCTGTTTCAAATGCATTCTCATTGCTGACACGAATTACTTCATCATAAACTTTGGTGTTCAAAACTTCGGGGACAAATCCAGCACCAATACCTTGAATCATATGAGGTCCGGCCTTTCCTTCAGAAAGCACAGGCGAGCCAGCCGGCTCGACAGCAAAGATTTTTATATTTGGGTTTTGTTGTTTTAAATATTCACCAACACCTGTTATGGTACCGCCAGTTCCTACCCCAGCAACAAAAGCATCGACTTGGCCATCGGTATCTGTCCAAATTTCAGGACCGGTTGTTTCTTTATGAGCTTGAGGATTCGCTGGATTAATAAATTGTCCCGGGATAAAGCTATTTGGAATCTCTTTCGCTAATTCATTTGCTTTGGCAATAGCGCCCTTCATTCCTTCGCTACCTGGAGTTAATACAATTTCAGCACCATATGCTTTTAAAAGATTTCGTCTTTCAATACTCATGGTTTCGGGCATGGTAAAGATCGCTCGATACCCTCTAGCCGCCGCTATCGCTGCTAACCCTATACCCGTATTTCCACTGGTTGGTTCAATGATGGTGTACCGTCCTTTGGGATCTAATCTTCCATTTTTTTCAGCATCTACGATCATTTTAAGGGCGATTCGATCCTTAACAGAGCCAGCTGGATTGAAGTATTCAACTTTAGCGAGAATCGTTGCTTTCAAATCATGATGTTGATTCCAACGAGATAATTCCAATAATGGGGTGTTACCCACAAGTTCTGCAATAGATTTGTAAATAGGCATATTTACTCCTATTAATCCTAGTAGTTAGATAGGTATATTCTTTACTTCATTTTAGTTAATGTCAAGTCAATATCAAGAGAAATTTTCTTATTTTGAAAGAATTGAATTAGGTCAAAAGGAGGTGATTTATAACAAAGGGTGGTATTTCTGATTTTATGGAATGTGACGGATAATCAATGTTTAATCGCCATGATGGATTCTTTGCGCTAGGGTAGGGTGATTAAAGGATAGAGGATATTTTTTGTATAGTGTTCTAGAAATCATTTTTATATTCGAGAAGTAAGCTCGTAATTTGATTATTTAGACGAAAAAAGAGAACTGGATTTAGAAATATTTACTACTAACCTTCTGTAACATAATGTATACAACAATATATTTAGGGGTGTTAAGAATGGATGTAGTTTTAAATCCAGTCGTTTTGTCGGTGTTAGTTCTATGTGTTCTTTGTCTGTTTAAAATTAACGTACTTTTATCCATGTTGTTATCTGCAATTCTGGCTGGTGCAGTTGCAGGAATAGACATAAATAAAACAATGGATCTCCTTTCTCAGGGCTTTAATGCGAACGCGACAACCGCATTGGCCTATATCCTTTTAGGAACTTATGCCGTAGCTATTGCTTATACCGGTCTTATGGAGATATTGGTCTCATGGTTAAGTAAGAAAGTGGGGTCTCGTTCCATTTTGCTATGCTTTATTTTGACCTTTATCTCTTGTTTATCTCAAAATGTGGTACCGATTCATATCGCCTTCATTCCTCTTTTGGTTCCACCTCTTTTGCCTCTTTTTAATCGTTTAAAGCTTGATAGACGTTCTGTAGCGTGCGCTCTTTGCTTTGGTTTAAAGGCTCCGTACATTGTGATTCCTGTGGGATTTGGTCTTATTTTCCAGGGAATCATTGCGGATAATATGACGAGCAATGGTCTGGCAACGACCGTTGATGATGTTGTCGCTGTGAACTGGATTTTGGGATTGTCTATGCTTTTAGGTTTATGCTTGGCTATCCTTTTTAGCTATCGTAAACCTCGTTCCTATTCAGCCATAGAGCAAGGTGGTTTGACTCAGAATACGAAAACAGCAACTCGATTTAAATATCAACATTGGGTTGCAATGGTTTCTTTAATTGTGATGGTTGGCGTACAACTTAAGATGCAATCCTTACCGTTAGCAGCTTTGGTCGGCCTCATTATCATGTTTGCAGGTGGTGCTGTTCGTTTCAAGGACATCGATGAACAATTTGCAAAGGGTGTAACGATGATGGGATACATCGCTTTCCTGATGTTAATTGCTGGTGGATATGCCTTGATTCTCAAGGAAAGCGGAAGTGTTGTACAACTCGTTGAGTTGGCTATCCCTTATTTGGCCGATAACAAATGGTTAGCTTCCTTCATTATTACGTTTATTGGCTTAGTGGTAACTATGGGAATTGGTACATCATTTGGAACAATTCCAATTATTGCTACGATTTACACACCACTTTGTCAGGCAATTGGATTTTCTTTCCCTGCAACGATTCTTCTTATCTCAGCCGCGGCCGCACTAGGTGACGCCGGTTCTCCTGCATCGGATAGTACATTAGGACCAACATCCGGCTTAAACGTTGATGGACAGCATGATCATATTTGGGATACCTGTGTTCCTACATTTATCCACTTTAATATTCCATTAATGGTCTCTGCAATTATTGCAGCTCAATTTTTGTAAAAATTAAACAACATCATTATCAACACAACCAACTGAAATAAGCGATTGAAATCTTAAGGGAAATTGGGATTAATCAAAGGAAACGGTATTTTCTTGGTTGTGTTTTTTTTATTTTTTTTTGTTGTACAGCTTGACAGTTAAGAAATAGGTGTGTAATATTCGAAT
>CAZBHT010000082.1:0-6310 GCA_964491655.1 uncultured Burkholderiaceae bacterium
GGTAAGACCGTTGAAGATCTCATCGGTTAATTATCAGAGGGAATGAAATGAGCAAGAAAACAGTTAAAGTGACCTTGGTCAAAAGCCCGATTGGTTGCAAAGCGGCTCACCGTGCAACTGTTCTGGGTCTCGGTCTCAAGAAGATTCGCCAAACTCGCGAATTGGAAGATACGCCAGCAGTACGCGGTATGATCAATACCGTTTCTTATCTGGTGCGTGCTGAATAGGTGAGGATATAGAAATGAAACTTAATACTATTCAACCTGCTGCAGGATCTAAGTCTGCTGCTCACCGTGTTGGTCGTGGTGTCGGTAGTGGCTGGGGTAAGACTGCTGGTCGTGGCCACAAGGGTCAAAAGTCCCGTGCTGGTGGCTTCCATAAGGTGGGATTTGAAGGCGGTCAGATGCCTATGCATCGTCGTCTGCCTAAGAGAGGCTTTACTTCTTGGACTCACGAGTTTGTTGCTGAGGTTCGTTTGAATCAGCTCGACAAGCTCGGCTTAGAAGAAATCACTTTGGCAGATCTGATTAATGCAGATGTGATCAAGTCTGATTCTCAAGCTGCTCGTGTAATCTTATCTGGTGAAATCACTCGCAAGGTTACAGTACGTGGTTTGAGCGTAACAAAGGGTGCTAAGGCTGCTATCGAAGCTGCCGGTGGCACCGTTATCGATTCCGATAAGTAAGATTTATCCTTAAGAGGAACCAAACGTGGCCAAGAATATTCCAGCGAAAGCTAGCAATAAATATGGTGATCTCTATCGCCGTCTTCTTTTCCTTGTTTTAGCTCTCGTTGTTTTTCGTATCGGTACACATATTCCGGTTCCGGGAATCGATCCTGACTCGCTTCGTGAGCTGTTCAATCAGCAAAAGGGCGGCATCCTTGGATTATTCAATATGTTCTCGGGTGGCGCTCTTTCGAGATTCTCCGTTTTTGCCTTAGGTATCATGCCGTATATTTCGGCATCGATTATCATGCAAATGCTTTCTTATGTTTTGCCTTCTTTGGAGGCATTACGTAAGGAAGGGGAGTCTGGACGTAGAAAAATTACTCAATACACGCGTTACGGTACGTTATTGCTTGGAGCTTTCCAGGCTTTAGGTATTGCCGTCGCTTTAGAAAGTCAACCTGGCCTCGTTATCGATCCAGGATTTTTCTTTAGAGGCGTTTGTGTTGTTTCCTTAGTCACTGGAACAATGTTCCTCATGTGGCTTGGTGAACAGATTACAGAACGCGGTATCGGTAATGGCATTTCCATCATCATCTTCGCTGGTATTGTTGCAGGTCTTCCTGCAGCGGTAAGTGGTTTGTTCCAGTTAGTATCTACCGGAGCTATTAGCCCACTTTCCTCTATCTTTATCATTGCGGTAGTGATTTTGGTTACGGCTTTTGTGGTGTTCTTCGAAAGAGGTCAACGTCGCATTACCGTCAACTATGCCAAACGACAGATTGGTAACAAGATCTATGGTGGTCAAAGTTCTTATTTGCCACTGAAGATCAATATGGCTAATGTTATTCCTCCAATCTTTGCTTCTTCCTTGATCCTGTTCCCAGCAACACTTGCTGGTTGGTTTACAAGCGGAGATTCAACTCGTTGGATTAGAGACTTAGCAGCTTCTCTGTCTCCCGGACAACCGTTGTATACATTGCTTTACGCAGCACTCATCGTTTTCTTTGCTTATTTCTATACGGCATTAGTATTTAATCCTAAAGAAACAGCTGAAAACCTTAAGAAGAGTGGTGCTTTTGTACCAGGAATTCGTCCTGGTGAGCAAACTTCACGTTATATTGATAAGGTGTTGTTACGTTTGACGCTCGCCGGCTCGATTTATCTGGTGTTCGTCTGCTTGGTTCCTGAGTTCTTGAACCTTAGATTTAATGTTCCGTTCTACTTTGGCGGTACTTCATTGTTGATCGTTGTTGTGGTAACAATGGATTTCATGAGTCAGGTTCAAGCATATCTCATGAGTCATCAATACGAATCTTTGCTAAAGAAAACCAATTTTAAGGGCTTCGGTCCAGGTTCTCTTCCCCGATAATTTTCGGTAGCAAATTGTCTGATTTGCTTCAGGGTGCATGATTAGATATAATCACGCACCCTGTAAGTTAAACTTTGTTTTTTGCACTACAAAAAATAAAGTGGGTTTTGTGTGAAGTGTCGGCGAGACGCTTTACACACTTTTGGAGATAACTATGAAAGTAAACGCTTCGGTCAAAAAAATGTGCCGTAAGTGCAAAATCATTAAGCGCAAAGGCGTGGTCCGTGTGATCTGTGCAGATCCTCGCCACAAACAGCGCCAAGGCTAAAGAGGTAAATAATGGCTCGTATCGCCGGTATTAACATTCCGCCGAATCAGCACGCTGTTATCGGTTTGACTGCTATCTATGGTATCGGTCGTCCCCGTGCACAGCAGATTCTTGAATCGGTTGGTGTTGAAACGACTAAGAAAGTCAAAGATTTGACGGATGCTGAACTTGAACGCATTCGTGAGGCCGTCAACAATTTCACTGTTGAAGGCGATCTTCGTCGTGAAGTTCAATTGTCAATCAAACGCCTTATCGACTTGGGCACATATCGCGGCATGCGTCATCGTCGTGGTCTGCCAGTTCGTGGTCAACGTACGCGTACTAATGCACGTACTCGTAAGGGCCCGAAGAAGGCTGGTGTTGCGCTCAAGAAGTAAGGTAGAGGACAGTTATGGCAGGAAAGATTCCTAGCGCTCAGCAGATCGCTGCTCAGCGTTCCCGCAGAAAAGTAAAGAAGGTGGTTAATGAAGGTATCGCTCATGTCCACGCTTCTTTCAATAACACAATTATTACTATTACAGACCGCCAAGGCAATGCAATTGCTGCTTCCAGCTCTGGAGCACAAGGCTTTAAGGGTTCCCGTAAGTCAACTCCTTTCGCCGCTCAGGTAGCTGCAGAACAGGCTGGCAAGATTGCTCAGGAATACGGTTTGAAGAACGTTGAAGTCCGCATTATGGGACCTGGACCCGGTCGCGAATCTAGCGTCCGTGCTCTCAACGCTCTTGGTATCCGCGTTACGTCGATTCAGGATGTAACACCAGTTCCTCACAACGGTGTTCGTCCTTCCAAGCGTCGTCGCGTTTAATTAATTTTTTCCCGCGTTTATAGGTTCAATCCTTTGAACTGAATGTGGAAAACCACAGGATAAGAGAAACAAATGGCTCGTTATATCGGACCTAAATTAAAGCTCGCACGTCGTGAAGGCGGCGATCTTAATCTCAAGAGCGCAGTTCGCTCTTTTGATGCTAAATGTAAGCATGAGTCCGCACCTGGACAGCACGGTCGCACTTCTGGTGCACGTCTTTCCGACTACGGTACTCAGCTTCGTGAAAAACAGAAAGTTAAGCGCATGTACGGTATTTTGGAACGTCAGTTCCGTTTGTACTTCGCTAAGGCTGCTAAGAAACGTGGCAACACCGGTGAGCAGCTTTTAAATCTTCTTGAATGCCGTCTTGATAACGTTGTTTATCGTATGGGTTTCGGTTCTACACGTGCTGAAGCTCGTCAGCTCGTTAGCCACTGCGCTATCAGCGTTAACGGTAACAAGGTTAACATTCCTTCTTATCAAGTTAAGGCTGGTGATGTTATTGCTGTTCGTGAAAAGGCTAAGAAGCAGGTTCGTATTGCTGAAAGCCTCAAGCTTGCAGAATCAATTGGCTTGCCAGCTTGGGTGTCTGTAGACTCCAAGAAACTTGAAGGTACTTTCAAGAACGTTCCTGCTCGTGACGAAATTTGTCCGGATGTGAACGAATCTCTGATTGTTGAATTGTATTCTCGCTAATTTGTATTAAACTTCGACGATGTAGTGCGTCGTCGGAGTTAATTCCTCAGAACGATCCTTCCTCGGGGCAGGATCGTCTCTTTGTATCTAGCCCCGTCATCCTAGCAGCCTTATCGGTGTAACGAACTGAGGGTATTGTTAAAAAGGATAATCAATGTCTGTTAATAATCTTTTGAAACCTCGCAGTGTTGAAGTTGAAACTGCAGAAGGTAATCCTTATTCCGCAACAGTCACCATGGAACCGTTTGAAACGGGTTATGCACATACACTCGGAAATGCACTCCGTCGTGTTTTGTTGAGTTCCATGGTTGGATATGCACCAACTGAAGCTCAGATCGCTGGTGTTGTTCATGAATATAGTCAGATTGATGGCGTTAAAGAGGACGTTGTTGACATTCTGTTGAATGTTAAGGGCGTTATTTTCAAGCTTGAAAATCGTGATGAAGTTACTGTTACTTTGCGTAAAGAAGGTTGTGGTGTCGTAAAGGCTTCTGACTTTGAATTGCCTCATGACGTAACCATTTTAAATCCTGAGCATGTGATTGCTAACCTTTCTGGCGGTAAGCTTGATATGCAAATCAAGATTGAGAAGGGTCGTGGTTATCAACCTGGTGACATGCGTGCTTTGAAAGATGATTACAGCAAAGCTACATTAGGTCGCATTATTATGGATGCCTCCTTCTCTCCAGTTCTTCGCGTTGCTTACCGTGTTGAAAATGCTCGTGTAGAACAGAGAACCGACTTGGATAAGCTTATTATGACGATCGATACTAATGGTTCGATTCTTCCAGAAGAAGCCGTTCGTCAGGCAGCTTATATTCTCCAAGATCAATTGTCTGTTTTCGGTGGCATTGCAACTGTTGGAACAGAACCTGTGGCTTCTCAGCAAGCTACTGCGCAGAATAGTGCTTATCCTGCTCAGAACACCGCTAAACAGCAACCGATGGTCGATCCAATCTTGCGTCGCCCAGTTGACGATCTTGAATTGACTGTTCGCTCTGCAAATTGCTTGAAGGCTGAGAACATTTACTACATCGGCGATCTTATCCAGAGAACCGAAAACGAATTGCTTAAGACTCCAAATTTAGGTCGTAAGTCTTTGAATGAAATCAAGGAAGTGCTCGGTGCACATGGCTTGACTCTTGGTATGAAGCTCGAAAATTGGCCACCTGCCGGTTTGGATAGCTAATTATTTTATTTACTATTTGTTTTATCAGGGAAAAGTGAGTAGAATTCGCTTTTCCCTTACCCGCCCGCTCCATTGTGGAGATAGAAGAGACGGGAGATGCCTAAAGGGCACCCTAACTAGAAATTTCATAGGAATTTTAAAATGCGTCATAATCACGGACTTCGTAAACTGAATCGTACTTCTGCTCATCGCTTGGCTATGCTTCGTAACATGATGAATTCTTTACTTCGTCATGAAGCTATCAAGACTACTTTGCCTAAGGCAAAAGAGTTACGTCGTGTTGTAGAACCAATGATCACTTTGGCTAAGGAACCGACTGTTGCTAACAAGCGTTTAGCTTTTAATCGTTTGCGTGATCGCGAGATCGTTGTAAAACTCTTCAATGAAATCGGACCTATGTTCAAAGAACGTAACGGTGGTTACACACGCATTTTGAAGTGTGGCTATCGCGTTGGCGACAATGCTCCGATGGCTTTCGTTGAGTTGGTTCAGCATACTGAGCCTAAGGCTGAAGTTGAAGCAACTAAAGAAGCTTAATTTTAGCTAAAGACTGTAAAGTTATTAGAAAGCTCGTGCTGGAAGGTACGAGCTTTCTGTTTTTGTGAAGAAGGATTGAATGCAAGAAGATTCAACGGAAAGCATCAGATTAGATAAGTGGCTGTGGGCAGCTCGATTCTTTAAAACTCGTACGCTTGCACAAGATAATATTGAATTAGGACGTGTACGAATCGATAATCAAAGAGTCAAACCAAGTAAAGAAATTCGTTGTGGCGATGAAATTGAGGTTCATCGTGGCCAGGAACGCTTTATCGTAGTGGTCAAAAAGATTTCTTCAAAAAGAGGAAGTGCACCTATCGCTCAACAACTATATGAAGAAACTCAAGAAAGTTTGGAAATGCGAGAACGTATTCGTAATAATCTACGGGCTATGCCAGTCGTTGATTATTATGCAAAAGGCCGTCCAACTAAAAGAGATGGAAGAAAATTACGTGAATTTATGGCACAACACGCCGACTATGATCCTACTAAAGAGTTTTAGAAAGTATGTTTAGCTGGTCTTCGTTTTTAATTTATGCGTTTGTAACTACTATAACACCTGGTCCAAACAATTTAATGTCGATGTCTTGCGGTAGTCAAAAAGGTTTTATTAAAGCACTACCGTTTAACGCAGGGATTTATTTGGGTTTTTGTTGTGTAATGCTTCTTTGTACGTTTTTCTGTACGGCACTAACAAATTTACTTCCGGACATTATGCGTCCTTTGCTTTTTCTGAGCGCAAGCTACATGCTCTACCTAGCTTGGACGGTCTATCG
>CAZBHT010000083.1:0-6100 GCA_964491655.1 uncultured Burkholderiaceae bacterium
TATAAAAAATACATCAATCGTAAAGCTGATGAGCATACACTGTACAACGTTGCTAAAGTAGGTGTTTTAATCATTGGTTTTGCTTCTGTTGTCTTTGCGTTGATGAAACCAACAGCCCTTGCGGATCTTTTACTGTTGTCAAATGGAGGTGTAGCCGTATTGGTTCCTGCCATTATTGGTGGACTATATTGGAAACGCTCGACTACACAAGGAGCGATTGCTTCTATTGTGGTTGGTGAAATTGTAATGATTGTAATGACCTTTATTTTCCGAGTCTCTCCACTGGGTATCTCTGGAGCATTTTGGTCATTATGTGTATCGTTACTGATTTTCGTAGTGGTTTCTTTATCAACAAAATCTCATCCTCATACGGCAGAAGTAATCGATTCATTGGATCATTTCTTTGATGTAAAGGATGATGAGACGGTAAAAAAGGATAGTGTTGCATAATCGGTTGACCTAAAAAAGGTAAAAGAGTCGACTCGTAGGCATTTTGCTCGGGTCGATTCTTTATTTACGATAATGTAAATCACATTCAGGTCCGTGAGCATAGATGAGACCACAAGCCTGTAGGAAAGAATATATCGTTGTAGATCCTACAAACTTCATACCTCTTTTCTTTAAATCCTTTGAAATTAAGTCTGATAATTCAGAGCTCGTACGAATTGTGTAGGCCTCGTATAGGACTTTTCCATCGGTATATTGATAGAGATACTGATTAAACGTGCCAAACTCTTGTTGAATGGATTTGAAGATCTGGCTATTGACGATACTGGCTTGAATTTTTAATTTATTTCGGATAATGCCTGGATCGGATAATAAGCGATTAATTTTTGTTTCATCGTAAGCGATGACTTTATCAATATCAAATTGATCGTAAGCATTCCTAAAATTTTCTCGTTTATTTAAAACGCATTCCCAAGATAAACCTGCTTGAAAACATTCCAGAATAAAAAGTTCATATAGTTTTTGATCATCATGACAAGGAATTCCCCATTCATGATCATGATAATCAACGTATGTTGGATTGTTTAAATTGACCCAGTTGCATCTTTTCATAAAATAATTTGAAATTTAATGATGGTTGCAAGAAGGAGACCAAAAGAAGAAAACCGAATTAGTATCAACTAATTCGGTTTGGAATCTGGTGCCGTTGGTGGGACTCGAACCCACACGACTTTCGTCACCACCCCCTCAAGATGGCGTGTCTACCAATTTCACCACAACGGCTTACATATTGTCTGCCGAATATAACATATTTTTTGTCTTGGTGCCGTTGGTGGGACTCGAACCCACACGACTTTCGTCACCACCCCCTCAAGATGGCGTGTCTACCAATTTCACCACAACGGCTTTACTTGACTGAAATACGCTTTCGTATTCGGAAAGATTTGTATTCTACATTGATTTTGAAAATTTTGCACGTTTTTTATTTAAATAAATTTCTGTTGACACATGGATGATTTTTGGATCGATATATTGCTTAAAGAATGACGATAAATGCGGTGTACAGGTGTATATTCCCTGTTAACTGATTATTTAAAAAGTGATGATCCTTATGAATTCACAGAAGCGTCAAGAAGCCTTTGTCTATTATCGAACTCAAAAGGGGGTGTTGGATTGGAATCCTCTTATGGATTATGCCAGCAAGGTTTTAACTTGTCGCGATCGGATCGAAAAACAAGTCCAAGATGTTGGTTTTTCTAAAGAGTCAGCTGAGCAAGCGATTCGGTCAGCAAAACCGTATTTGCAGTTATGCTCATTACACATTGATTCGGAACGTTTTATTTCGGATTGTATCCAGTTGGTAGAAAGTTTCATCGATTCAGAAATTATTCATGATGAACAAATATCCGAAATACTCGCAATTGATTGGAATAAATTAAGATCGGAAACGATAGAAAAAGTAGGAGAGGATCCTAATGCTTTTTTTGACGATGCGGTGTTGGATCTCGCAGGATCTTCGATTACTGAAACCCAAGAAGTTGTTTTAGCCGGTATTTTAATTAACGTTGTTCGAGCTTATTTGAATCCGATTGGATTAAAAATGACGGATTTGCTGTCACATGAAGAACGGGATTTGTTTAGAAAGGCTCCTTTTCTTTGTCCAACGTGTGGTGGTCCTGCTTCTTTAGCTCAGGTAACAAACCAAGAAAATTCATTTAATCATACTCGTAAGTTATTTTGTGCCTGTTGTGGAACAACTTGGGATTATGAAAAGGAGCGATGTGGTTTATGTGGTGAACTGGATGGTCAAAAATTAGACTATATCTATACCGAAGAAGATCCCCGGCATCGTTTGCATCTTTGTTCTCGCTGTCATGGAGCGCTACCGACGGTATTTCAAGATGCGATATCCACTCCATTTGATTTTGATATTGAACAAAATGCATCAAGTATCATTGAATCGGTATGGTTGGAACACCAATTAATGAAATCATCTCAAAAGATAATCGATATTCCGACTGAAAAATAAGCCGGACTTTATTTGGGAATATGGACATAGTGAATGTCCGTTTGAATGCGTTGAAGGCGATAACGTAGAAAAGGAGTATCGCGTTCTTTTTCGTATCGTTTGGGACTAGCGAGGATTGCGGAGAGCCAGATGGCTTGGTCCTGTGTTAGATGTTTAGCAGATCGATGGTAGTAGTGGCGGGAAGCGGCTTCGATGCCGAAGATACCGTTTCCGAATTCAGCAATGTTCATATAGACCTCAAGGATGCGTTTCTTGCTCCAAAAAAGATCCATTACAAGAGCCAAAAAGATTTCTTCTGCTTTTCGAAAATAGCTTCTTTCGTGCGTTAGTAAAAGATTTTTAACGGTTTGTTGCGTAAGGCTTGAACCACCCGGAGAATGGTTGCCTTGAATCAAATTTCGATTAAAGGCTTGCCAAATGGCAGACCATTCCACTCCATTGTGTTGCATGAAATGGGTGTCTTCAGCCGCGATGATGGCTTTAGGGACCCAAGATGAAATATGCTTATAGTCAACCCACTGATAGCGTAACGGTTTGTTCTGTTCTGCCAAATTTATAAGTTGAGATCGAATATAGGGCGTACTAGCTGGCTCAAAATAATTAAACCAAACAATACGTAGGATATATTGCAATTGAATGACACAAAAGAATAGGAATAGAAAGAAGCATAATCTTCTTACCCAAAATCCGATTCCTCGATTCACTCTAGACACTTTAAAAAAATCTTTAAAAAACTGCCGTTATTGTAATTAATTCAACTTGACCGTTGAAAAATATAACACGAACAATGAAATCTTCTTGCCCGAAATTGAGTTAAATAATTTTAGTGTAATATTGTGTAACTGATTGATTTTTAATGGTATCTATTAAAAATAGAGCCTAGAAACTAAATCGATTGTACTCTGGTGATATAGGTTAAATATATTTACGTTCTATAACGATCATGAGTTAAAACGTTTTATTACTTATGTTGCTCAACATGCGGTGATGTTTGACGGTTGTCAAGCGACAAAGAGAAGGCCCCCTCAAATGAACTGACCCCATAAGGTGCAACACTTATTTAAATTAATTGGGATTGGACTCGATCTAGTCTTTAGTTTTCTTTAATTTTAATCAGAATTGTCATTTTCCCAATCATTTCGGGGGTGTCTTTACCTGGAAGCGTAGCCGGAAGGCAAAGACACTCCCGAAGGCGTTTTTTCAACGACTTTCTGACTGTTAGTCTTTGCCGGCTTATCTAAACAATTAGATGCCGGCATCAAGAAGGACCTTTGTATTGCTCCGGTGACAGGTATCCAAGAGATCTCTGGATTCGTTCAGTGTTATACCATCTTACATAATCAGCGATTATTTCCCGAGCCGTTTCCCGCTTTAAATGAATTCTATCTCTTGGATTCATTCGATAAAATGTTTCGCTCTTCATATGCCCATAGAAGCTTTCCATGCTTGCATTGTCTAAGCATCTGCCGCTCCGAGAGTAGCTTGGGCGTGCTCCTATGTTCTTCACTGCCTTTATATAAGTTTCGCTCGTGTAAGTTCCGCCCCGGTCACTATGGATAACGGAATTCTCTGGAAGCTCGCCAGAATCCGATACCAACTTTTTAAGCGTGTTCAATGCCAATTGAAGCGTTGCAGACGGAGCAGTTTCCCATGCAACGATTTTGTGATTAAACAAGTCCTTTACCGTGCTTAAGACAAGCCATCCTTCTACAACCGGAATAAAAGTCATGTCAGTAACTAGTTTTTTCATCGGACTCGTGGAGGAGAAGTCCCGATTAAGGATATTTACCAAAGGCTCTTTGGTTTGGTCTGTTACATCTAACTTTGTGGAACACCTTCGTTTAGGTCGAACTCGAGAATTAAGTCCGTGGAGCCGCATAAGCCTGGCAACCTTTTTGTGATTGACCGCAAAGCCGTTTATTTTGCTCAGGTAAACGGCCATTCTTTTAGCGCCATATGAAAAGTTACGGCGTTTCTGGAGTTCAGTCATTTGAATAACCAAAGGGTCAGGCTCCTGAGACTGAAGCTGACGTTTTCTTTTCCTGTAAAACGTGCTGCGGTTAATGCCCAACCAAGAACAAGCTTCCTTGATAGGGACGCCTTTTTGGGCTAAAGAGCCGATAATCGAAACTATATTTTCGTCTGAGTGATCTTTCAGATTGAAATTTTTAAGGATCCACTCTTTAATTGCCATTGTGTAGGCCAAGACTGCCGAGGCTGAATAGCGCATAGGTACGCCTCCGTCTGAAATGTTTTTCCTTACTATGGCACGGTCTTTGTCCTTTTGTAATTCTGATTTAACCCATCTTTGGACAGTTCTTGGTTCTAAACCATAAAACTCAGCCGCCCGTTTTGCGGAAGGAAATCGGCCTTGAATCACAGAATCAGCAATGGAACTGGCAAAAAACTGGGATTGGATACGCTTGGCAGGCTTGCCATCGCGTTTACGATGGCTGTTAATGATGCTCTTAACGGTGGTTCTATAAACATTGAAACGAATGGCCAAGTCTGTAATAGAATCGCCTAGTGAGTGGAGTCTAACAATTTCTTCTTTTTCTTCATAAGAAAGGAGAGACTTCCTTTCAACTTCCAAGACCCAAGCTTCATTATTACGAGCACGCGCCTTCCACAACCGCAATACGTCTATAGGAACACCCGTTAACGCCTCTATTTCTCGATAACTTTTTAATTCTCTAAAAAGAGAACAGACCAATTGTTTAGTTTCAACTGAATAGACTTTGCGCAAAATGCTACCTCCTTAAGTGTCGCTTTTTTAGGGGGCAGTTCATTACGGGGGTACTCTATCGTGTCGCTTCCCAGACGGTTCAGTCCAAGACGATATTTTGATGTTGTGTCGATACGCTAAACCAATACAGGAAAAAGAAAAATAAAAAAGATTTGAAAGAGCAATTCAAATAGTCAATATTCTCCCCAAAATTTTGAATCAGGAAGCGATAACACTTTCTAGTAGTCAAGTTACTTGAGTAGGAATGGCTAGAATGTTGAGTGATGATTAGCTTAGTAGTTGAGTACCGTATATAACTACAAACCTGGCACATTGATGTGCTTTTAACGATTCGATACCATTTATTAGTCTTTTTTCAATTTCTGCTATAACTTTCGTGGCTTCATTGATTGCGATCCAAGTACTGCAGAAACTATATTTAACAAAAGATGATCAATTTATTCCATCTAAAGAAGCCGAGATCTGGACATTTTAGATATAAACTCTACCGATCTTTGTAACGTAATACACGTATATGGCATTGAGTCAAAATCAGGCAACTTTAGTTGGCTGTATTGCTCCCTTGTGTTGGGGATTATCGGTTTCTATTGTTCGAATTCTGTCTGAAACCGTGGGAGTTGCGCCAGGGTTGGCTCTGAAATACATTCTCGCTTTTGTTATTCTGTTTTTGGTTTTTCGATTTCCTAATTTCCGAAGGATGCCACTGAAATACTATATCTGTGGCTTTGGATCTGCATTAGCGTGTTCAGTGAGTTTTGCTTTTTCTCTTGCAATGGCCCAAAACGGTACTCAGACGATGGAAGTTGGCATGGTCAATTACCTATGGCCATCACTGACTATATTATTTGCCGTGATGTTTAATAAGCAAAAGGCGAGAT
>CAZBHT010000084.1:0-6087 GCA_964491655.1 uncultured Burkholderiaceae bacterium
GGCTTGGCGTATTCAATAAACCTCTTGGATTTCTAGATGTTGATAATTTCTATAAAAATCTTTTTTGTTTTTTTGATGAAGCCCAAAAAAAAGGGTTTATACATCCAGAATGTCGAAAACTCATTCACTATGGAACGAGTATCGAGGATTTAGTTCGCGAACTTAAAGATTCAATCTAAATCTTGTTAATACAAAGGTTCAGAGCATCTTAGCAATCTGAACCTCTTCTAGTATTCTGATAAAAATTAAATTCCTCCAGAAAAACCGTTTTGTCTCCAGGCTTCGTAGACTGTAATTGCAACAGAATTTGATAAATTCAAAGAACGATTATTTGGCAACATTGGAAGACGAATTCGGTGAGCTAAATCAAATAATTCACGCACATCAGAAGGCAAACCTGATCCTTCTGATCCAAAAATAAACCAGTCATTAGGTTTGAAAGATACCGCTTGTACCAACTGAGATGTTTTAGTTGTCATCGCAAACATCCGATCTCTTTGAGGCTTTTCTTGCTCTAGAAAATCATAAAAATCTTTATATATACGAACGTCTGCGTACTCTCTATAGTCCATACCGGCACGTTTCATATGTTTATCTTCTAAAGAAAAGCCTAGGGGTTCAATCAAAATCAATCGACATCCAGTATTAGCAGAAAGTCGAATAATATTGCCGGTATTAGGAGGAATTTCAGGGTGTACTAAAACAATATTAAACATTTTTTATCTTTGTAAAAATTCACGCATTTGCTGTAGCGCTTTTTTCTCTATTTGTCGCACTCGTTCTTGGCTAATACCAAACTCTTGAGCCAAATCAGCAAGAGTTGCCCCCTTATGGCCCTCGATTTCGTTATATAACCAACGTTCTGAAATAATACGCCGACTTCTTTCATCCAATTGAGAAAGAGCAGCTTTTAATCCCTGATCCAAAATTTGTTCTTTCCGAGCCTCTTCAATTTTTTGAAGTGGCTCATCACTTTCTTCATAAAGCCAATCTTCTGGAGCAATCTTCTCTTCATCCGTTGAAGAATTCGGCTCATCGATTGTGAATTCATTACCACCCATTCTCCGTTCCATTTCCATGACATCTGTTGTCTTCACATTAAGAGAATGAGCAATTTCTTTGATCTCTGTCGGTTTCAGAACTTTAGTATCACCTTTCATAGACCGAAGATTAAAGAACAATTTTCTCTGAGATTTTGTTGTAGCGACACGAACTAGGCGCCAATTCCGAACTACATACTCTTGAATCTCAGAACGAATCCAAGTCATCGCAAAAGTTACCAATCTAGTTCCATGATCTGGATTAAAGCGCTTCACCGCTTTCATCAAACCGATGTTACCTTCTTGAATTAAATCGGAAAACGGTAAACCATAGCCTAAATATTGGCGAGCAATCGATACAACTAGACGAAGATGAGACATGACTAGCTCGCGGGCTGCGTCTACATCTCCTTCGTCACGAAGTTTTATTGCTAACTCGCGCTCTCGTTCTGGAGATAGAATCGGTGCCTGATTTGCCGCTCGTATAAAAGCCTCTAAATTACCTAACGAATCTGGAATAGCCAGTGGTTTAGGTTTATACGGCGCTAAAGCTGTTGTTTTAGTAACTTCTTCACTACTCATGTCACCATTTTAGCGAATCCACTCGCCTCTTTTTACCTCACAATTGATTTAGAAAATTTTAGGTACCGTTTGCTCTGATTCAAACAAGAAAAAAACCAAAGTAGGTAACAATAAGGAAAGGGCAATAATAGCGACTGATTCTGCGTATCGGTAAAAATCGAATAATAAATCACTATTCCAAACTTCGAATAACGTCGGAATACTCAAAGATAAACCCACAACTGAAATCAAAGTCCCTACTAGAACAGATAAGCCAGTTGTCAGTATTACAGCCAAAAATGCAGGTCCCCACACAATTCGACCTTGAGCTCCAAGCATTTTAAGTACGGCTTCCTCATCCCTAAAAAAGGAGTGGATATGAACTACTATAGACCAGATACTTAATAGTGCAAGTACAAATAAGGGAACGACTAAAACCAATTCACACCGATTTATAGCGTTTACAAGTGCACGACGTTTTTCGATCCAAGACATATCCGAGGCAACCGTAATGATTCCTGGATATGTTTTAATTTTTTTTATACTTTCTTCAATAAACTTTATTTCAAGATTTCGTGGATACAACAATGAATAAACAACCGGAATCGTTTCCTTCGAATCCATTAAATTTTTTAATTGTCCTTGTAAAAATTTAGTTGCATTCAATTTTTCTATAGACAATCCTTGTTCAGAACGCAGTATTTTAGATATCAACTGTTCTTCCGTTAATTTATCGATATCATGTCGTAAAAATAGTGTAACCTCATCCTTATTTTGATCTTCTTGCCATTGTTCAAATAGAGAAAAAGCCCAAAATGTTTGTACTAAAAGACAAAAAATCAAGGCTTGGACGACAAGGCATAAACAATAGGCTTTTTTATTCTGCTGATAATTGAGTTTGGCTCTAGATACGATGCTAATCATGAACAATCCTCAAGCGGAACAATTCTAAATTTAGAGTTATTACGCTGTAATTTCGAAGTAGACGTTAATACTACGGTATAGCCAAACTCAGGTAATTTTGTAAATAAACGGATCAAATCCGATTTGAATTTTTCATCTAAATTTGCCAACAGTTCGTCAGCCAGAATTAAGTCTGGTCGATTAACCAATGCTCTAGCAACTAGAACTCTTTTTTTTATCCCTTCAGATAAGTCTTTTACTGCTATACGGGCATACTCATTTAATTTACAGAGATCCATCGCTTCTTTTACTCGATGGTCAATACGATCTTCTTCTACTTCAAGGGCTAAGGCCACTAAAGAAATATTATCTTCTACCGAGTAATTCGGAAATAATGTGTCTGTCGTACTTGAAATTAATCCTAATGAACGTCGCCACTTGGATCTTTGAAATTCAGAAAGTACTTTGACATCTTTTTCGAGAAGAAGCACTTGACCTCGTGCCGGTATGATCAAACCGGCCATCAGATTCAATAAATATGATTTTCCTTGTCCGTTTTTACCTTCAAGCAAAATCATTTCTCCTTCCTTTACCTCAAGAGAAAACAGTCCCACCTTTGTTCCGATATTCTGAACAAGAGGGACATTTTTAATTTGAAGTAGAACTTTTCCGGATGTCGGCATCTTTTAATTCAAAAAGAAGAAATTAAACTAAAGACTTAACTAGAAGATATTGAAAAATCGTATCCTACCTTTGCCCAAATTTCAGTTTCTTGCTTCAACATAAACTCAATCAGAGGATGATCTTTTAGCCATATTTCTGGACAAGACAAAACAATTCTCCGATTCTGCTCTTCCAACCGGAGATCAACCGGTTCAATTGCTTTTCTTGAATGAGCAATAATGACTGCTAATCGCAAACAGATAACTTGATACATAACCTTTCTTCGAACAATTAATGAAGAAACCTTCTTCAAATTACCCCGATGAGCCAAAACTAAACCTGCGATATTTTCTTGTTCATACTTAGAAAATCCCGGAATGTCACAATTACGAATTAAATAGTCACTATGTTTGTGGTAATCACTACGGGAGACAATTTTTCCTAATTCATGAAGTTGCGAGGCCCAGAATAGTTGCTGTCGATCTTCTTCTAAGTTAGAAGTTGAAATTTGTGTATAGAAATCCATCGCTAAACGACTTACGCGATCTGCCTGATCTTTACTTACAGAGAAGCGTTTAATTAAATTTTCGACGGAATTCGTCCGAGGATCTTGATTTACCTTTCTACCGGCCAAATCATGCAAAATACCATAACGCAATGCACCGCCTACTGGCTTCATTGCTTTAATTTTTAATTTATTGAAGACAGCTAATAGAACCGCAACACCGCCCGCAATAACTTCTTTCCGATCCTCTTTTAAACCAGCAAACCGTAATTTAGAAATTTCACCTTCGACAATAATCTCTGTCTTTAAACGCAGTAATGCTTCCTCCGTAATAGTACCATCTGTCCAATTACTGTCATGCAGAATCTGAGAAACAGCACTCGCAGTTCCCGAAGATCCATATGCTTCTTCCCAAGTTTCCTTTAAAACAGGCTTGATATTTCCGTCCAACTCGGCTTCCGCTGCGAGTTGTGCGCTTAGGAAAGTAGATTCTGTAATTTTCCCTTCTTTAAAGAAACGAACGGATGTATTAACACAACCAATATGAAAAGATTCGCCCACTATCGGTTTATGTCCAATACCGACAACACACTCTGTAGAGGCTCCGCCAATGTCCACAATCAGACGTTTTTGGTCTGAATTAGGTAACGTATAACTACAGCCCTCATAAACAAGACGTGCCTCTTCTTTACCTCGCAGAATTTCAATCCTGCACTCAAGAACCTCTTCAGCCTTTTTGACAAATTCGCCAGAGTTCTTCGCAACTCTCAAAGTTTGAGTTCCCACAGCACGCACTTGTTGTCGTGGGAAACCTCTCAGTTTCTCTGCAATGCGAGATAATGCTCCTAGAGCCTTTGTTTGTTTCTCGATACTTAAGTATCCGTTTTCGTCTAATCCTGCTGCGAGTCGTACCGTCTCTTTCCAGCTTTCCTCACTAACAATCTGGTCACCTTTAACTCGAGCGATCTCCAAACGAAAACTATTTGATCCAAGATCAACAGCTGCTAGCAACATACCCTATCTCCACATTCTTTATTGATCTAAACCAATTAGTGCTGACGCAAACTCCGTGGCATTAAATCTCTGTAAATCGTCAATCTGTTCCCCAACACCGATAAAGTAAATTGGTAACGGTTGTTTTCTACTATGGGCCAATGCAACTAAAACACCACCTTTGGCCGTACCGTCCAATTTTGTGATGATTAAACCAGTTAGTTGGGCTGCGTCGTCAAACTGCTTTACTTGAGATAAGGCATTCTGTCCGTTTGTCCCGTCCAAAACCAGTATTACTTCGTGAGGAGAACCTTCCATCGCTTTATTCTGTACTCGACGAATACGACTCAACTCCGCCATTAAATTCGTTTGTGTGGGAAGGCGACCTGCCGTATCAATCATGACAACAGAGGTTTTATTTTTTTTCCCTTGAATGATGGCATCAAATGCTACAGAACCTGGATCAGCACCCTCACGGGAAATAACCTCAATTTTATTTCTTTCACCCCAAACGGCTAACTGTTCGCGAGCCGCCGCACGGAACGTGTCCCCCGCAGCTAACAGCACGGTTTGATCATTAGCTACAAAATGCTTCGCTAGCTTCCCAATACTTGTTGTTTTTCCCGCTCCATTGACACCGCAAAGCATCATAACAAACGGTTGACTAGTTTCTGTCTTTAACTCTGCTTCACAAGGTTTAAGTATTTCAGCGATTACATCACGTAAGGCTTCTTTAACCTCTGCTTGTGTTTTAAGCCCTTTAAGCTTAATTTGATCACGCATTTTTTCAATAATTTCCGAGCTCGCTTCCACACCAACATCAGAAGCGATCAACTGAAACTCTAATTCTTCTAAGAAGTTTTCATCTACTATACCGCCGGTAAAAATACCAACCAGGTTTACACGGCTCTTTTCTAGACGATTTTTTAATTTAGAAAACCAGCTCATTTTTTCTTTACTTGTATCGTTCATTTTAAAAATCTTGTAGAGTATCTCTGTGTTTTTTTGAGAGTCTACCAATGCTGAAGAAAAGTGGTGGAAAAATTCGAATAATAGGTGGAATTTGGAAGCGTAGCACACTCCAAGTTTTAGACTTAGATGGGCTTCGCCCTACAGGCAACCGACAAAGAGAAATGCTTTTTAATTGGCTTAGCAGTCGTATTGACACTCCAACCAGCCTTCGAACTCTCGACTTATTTGCTGGAACAGGTGCTTTGTCCTTTGAGGCGGCAAGTCGCGGTTTTAAAGAATGTATTTTGATTGAAAAAAACCCGGTCGCTGCAAGGGTAATTCGGAACAATATCGATAAACTACAAGCCCAATCGATGAAACTAAAAACAGGAAATGCACTTGAACTCATTGGAGATCTTCCTGGATTATTCGATATTATTTTTATCGATCCTCCTTTTGCTTTGGACTTAC
>CAZBHT010000085.1:0-5998 GCA_964491655.1 uncultured Burkholderiaceae bacterium
TGTAACTTCAAGATGTTAAGCTAATATATTGGTTAAATGTAATTAAATGTAAATTGTTTATTGCAGGTTGTATCCACCCAATTAATTGGTTCAAGGCCCTGGTCAGATAACCATTGGTTTGCTCGTTTAAAGTGATTATTACCGAGAAAAGGTTCAGGACCTCTCGTTGCAGATAGAGGGGATGGATGATTAGAGCAGAGAATTAAATGCGTCCCTTTTCCTTTTTCTATTAATGCGATTTTACTTTGGGCCGATTTTCCCCAAAGCATGAATACAACCGGGGCTTCTTGATTTGCAATCTCAAGCACTATAGCATCGGTCAGGGATTCCCATCCTTTTTTTGCATGACTAAGAGGACAACCATCTTCAACAGTCAATATTGTATTGAGCAATAAAACGCCTTGTTCTGCCCAACTCATAAGATTTCCAGAGGTTCGAGTAGCATCAACGTTAAAGCTACGAGAAATTTCTTTGAAGATATTTTTTAAGCTCGGAGGAATTGCAATGCCGTCATTGACTGAAAAAGCCAGTCCCTGTGCTTGACCGACACCGTGATACGGATCCTGTCCCAAAATAACAACTCGAACAGATCCTCTTGGTACAACTCGTAGCGCTTTATATGGATCTTCCGGATAAATAGCAACATTTGTTTTTCTTCGATTCAATAAAAATGATTGAAGTTTTTGTCCTTCTTCCGAATTTCGAAATGAAATCAAGACATCATTCCATGTTTCGAGAAAATCATTCATACAACAACCCTCGTAGCTTTTTTCTAAAACTTTTTCGTAAAGTTTTTACTCAGCAGAAGTTTTCTATTTCTAATAACCTATTTTCTTGAGAAAGAGATTTTCCTAGAAAACTTTTAATGAGGTTATTAATTTGAATAAAAAGATGTATTTGATTGATACGAATCAAATACATCTTTCCTTTTTCAATTAAATTTCCCCCAATTCTTCTCTCATTTTTGAGATGACATCCTTATAGCCCTCTTGAGTTTTAGCAGAAAAAATTGCGCTACCGGCGACAAAAGTATCGGCTCCCATTTGAGCCACTTCAGCAATATTGGAAACCTTTATTCCACCGTCCACTTCTAAAAGAACCTTGCGACCTGTTTGTTTTTCATAAAGATCTAAAAGGCTTCGGCACTCCGCAATCTTTCCTAAGACCTGAGGAATAAAAGACTGGCCTCCAAATCCAGGATTCACGCTCATTAAAAGAACAACGTCAATTCGATCGAGTTCATAATGCAAATATTCCAATGAAGTAGCTGGATTAAAAACAAGACCAGATAAACAACCACAGTCACGAATCAAGGATAGGGTTCGATCTACGTGACGACTTGCTTCCGGATGGAACGTAATAATGTTTGCTCCAGCTTTAGCAAATTCAGGAATAAGAGAATCTACTGGTTCCACCATTAAATGAACATCGATAGGTTTATCTGTATAGGGACGAATTGCCTTACAAACCAAGGGACCAACAGTTAAATTCGGTACGTAATGATTATCCATTACATCGAAATGAATCCAATCTGCTCCAGCTGTTGTAACAGAAACAATTTCTTCTCCTAAACGAGCAAAATCCGCCGATAAAATAGAGGGAGCTATTCGATATTTTTTTTCAGACATGATGTTTCCTTTCAGTCGAGCAATTTTCAAAGCAAATTCGGTGGTGTCTTTTTTTATATTGACCGATCGTCCTAGATTTTTTTCATTATTAATTATCTCATTAGCTGGAATCTTACTTAGCTCTTGCACAACGATTCCATCCGATGAGAAAAAGAATATTAGAAAGAGCGCTCAATTTACAAGAGTAGATTTTAGTTCAATCACCCCCATTGCAACTGAAGACTGGAACCTAGCATTTTCTTCTTTTAAAAATTCTTGTTCTGTTATAAAAAAACATTCTTTTTTGAATGAAGTTTGTCATCAAGCTCATTTAATGCAGTATTCAAATGCAGAATCTTTTTTCAAAAAAAATTTTGTACTTTGGCAAATTAAACTTGTAGAAAAAAACATTAAAACAGGAGATATTCATAAAATCAGTGATTCTGGTCTTATGACAGGATATTACGAACCATCCTTAACGGTTAGTTCGAAAAAAACAGCGGTAAATTTCGTTCCAATTCTCGCTACTCCAGAGGATCTGATTACAGTTGACCTTACTAGCCTTTATCCTCAACTTAAAGGCTTACGACTAAGAGGCAAACTCGAAGGAAATCGATTAATTCCTTACGACAATCGAAAAAACATTACCAAACGTCGTGATTTAGATAAAAATGCTATCGCTTGGAGTCATAGTCCCGCTGATGTTTTTTTTCTACAAATACAAGGATCCGGTCGTTTAGAGTTTGCTGATGGAAGTGTGATTCGCGTTGGTTACGATAACCAAAATGGACATCCTTATAAAGCTATTGGTTCCTGGCTTATCCAAAAGGGATATCTGAAAAGAGATCAAGTTTCTATGCAAACGATACGCTCTTGGATTGAAAACAATCCGAAGCGAGTTGACGAATTATTGAATCAGAATCCTAGCTTTGTATTCTTTAAAGTACAAAACAATATCAAACCCGACCAAGGACCAATTGGTGCACAAGGTATTCCTCTTACTGCTCAAGCAAGCATAGCAGTCGATCCCAAACACGTTCCTTTAGGTACGCCACTCATTGTCCATGCGTACCAGGACTCTCCGTTCATTGAATTTACACGTCCAGTAATCGCCCAAGATACAGGAGGTGCTATCAAAGGAATTTTACGTTTTGATTATTTTTGGGGTTCTGGTAAAGAGGCAGGAGAAAAAGCCGGGACCCAAAAAAGTACACTCCGCGCTTGGATACTCCTACCCCGTGACACAAATCCTGAAAATATTGGATTACGATAATGAGTACCTGTCACTTACTTATTTTCTGTAAGTATCTTTTCCAGGTAATCGGCAGTAGCCGCACCGGGAACTCTTAAACCAGATGAAAAGATGGTAGTAGGCGTTCCCGTGATATTTAATTTTTCCCCTAATTTTATATTTCGTTCTAAAGCGCCAATATCACAGTTAACATTTCGTTTTGCTACCAATTTCCCGTCAATCATGACCTCTTTCCATGCACGAGAAGAATCTTTGTCACACCAGATATCAGCACTGACCTCCTTGGAACCCGGTGTAATCACTGGATAAAGGAATGTATAGATTGTGACATTATTTAAGTTTCTCAGATTGACCTCTAACTTTTTACAAAAACTACAGTTGGGATCTGAAAAAACAACCATCTTTCGAGAGCCATCTCCCTTCACCGTTTTGATAGCATCTTCAAATGGCAACCGAGAAAAATCCACCTTATTCAAACGTTCTTTTGCTTCCTCTGTAAGATTACGACGGTCTAGCGTATTGAATAACTGCCCCATAATCAAATAGTCAGCATTTTTATCCGTATAAACAATTTCGTGTCCAATAACAACCTCATACAAATCACTAATCGGCGTTACATTAATGGCTGAAATTTTTGTACCGATCCGAGCCGTAAGCTTGGTACGAATTTGTTCTAGCAGTTTTTCCTGATTTTCTACTTGTTGTTCTGTTTTTTTTAAAACATCATCTGCGCCTGTTTTTTCTTGTGCAAGAGTTGAAAAAGAAACAATGGATGTAGACAAAAACACCAGAAAAGAAAAAACGAATTTCATTTGATTCCTTGCTGACATAAAATGTTTAAACAGTATCTAAATTATCAAGAATTCTACTTAACAATTACTTAGATACGATTTTTAATTTTTTATTTCGTTATCTTTTTTGCATTTTTAAAAAAACACGGATATACTTACGATTCTTGACTGATTCATTAAGGCCAGGTAGCTCAGTTGGTAGAGCGGAGGATTGAAAATCCTTGTGTCGGCGGTTCGATTCCGTCCCTGGCCACCATAATGACTCAGTTGTCAAAAGAATGTGTCAAAGCATCACCTCGTGATTAAGGCCAGGTAGCTCAGTTGGTAGAGCGGAGGATTGAAAATCCTTGTGTCGGCGGTTCGATTCCGTCCCTGGCCACCATTCTGCATGAATGGGGAGTAGCCTTTCCTGTATCAAAATCGATTCTGGAAGTTGTCATCAACATACTCGGTTATGCACCGTGGTGACAACGGTGTATAACTTGGCAAGACCATTGATAAAAAACACTTTCCGATCAGTGTTTTTATCATGGTATTTTTGATCGGCTAAGGTTTAGAAATGGAATCATTGTTTATTTCTACTGGAATTGTCACCCTAGCTGAAATGGGTGATAAAACTCAACTTTTGGCCTTTATCCTTGCATCGCGATTTAAAAAACCTATCCCAATAATCCTTGGTATTCTTGTCGCAACCATTTTCAATCACGGATTAGCGGGTGCGCTAGGTGCGTGGCTTACAACGTTAACCAGCCCTGAAAACATGCGTTGGATTCTTACCATTTCGTTTTTTGCTATGGCGGTTTGGATTCTGATTCCAGATAAAATGGATGACGCAGAAACCTCAACTCATAATCATTTAGAACGTTTCGGTATTTTTGGTATTACTTTAGTTACCTTCTTTTTTGCTGAAATGGCAGATAAAACGCAGATAGCAACGATTGCACTTGCAGCCAACTACGGAACTCCTCTTTTGGTTATTGCCGGAACTACATTAGGCATGCTTCTTGCAGACGTCCCTGCCGTATTTATCGGAAACAAACTTTCTGAAAAGATACCCGTAAAATGGGTTCGAATATTTTCGGCTCTGTTATTTGCCATTATTGGAATCGTTACTGCCGTATCATTTGGCTCTTAAAACGAATTTTACTTGCAGTATTTTTCACAAAATTTAAATATCTACTTACGATTTACTTAGAGTAATGTTCGCTACAACTCTATAAATTAAAGCAGAGTTGTAAAATCGAATACACGTAATCCATTATGAGGTTGTTTATTATGTTCCGCATTCAACAGATCGCGCTTCTTATTCCTATTATTTTACTGGGGGGCTGTCAGGCAACAGGTGATCTGTATCGTGCTGACGTTTATTCCGCTAATCAAGTTAACCGGGCACAGCAGGTTCAGACTGTTGAAATTATCGCAATCCAGCCAGCTCGCATCGCAGTTAATAATTCTTCGAATCAAATTACGACTCAAGTTATTGGGGGTGTTATCGGTGGCATTCTAGGTGGAGTTTTAGGTAATCAAGTTAGCCATCATTCCACATCTGGTACCAACATTGGAGCAATCGCTGGCGTAGCGTTAGGAGCTGCCGCTGGTGGCAGTGCCTCCGGAGGTGATTCGCTTGTAAACGGTGTGCAATTAACATTCAAACTGAACGGTCGACTCTTTAACTCGGCTCAAGTGGGACAACTTTGTGAATTTAAATTGGGACCGGCTATTATGACCTCTACTAGCCCTACTAGTACCCGCATACAGCCCAATAACCCTTATGGCTGTGGACCTGCCAAATAATGTGAGGTTTTTATGAAACGCACTTATCTATTTTCATTACTTGCCGGTATTTGTGTTTGTTCATTAGCAACTGCCCAACAGGTAATTCCATCTAATCCGGTCGATGCTCAAATTATGGCAGTTCAACAAGCAGAGGCTCAGATTCGAGCAAACGAACAAGCTATTGCTTTAGAAAAAGCTCGGTTTGCAGAAAAACAAGCAAAAATCGAACAGGAAAAAGCAGCGCAAGTCGCAAAACTTAAAGCACAAAAGCAAGCTGCTGCTCAAAAGCTAAAAGAGAAAAAACAAAAATACGAAGATGAATTGCGGGCCTTAGAACTTGAAAGCAAAAAGTTAGATCTTCAAGCAAAACGTAGCCAAGTTGAAACCGATATAAGCCTAAATAAAGCGCGTCAGGAAAAAGCTCGCGAAATCATTGAAAAAGAAATTTTGATTAAACAATAATCAAATTCTCAATGGATCGACCACAATACAATGTTGTGTAGTCGATCCATCGAAGAAGAGTCGGTTCAGTTCAATACAGAACTAAGCAAGAGAGGCTACCATTACAGCCT
>CAZBHT010000086.1:0-5945 GCA_964491655.1 uncultured Burkholderiaceae bacterium
GGTGAAAAAGATTCTCTGTACGATAAAGCGGTTCAGATTGTATTGACGGAACGCAAATGCTCGATTTCGTACTTACAGCGACGTTTAGGAGTTGGGTATAACCGAGCAGCTAACCTGGTTGAAACCATGGAGGCCTCTGGCTTGGTTTCGAGTCCCACGGCAACCGGAAAGCGCGAGGTCTTGGGGCCGAGCTATGTATAAGAATGATTTATCGAAAAAGTAGTGTATAAAACATCCCCTATTTTGTAGATGTCCACAAAATAGGGGATCGATGTTTTTAATAACCTTTAAGGCTAATTTTCTGTTGAACTTACCAAAAGTCCACGTTTAGCGGCCCAACTCCAAGGGGTCTCAAGCCAATCGTTCAATTCTTCTAACTGAGTTGAATCAATTTTGCCCATCTTCAATGCTTTATCAAGGATAAAGGAGAAGGCTAACATCTGATGCGCTTTGATATTGTTTTTCTCGAACAAACGAGAAGTTTCCGGCATATCAAAGTTTGTGATAGCAAAGCAATCGGAAACGATCGCATCTTCAGCACGTAAAACTTTAATAGCGTCTAACAGAGAAAGCCCTGTTGAAAGGTGGTCTTCAATAATGAGAACTTTCTTTCCTTCTACATCTACGCCATCAATACGACTATGGTTGCCGTATGTTTTAGCTACTTGTCGAACGGTAATGAAAGGTACACTCAAGCGATAAGCAAGAGCGGCTCCGTGTGCCGTACCCGCACCTTCGACACCGGCAACGATGTCAAACTTTAGACCTAATTCTTCGATTTTCGAAGCCATTGTTTCGATAATGTCACGCCAGGCATCTGGATAAGAAAAGAGAACTCGGTTGTCGACGTAAATTGGAGTAATTAAACCAGATTTCAAGCGCATAGGCTTGTCCATGAGGAAGCTCACGGCGCCACGAGCTAACAGGTGCTCTGCAATAATATCTTTTGCAATAAAGGATTGGAACATGTAACTCTCCCCAATTAAATCTGGACTGTAAAGTCAGTGTTTTCTAATGGAGGAAGCCCCAACACACGGCGACCGTTGATCGTTGCAATCTTGGCAAGTTCTTCCATTTCATCAAATCGGCAACCTGTAGCAAGTAAAGTGAGCTCGTGCCACATATCACCATTGTTCCAAGGCACCATTGCATCGCATACATTATCTGTACCCAAGGCAACCGTTAATCCAGCTGGAACGAGTTCATCCACAGGAGTAATTGAGTTATGCATTGGACCAATAGCTTCAGATCGAGGGGTATCGATCCAAGCAGTTGGACATGCAATCATCATCACATCGGCTTCTTTCATGAGGTTATAGAGTCGATGGCGATATTTGTGCGAGTGAGCCGCGATCGAAATACCGTGAATTGCAACTACTTTGCCCTGCATACCATGTTCGATGGTTTTTTCACAAAGTTGCTCTGTTTCATATTCAAGTGACTCGTTGAACTGGTCTACGTGAACGTGAACCATTTTATTTAAACGTTTACCGGTTTCGAGAATGATGTCAAAAGCCTCACTACCTTTACCGTAATCTCTTTCATCACGTTTTGGTAAAGCACCGATGATATCAACCATTTCGGAACCAATATCAAACCACTTACGGGCTTCAGGGTCGATTACTCCCTTTAATGTTTGATTAGCGAACTTAACGGTTAACTGATCTTTGTAATGTTCACGGGCGCGAATACCTGCCTTAATAGCACGGTCTTTGCTTTGTGGATCAATGTCAACAAAGGTTCCAAGAGCTGTAACACCTTGTGAAATCATTAATTCGAACAACTGGGAGAAACGGCGATAAAAATCTTCCTCAGTCGATTCTCTTTTTAGGCGGTCAAGAGCGTCCCATTTCTGTTGTAACGTACAGGTCTTACGCATATGTAAGACATCAGGACTTAAAGTGAACGATCTGTCTGCGTGAGCATGTGTGTTGACCCAACCGCCGTTTCGTTTGATGACGGGTTCGATCATCGATCGGATTGTAAGAGGTGTGGGTTGTTGCATTCTTATTTTTCCTCGCTCTGAATACGAAAAAACGGCTATACCCTTACGGTAGCCGTTTTATAGAAAAAGAAAATCCTCGGACTCGACTCATCGTGTCCGGTGCAAACTTCGCATAATGCTTGTCGCATCTTTGGATAAAAAATGATTCTTGCATGGCGCGTAGCTTACCAAATTAGACGAAAGTTTTCATGCTTTTTATTCATATAACAGGTGTTTTGAAAAATTTTCTTTCTATTTATTTAGTAGAGAGAGGCTAAAATGCATGAATCTAAAAGGAAAAATTAATGACGTTACGAGTTTTACTTTCATTACTAGGTTTTATACCCACTCTTGTTTTAGGCAATGGTCTATTGGAGCTTCAGTCTTTTTTAAAAGATGTTAAAACAGCTCAAGGAGAATTTACTCAAGAAGTCGTTGATAAAAATGGAAAATTGATTGATGGTCCTTCATCAGGTTTTTTTAAATTTTCTCGTCCCGGTAACTTTATTTGGGAGTACCAGTCTCCTTGTGCTCAAACCATGGTAAGCGATGGGAAAAAACTTTGGATGTGGGATAAAGACCTAGAGCAAATTACCGTGCGTCGCCTCAAAGGTTCACTTCCTTCAAGTCCAGCGTCTATTCTTTTTGGTTCATCGGAATTGGATAAAGACTGGATCGTGCAGAATACATACGAAAAGGGAAATGTGCATTGGGTGAAATTACTTCCTAAAAGCAAGGATTTTGCTTTTTCAGAAGTTTTAGTTGGCTTTAAAGATAAAGCGCTAGCGAAGATACAATTCACTGGTAATCTAGGGGAAACATCCAAACTTGAATTTAATAAGGTTCAAACGGGAATTCAGTTTTCTAAAAAAGAATTTGTCTTTTCTCCTCCGAAAGGAGTCGATGTGCTGAAGGTTGACTAGACCAAAATAAAATCAGGTATCCTAAAAGCACCATTTAGTGATATTCTCGGTATAACTTAAAAATTTGGATGTCTGTATTTTGCGTTAAGAAAATAAAAATAAGCAAAATACGACATAAAGAAAATGATTTACACAAACAAAGAAGACCGAGGTGGGAGTCTATCTTTAATAAGATACCGAGGTGTAACCATCTGTAGAGGTGGTTATGAGTAAGATTTTTATTTGTGGTGATCCCCACGGAAGATTTGAGCATATTGTTTCAGCCATCGATGAGTTTCATCCCGATGCTGTGGTGATTCTTGGAGATTTAACTCCAGAATTCTCGTTGGACGAAATTTTTAAGAATCGCGGTAATACAGAAGTCTTCTGGATTCCTGGTAATCACGATACGGACTCAGACCTTATTTTTGATCGTCTCTGGCGTTCTCGTTTTAGTAGCCATAATCTTCATGGCAGAGTGCTAGATGTCTGTTCTGTAAAAGTGGCTGGGTTAGGTGGTGTTTTCCGAGGACAAATCTGGATGCCTCCAGGAAGGCCTAATTATGTTTCGCCAACATCCTTTATCCATAAGATTGGAAAAAGCGGTATGTGGCGAGGTGGATTACCGAGACGTCATAGGTCAACGATTTTCCCTAACCTTTACGAGCGATTGGGAAATATGAGGGCAACGGTTCTCGTAACTCATGAAGCTCCTGCAGTACATCCAAAAGGGTTTAAAGCTATCGATGATTTAGCCAACAAGCTAGGGGTTAGGTACATTTTTCATGCACACCAACATCAAAGCCGTGTTTATGGTCAAGTTGGTAATGTTGTGATTCGTGGTGTGGGATTAAGAGGCATTGTGGATCTAGAAGGCAATGTTATTGTGCCAGCTCAGGTGGACCCAAGAGAACTTGAAGAAGAGCTTGTTGTCGTAAAAGAAAAAAAACCTTCTTTTGAAAACGAACCAAAATTCCATAAACCTCCAGCCTCTAGAAAACCGAGGATGTCATTGAGACGAAAATCCAAGTGGTTTAAGAACAAGCACCATAGAATGGGAGGACAAAAACCAACTCACCGCTCTCGATCGACTGTGTTTGCTCCGGAATCAAAATAAAGCAATTACTAGAAGCCATGGAACTCAAGATGCCTGTTTTCTGAGTTCCAGAGGTTTCAACAACTACGGAACCATTCTCAAAAAACAGGCGCCCTCTTTGAAATTCAGTTACACCAGCCTTTTTTCGGATAGGTGATTTTGTTCGAGCTAAAGTAATTGGGATATGTGGTTTTGTAATACCCATCAGTAGATTAAGTGCAAAACGTACGATCACATGGAAAGTAACTTGAGTTGCCGTTGGATTTCCCGGTAAACCGAAGAAATAGGTGTTACCAATTTTGCCAAATGCAAGAGGTTTGCCTGGGCGAATTTTGCAATACCATGGTTGGATGGATCCAATTTCATTGACGACTAAACGAGTTAAGTCTGCCTGTCCGACTGAAACACCTCCAGAAGTGATAATGGCATCTACCTTTGGTGCAATTTCTAACAAAGTTTTTTTAAGAGAGTCTGCATTATCACGAAGAATGCCTAAATCGATAAATTCAATACCACACTCTTGCAACATGGATTGGAGACCGTAACGATTCGAATCGTATATATGTCCTGCTTTTAAAGTCTCACCAATGGTTTGGAGTTCATCTCCAGTGGAAAAGAATGCAACACGAATTTTTTCGTAAACGGTTAAGGTTTCTATACCTAAACTTGCTAATAGGCTAATGTGACCAGAATGTAATAGGGTACCGACTTCTAAAATAAGGTCGCCAGATAAAAATTCCTCTCCTTTAAATCGAACGTTTTCATTGGGTTGAACTTTTTCTGGAAAATGAATATTAGTACCCTGCGCAGTGACAATTTCTTGCTTTGTTACGGTATCTGCTCCGTCTGGAAGCATAGCTCCAGTCATAATGCGTACGCATTCTCCTGAATTAAGAGAACCGGTGTATGGGTGTCCAGCAAAAGACGAACCCACCTCTTTTAATGTGAAACCACCTGGAAGGATATCTTTAGAGTTGTAGGCCCAACCATCCATAGCAGAATTGTTAAAGGAAGGCACGTTGAAGGGACTATGAATATCTTGAGCTAATACCAATCCGGTTGCTTTTTCAAGAGAGATTTGAATTGTTTTTTTCTGGGGAATGATGAAATTTTCAAGTAGTAGATAAATATCTTGAAAGCTAATTGCTGTTTTTTCTTTCATTTTCGATCCTCTACTTGAAAGTGAAACCAATATATCTAGGGTGATAATGAGTTACTTGGGCCTGACCGTGTTTAACTCAAGTAACTCTTCCATTGTATTGATATTAATAAACTCATTTCCAGAAGTCTCTAAGTTTACGATGACAGAATGAGCATTTAGCCATCGTTGAACGCTTCTTTCTCCTTTATCGAGATATTCCATAAGAGAATTGAGTAAAGAAGCGTGGATCAAACAATGTAATGGATAGGTTTGAGTATCAATACGAGGGAATACTGCGAGCGCTTTATTTTTTTTTGCTTCAGAATAAAGAGTGGCAACCAAATTAGAAGGAATATAAGGCGTATCTACAGGTGTACAAAAAAGCCATTGAATATTGGAATGACATTTTAAGACTGTTTCAATACCACCTAAAGGACCGATAAAACCTTCTCGAATATCAGAATAGATTGGAAATCCTGCCTTAGCGTAAAAATCCAAGTATTGATTCGCACTGATAACGATGTGATTTACCTGAGGAGAAAGTGCTTGAACAATATGTTCAAAAAGAGTTTGTCGATTTAATTGTTGGGCACCCTTGTTAAGGCCACCCATTCGACGTGCCCTACCTCCAGCCAAGATCAATCCTGTAATGTATTCTTTCCTTGTATGCACCATGAGCATTCCCAATAAAGAGAATCGTTTAATTTTATAGCTGAATTTAAGAAATTCTTATTATCTAAAACGATCATAATGAGAGATTATGAAATATTTACATTTAATTACATTTAACCAATATATTAGCTTAACATCTTGAAGTTACAC
>CAZBHT010000087.1:0-5871 GCA_964491655.1 uncultured Burkholderiaceae bacterium
TCAAATTATTTGTAAAACTTCCACTAGAGGTGAAATAAGTGGTTGTCTGTTTTTTTATTAACTTATTAAATTTTTCCTGAAATAACTGCTGTAAGTCTAAAATCACACCATACGAAATATTTTGAAATTATTTTGCGAAATAAGTTATGGATAATGTTTTTCTTGTTGTGTCAGCGGCAATGGTTTTAATTGTTGTTTTGATGCGATTTAAGTTTCCAATTGGCCCAGCAATTGTGTCAGGTGGACTTTTTATTTGGGCGTTTGAATCTTTAGAACTCATAGCTCTTTGGGATTCCCTAACGCAAACATTGCAACAATGGAGAACGTGGGAACTTATTCTTTGTCTTTATTTTGTGATGTGCCTTGAAGTTGAACTTAGAAAAAGTGGAACACTGGCAGGTATTGTGAAAACAATGCGGAATGTATTTTCTAGCAATAAGGTCACATTAGCCGTTATGCCTGCTTTTTTGGGTTTATTGCCGTCTGTAGGCGGTGCTCGCTTTTCAAGCCCAATCGTTAAAGAAGCATCTAAAGGTATTGATATTGATCCTGATGAACAAAGTGCCGTTAATATCTGGTTTAGACACATATTTGAATTCTCTAATCCATTAATGCCAGGCATGATCCTAGCTTGTGCCATTTCAAGTGTTTCCATTGGAACCTTGATTGTTCATATTGGTTGGTTAACGATTCTCTGTTTTGTTTTGGGGTGGATCGTTTTGATTCGACCTTTAAAGATAACAAATTTAGAACTAGCAACTAACACAACAGGGGACCACACGATTGATTGGAAGAGTGTCTTTCTTGGTTTAGGTCCTGTATTTTCTGTGATGTTCCTAGTCATTGTTCTTAACGTCTCCGCAGCGTTATCGATGGGTTTGGTTGTGGTTGGTTTTATTCCGTTTTTCTATCTGTTAAAGAGACCGATACCGATTCTGGATATCTTCTTAGAAAGCTTAGATCGAAGACTCTTTTTAAATGTATTTCTTATCCTGTACTTCATTCAAATTTTGACCGTAACGGGAACTTTACAGGACTTAGTTGATGGAGTACGAGCTGCGGATCTTTCTCAACCATTTTTATTTGCTGTTTTAGCTTTTATTTTTGGACTAATTACAGGTATGACTCAAGGTTATATTGCCATGGTCCTTCCGCTGGTTGCTCTAATGGATCCAGGTAATGTTGTACTTGTTAGTATCGTTATGGCGTTCGGTTTGGCTGGTCAGATGATTACGCCTACTCACGTTTGTATTTTAGTTACCGTTGACTATTTCAAATCGGATCTTTGGAAAACGATTTTCAAAAGTGCTGTTGTTTCTGCACTTATGTTAGTTATTTTTAGTGTTTGGACTTATCTTCGTTATTATTCGGGAATCATTTAAACACTGAAAAAGATAGAAGTATTGTCATTAATTTAATGTGGTATTAACCCTAACATAAATTGAATACTTTGTTAATGCGATTCAATGGGTTCTATTTTTTTAAAAAGAATGGAATCTGTTGATGTTATTGACTTAGTATAAAAAATGATACGTCTTATAGACGAGTTGAAAAAAAAAGAGTAACTTATCACATTATGATAACAACCTCATTCAAAGGAGAATCTCAGATGGCACAAACGCCGGAATTTAAGTACGCCCCGATGTTCCAGGTCGGAAAAGATGATACAGAATACTATCTTCTTTCCAAGGATGGTGTTTCTGTTGGCGAATTCGAGGGCAAGCCAATCCTTAAGGTAACTAAAGAGGCATTAACAACCCTGATTAATCGCGCATTCCACGATGCTAACTTCATGTTGCGTCGTTCCCACAATGAAAGCGTAGCTAAGATTCTTCGTGATCCAGAAACCAGTGACAACGACAAGTATGTTGCTTTGACAATGTTGCGTAATGCTGAAATTTCAGCAAAGGGCATTCTTCCTGTATGTCAAGATACGGGTACAGCAATTGTTCATGGTGAAAAAGGTCAACAGGTTTGGACTGGTTTTGAAGATGAAGAAGCAATTGCAAAGGGTGTTTACAAGACATACACCGAAGATGCATTGCGCTATTCTCAGAACGCACCATTGAGCATGTATGAAGAAGTTAATACTCGTTGCAACTTGCCTGCTCAGATCGACCTTGAAGCTGCTCAGGGTATGGAATATCGCTTCCTTTGCGTTGTGAAGGGTGGTGGTTCTGCTAATAAGTCTGTTCTTTTCCAGAAGACTAAGGCTATTTTGAATCCTAAGTCTTTGGTTCCATTCCTTGTTGATCAGATTAAAGCATTCGGTACAGCTGCTTGTCCTCCATATCACATTGCATTCGTAATCGGTGGTACTTCTGCTGAAAAGACAATGTTGACCGTTAAGTTGGCCTCTACAAAGTACTACGATAATTTACCAACAACTGGTGACGAAACTGGTCGTGCTTTCCGCGACGTTGAATTAGAAGCTCAGTTGTTAGAAGCTGCAAATAACATCGGCCTCGGTGCTCAGTTTGGTGGTAAGAGTTTAGCTCATGATATCCGCGTTGTACGTTTGCCTCGCCATGGTGCTAGCTGTCCGATCGGTGTTGGTTTGAGCTGTTCTGCCGACCGTAACATTAAGGCTAAGATTACACAGGAAGGTCTTTTCATTGAAAAATTGGATAACAATCCTGCTGAATTGATTCCTGAAGAATTCCGCAAGGAAGGTGAAGGCCAGACAATTAAGATTGATTTGTCTAAGCCAATGGATGAAATCCGTAAAGAATTGTCCAAGTATCCAGTTTCTACTCGTGTATCTATGGACGGCACAATCATTGTTGCTCGTGACATTGCTCATGCTAAGTGGAAGGAACGTTTGGATAGCGGTAAAGGCTTGCCTGAATATACTCAGAAGCATCCAATTCTTTACGCAGGTCCTGCAAAGACTCCAGAAGGTTATGCTTGTGGTTCTATGGGTCCAACAACAGCTGCTCGTATGGATCCATATGCTGATCCATTCATGGCTGCGGGTGGTTCATACGTCATGATCGCTAAGGGTAATCGTACTCAGGTTGTAACAGACGCTTGCCAGAAGTATGGTGGCTTCTACTTAGGTACGATTGGTGGCGTAGCTGCAGCTCTGTCTGAAGCTTCCATCAAGAGCATCGAATGTATTGAATACCCAGAATTGGGTATGGAAGCTGTATACAAGATTGAAGTTGAAAATTTCCCATGCTTCATCTTGGTAGACGATAAGGGCAATGATTTCTTCAAACAGCTTAAGCCACGTTGCGAATGCAAATTGGTTAAGTAATTTGACCTTATAAAAGATACTATTCTTTATAGTCTTGAGAGTCCTCGAAGAAATTCGGGGACTTTTTCGTTTTTGTTAAATCAAAAAATATTTCATATTTTCCCCAAATCTAAAAAACTTAATCGATTTTGTCATGGCACAATATGAGAAAAGAGAACGAGTTATTGTGTATAAATTTTCGTTTATCTAAGCATAAATATTTACAATATTTCTTATTGTGAAATGAAGGATTATCTTGGGATAAGGTAAATAAAAACTCTTAAAGGAGTTCATTTTGGATATAACGATCATTACACTTTTAGCGTTGTTGGGTTGCTTTACCGGATTTATGGCTGGACTTTTAGGGATTGGCGGAGGGCTAATTATTACGCCTTTTTTGATTATGCTGATTCCTCATAGCGTTATTGGTCCTGAATATATTACACATGTGGCCATTGCTACCTCATTGGCAACGATTGCATTTACATCAGTCTCTTCCGTACGAGCTCATCATAAAAGAGGAGCAGTGATGTGGAAGTTGGTCGCTGGTGTGGCTCCTGGGATTTTGATCGGTTCTTTTCTTGGCGCACAGATTGCAGGATGGCTTTCTGCATTTTGGATCTCTCTGATTTTTAGCCTCTTTGTCGGTATGTCTGCTTATAAGATGTTTAGGAATAAAGCTCCATCCGCAACTCGTGAACTTCCTAAGTTCCCGGGGCAATTTGGAGCTGGTACTGTTATTGGAATTTTATCGGCATTAATCGGTGCGGGTGGTGGCTTTATCTCAGTTCCATGGATGGTTTGGTGTAATGTGAAAATGCATAACGCTGTGGCAACCAGCGCTGCGTTCGGTTTCCCAATCGCCTTTTTTGGCACAGTCGGTTACATTGTTAGTGGATGGAATCTGCCAGGTTTACCGGGATGGCCTATTAACTTTGGTTATATCTGCATCCCAGCATTGTTTTGTGTATCAGCAACTAGTGTGTTGTTTGCTCCATTGGGGGCTAAAGTTGCACATTCGATTAATGTAAAACCGCTGAAACGAATCTTTGCATGCTTACTGTGTGTACTTTGTGCTTATATGTTATTTAAGGCCTATTCTGCTCTGTAACTTGAGAAGAATAAGAATGTAATTACTGAAATGCAAAGATAAGTTTTATAGAAAGTTGACCAAAAACATAAAAAATTGGATCATCACATAATGAGTTAAGGATTGCTCGATCCGGGCTTCAAGCTAATAAAAAAGGGGAAAACCATGGAATCACTGGTGGCTAATACGGTAGCAATTAATCGTCTACTAGCTCGATATGGCGTGAAGTTTGGTATCTACAAAAATAATGAGTTTCATGAGCAACTGTTTCCATATGATTGTTTACCAAGAATCATAGAAAAGGATGAGTTTGAATATATCGAAAAGGGCTTAATTCAAAGAGTTAAAGCGCTTAATTTATTTTTGAAAGATATTTATACCGAACGTCGAATCATTTCAGATAACGTTATTCCGGAAGAGTTCGTTTTTTCATCAAGTGGTTTTTTGAGTCAGTGCGATCAATTTGTGCCACCAAAGGGAGTGTTTTCTCATATCTCTGGTATTGATTTAGTTCAGGCCAAGGATGGTGAATGGTACATTTTGGAAGATAATCTCAGGATTCCTTCGGGAGCTTCCTATCCTTTAATTGCTAGAAAACTAGCTCGTCGAGCCTCCCCCCAAACTTTTATTGAAAACGCTATTGATAGTAATGCGAATTATGCAGATCTGTTACGCGAGTGTATGGAGAGCGTTAAAACAGACGGTATCTGTGTCATCATGACACCTGGAAGATACAACTCCGCATTTTTTGAACATAGTTATTTAGCAGAAGTAACGGGTTTCCCACTTGTTATGCATTCCGATCTTTTTGTACAAGATAATCGTCTTTATGCAAGAACAACTGAGACGCGTTCTGTACAGGTGGGTGCTATTTATCGTCGCATTTCTGATGAATATTTGGATCCATTAACTTTTAATCCAGAATCATTAATTGGGGTTCCTGGCTTGATGAGTGCTTATCGAGCCGGTAATGTCGCCATCATTAATGCTCCGGGAAATGGGGTAGCAGACGATAAGGGAATTTATTATTTCGTTCCAAAAATGATCGAGTACTATCTAAAAGAGAAAGCAATTTTAAAGAATGCCCCGACGTACCTTCCATTTTATAAAGAAGATCGTGAATACTGCTTAGAAAATTTAGAGCGTCTCGTGATTAAAGATGTTTCCGAGGCTGGTGGTTATGGAGTGCTTTTTGGTCGAGATTTAAGTCAGGAAGAGTTGGCACAGTGGCGTTCTAGGTTGGTTAATGAGTCTCGTCGTTTTATTCTTCAAGAAGTAATTGATTTTCTTGATTTACCCATTCTTGAAAATGGGACTCAAGTCTATCGTAAGGCTGATTTGAGAGCGTTTGTAATTTCTTCAGCCAACGGTATTAAAGTGTGGCACAGTGGATTGACTCGTTTTTCTCGAGTTGAAGGGTCTTTTGTAGTTAATTCATCTCAAGGTGGAGGTTTTAAAGATACATGGGTTTTATCTCGATAGAGCAGAGTGAGAATCTTTTCTGGTTGGGACGCTATGTTGAACGCGTGTACCTCACCTTGCG
>CAZBHT010000088.1:0-5772 GCA_964491655.1 uncultured Burkholderiaceae bacterium
GGACAATGTGTAGAAAACACTTGTACCTGCAGGCATTCAAAATGAGAACCATCTTTTATCTGATTTAATAGCGCTGTCAATTCACGCCAAGGACGCTTCTCTGGATCAACCCACAAAGTCTTTGGTCCTTTTGGAGAATTTATAACTGCCGAAGTGGAATCGAACTTCCCCTCCTTATAACCGTCATACTTAATGCCTTCCGTCAAATAAATGTTTTGATCATCAACTAGGCAATATCGAGATAAAGGAACCAAACGGCCAATCAACGTATCTCGATATTCTCTAGCTACTGGACAATCTTCACCTTCCGGCATACGTTCCCAAAGAGGAGTTCCTAAACCTAATGGATAAAGTACTTTTTGCTTATCTTGATTGAGAAATTCTTGAGTCCAAAGATTCAGCCAGAGCGATTCCCATAAAGTGTCGCCTAAAACAAAGGAATGCAATAAACCACAAAAATCTAAAGAAGGGCCACTTTTACCCGTACTCGGTTTTCCTTTGGAATTAAATTTACCTTTATAGTTCGGGCTCAATACCACGCTATTGTCAGTTCGCTTACCACCTAAAGCGAAACTTTGTAACGTCAATAAGCTAACCGCAATTTCTGCGTCAGAGAAATAACGAGTCACCTGACCATGCGTTAGTATGGTTGTATTACCACAGGCAATTTCTGGAACAATGGTAGCGAACGGTTTAATAGCAGCCCGTCGAACCGATGGCATTTGCAAAAAAGGTTTTTCACCATATAAATCAAACAAGTGACTATGTTTCCGCAGATATTCTAGTGTAGCCTTTGCGAGACCTTCTGGGTGAAGTTTGACCCAATCTTCTTCGTTTTTGGGTGTATAAGCACGTTGCGCAATTGCTAGCAAGAACTTAAAAATTGCAATCTTTTCCGTTGCTCGACCGCCAATTTGATTCAACGTCGGATCAATAAAAACCTGTTCCAAACTTTTACGGTCATTTCCTACAATCGGAATCCAAGGCTCACTAAATAATGAAAAGTGTTTCATTAGCTTTCCTTTTTGATTTTTTCTAAGCCTACAAATCCAAAATCCTTACTGAAGCGATAGCAATAACCGCTTTCAGATTCATCTCTTCCCAATGTTTTAATGTTGCAACCATCTTCAACTATGCCAACCCAAACAAACGGTTCTTCTTGATCATCGCCTAAATAGAGATAGTGATGGAGGTGATAATCATTAATCAAACGAACACGATTACTTATTGGGACTGATTTATTCTTGCGTAAGTGCAACAACTCTCGATCCAAACGAGTCGCAACTTTTCGTTGATGAGCTCGGTCTGAAACGTTCCACGGTAAAACGATTGTCTCTCCTCCTAACGTTTCAATCAACGTTTGACGATTAAGCTCGTTTTTCGAAATTGAACGCAATAAAAGAATATCTATCATTGGATCACTTAAACGGGTTTCAGTACAGTCTTCTGTGACAGCTGCAATCTTAGCCAATTGTTCTTGCTGTCTAACTCCCAATTTTCCTTTTTCTCCATCCATCATTCGATGAAGATGCTCAGCAAATTCTTCAACTTCGTCCCGCTCCGAATAGACTTCCTCAAGCATCGACCTCATATCCCCTGGGAGATTAATTTCTCGAGAACTTTGTTCGAGAACCTCCAATGTACGAAGCAATATATATGGATAATAAACGATCGAAGTAGCTTTGAATTCTTTTGGAGTAGATCTAAGAGCGTTTTCTAAATTACCTGGTACTAAAATCCACGCTTCTTGCTTCGACGATATCGGACGCTTCGTTTGTTGATGCCGCCACAAACGTCCTAAACGCTGCAATAGAAGGTCAATAGGCGCCAAACGCGTAATCAAAAAATCAGCATCAATATCGAGCGATTGTTCGAGGACCTGAGTTCCAACAAGGATTCGACCTCTCGCTTGTCTAGACTGGCTATGTTTACCGTAAAGATTGACCCAATGTTTTTCAATTTCTGCACGATGCTGTGGTAAAAAACGCGAATGTAACAATCCGATTTCAATATTCGACTCGATTAAACGAGCCTTTAATATTGAATAGATTTCCTGTGAATCAGCTACTGAATTCTCAATCCACAATACCTGCTGACCACTTTCTGCTCGTTCAATAACTTCATTTAAAGCTTCTGTGTTTCCTGAAGACTTTAATTCAAAATATACCGTACGAGAATTTTCAATTGGTTGCGGTAGCTCAACTAAAGAAGTATTTTCAGAATATTTAGAAATTAATGGATAACTCAAATTCAATTCCTTTTCGGAAGATTGACAAGTTGACCCAAACAACAATTTTCGTCGGCTAGTGCTACTGAGCGTAGCACTTAAAATTATGACAGTACATTGAAGCTCTTTAAGACGCTCCACTAAAATTTCAAGAAAGACACGAGTATAAAAATCATATGAATGAACCTCGTCGAGAATGACCACCTTACCGACTAGACCTGATAACGTCACGAAGCTACGACGATTTATCATTGCAGCAAATAAAGCCTGATCAATTGTCCCCACACCAAAATTATCAAGTACTCGTCGATGATAGTGAGAAAACCATGCTGATCCAGGATTCATCTCCCCTGCAACATTTCCAACAAGTAACTGTGATTGATGATATTTTCCCTCAAGAATATGCTCTAAAAACTCATCAACTCGATCTTTAATCTTTAATGACGTTAAGCAAGTTGGCAAAGCAAAATACAGACCTCTAGCATGACCGGCTTCAAGCATTTTGTAAGCTGCGTAAAGCGCAGCCTCGGTCTTACCGATTCCCATTGGAGCTTCAAGAATATATACACCTGGTCCTGTCACGGAATTAATTAAATTTTCTTGAACAACTCGCGGCTTAAATCCAAAAATATCACTAAAACTTAAGCCCTGTTTAACGCAAGGCTTACAGTACCCTACATCCTCTATTGCTTTATCAACTAATAAAGTCCAGTCTTGATTCGGATCATCAAATAGCGGACCCGAGCCGATCCAATCAGCTTGCTGAGTTAATCCCCCGATCACTCTATCAGACCAATAACTAATCGAAGTCGGATTTGATACATTAAAATACTTCTTTAGAGCTTCATAAAAACTTTGTCTATTCACCTGCCAAGCTGTCCCACCCAAGATCTCTGCATTGGCAGAAATCGACATCAACGAACTTTTATGAAGAATACTATGGTGAGAACCTAAAACCCAAGCGAGGTTTTCCGGAAAACCTAAAGCCCTCAATGATAAATAAGATGCTCCTCCATGGTACTGATAGTGTCTTTCAACAGATGAAAATGTTTTTTTCGTCGAACCATCAATCACTGCCTTCAGTTTATTTTGGAATTCAGGAGTTACTTTACCTAGGTCATGAAGAGACGCGATAAAACCAATATCACAGCCAAATAGTTTGTTACGATTTGGATATAACTTACTAATGCGACGAGCAATTTCACCAACAATCAAACAATGTTCACGAACAGAACGTCCCTGAACAACTTCACCCGAAGACAATTTTCTAGTTTTAGCAAGACAATCTTCTGTCTCAATAATCTCAATATGTTTTGTCTGTGTCTTACTTCTGGGCCTGATCATTTTGAAATATCCTATATTTATTCAATTTTAACAACGAGTACGTCAGTAATTGGCGCAATGAACGTTTTACAGGTTATTATGTGCATAGCATTATGTAGTTACTATCAAAATATGTCTGAAACTTTTAAATCGAATTAATCGAATATCCTCTTGTTATTTTTCAGCCTGCCCCCACATCTTATAAATCATTATTATTTTCCGAATTAGATTTAAATATGGAAACTCAAGTTCAATCCAATCCTCAATTAATGAGTAAATTTCTCTTCGATCAATCATGCGTTCGTGGTGAACACGTAGAGCTTGATCAGGATTGGCAGTCCATGATTCAATATCACCATTATCCTAGGTGCGTTACTCGCATGTTAGGTGAATTTACCGCCGGCACCCTATTACTCGCTGCGACGATTAAGTTTAACGGCTCCGTTACTTTGCAAGTAAGAGGCGACGGTCCCGTATCCATGTTAGTCGTTGAAGTACAGAATAATTTAGCTGTACGAGCCATGGCCAAAGTCAATCCAAATATCGAACTGAGTGATGACATGGATATGACACAACTAATTAATGCCAATGGCAAGGGACAATGTGTCATCACACTAAATTCTTTTGATAAAGTAACCGGACAACTCTATCAGGGTGTTGTCGCTCTAAATAGTTCAAGCGTGGCCACCGTTCTTGAAAACTATATGCTTCAAAGTGAACAACTTCACACTCGATTCTGGCTCGCTTCATCAGCAGAAAAAATTGCTGGAATGTTGATTCAAAAAATGCCGGATATTGGTGGTAATTCAGAAAACAATACCGACTCTGATGCATGGAATCGTATTGTTCAGTTAACTGATACGATTACCTCTGACGAATTATTGTCTTTACAAGGCACGGAAGTTTTACAACGACTCTACTGGCAAGAAAAGCTTCAACTCCTTGCCTGTGATTCGGTTGTCTTCCAATGTCACTGTTCTCGCTCCAGAACCGATGATTTATTACGTTCTTTAGGTCAAAACGAACTACAGGAACATCTAGAAAAAGACCATCGAATTGATATTACCTGTCAATTCTGTAATCGAGTACAAACCTATGATGAAGAAGACGTGAAAAACTTATTCATCAACGAAAATCAACAGACAGAAGAAAAAACGATTCAGTAATACCCTGTTCTAATGCTGTGTGTATTAGAACACGTAATCAAGAATCATCATCAAGGTAAAACCGGTCATTAAGCCGAGCGTTGCAATGGTTTGATGGCCGTTTCGATGAGTCTCAGGTATAACTTCATGAGACACCACAAAGATCATAGCGCTTGCCGATAATGCCAATCCAATTGGATAGGCTTGTGGGAAACCTGAGCTAACAAAAACACCAAACAACGCACCAATTGGTTCCATTAAACCACTGACCATACCGAAAAGAACCGCCTTAGTATTAGATAAGCCCAAAGCTCTAAGTGCCAAAACAACCACTAAACCTTCTGGAATATCTTGTAGAGCAATCGCAATAGTTAAAGGAATCCCAATTTCTAACTCGGGTTGTACAAAAGAGATACCGAGTGCCATTCCTTCGGGGAAATTATGAATCACGATCGTAAAGGCATATAACCAAGTTCCAGAAAAAGAAGCTACTTGAGGACCGTGATGACCGATTTGTCGATGGATGTGGGGTGTCATCGCATCGATTGCAAAAAGAAGTAAAACACCTAAAACCATACCAAAGCAAACAACCGCTAAGGTCATGAATTTAGAGGTTGGATATAAGTAATTTGAAGCTTCAATCGCAGGAAGAAGGAGCGAAAAAACACTCGCCGCGAGCATCATCCCTGCCGACGCCCCCAACAAGGAATCTTCTACTTTTTGTGGAAGTGTTTTAATAAAAAAGGCTGGAAAAGAACCGATTGCCGTAGCGGTAAAACCAACTAAGCCTGCAAAAAATCCGTATTTCAGAGCTTCGTCTGCATTACCCCATAACAGTTGATAAAACGAAAAGAAACAGAGGTAACCTATTAAAACGGTAAAACTTGTGACACCCAATAACCAAAAAGGATGTGATTTGGCATACGACAAAAAAGTTGTAATCGGTTTCACAACATTCCCTACCTACGATTGCAATAGGGTTACTCTAAACGAAAAAGAACCTCATCTTTGCGAATCATATTAAATCTTTTTCGTGCTCTGACTTCAACCGCCTCTTCGCCAAGACGGAGACTTTCC
>CAZBHT010000089.1:0-5695 GCA_964491655.1 uncultured Burkholderiaceae bacterium
CGTAGCACCATCACAGTCGTAGTCACCAACGATAGCAATACGCTGATTATTTTGAATTGCATCGGCAAGAATTTTTCCGGCATCCTCACAATTCATCATGGCGTTCGGTGGGATAAGTCCTTTAAGTTCTAATTCGATATCTTCATATCGTTCGATTCCTCGTGCTGATAATGAGCGAGCAAGAGGTTCCGGAATTCCATGATTAACTAAATTGTGAACAACGGTTGTGTTGTAACGGCGGATGGAAAGATGCGTCATAAAGTCTAATTTTCAGGCAATAACCACGGATTAATGTAATTATTTTTGTTTTTCCAAAACAATAACTTACTAATTTTTTGTTTGCGCGTAAGTGTACTAATACGTAAGCCATCAGTAGCGACAAACTTTAATTGATACGTTTCAGTGGATTCCAATTTCTCTACTAAACGAGTAATTCTCTGAGTTGCTAATTCCCATGCTTTTAACCAAAGATCAGGTTGGCTAAAACGGTCGATTCTAGAAAACTCATCAAATACCACTAAGCGAGATCCTGGAGCGCAATCGGGCCAAGCGTCTTGTTCGGTTGTGATGAAATCTGTCTGTAGTCCCGATGCGTCTGCAATACCACGAACCAGTGGGGAATCACTTTGAATAGTCCGCAATTGAGTCATTGGCAGAATCTGTTCTTCTACTCCTCCGGAACAAATCCATAGTCCATCAATGGGCTGGAACTCTTTTTGTTTTCGGTATTGATTCCAGTCTGAATTTTCTACGGCTAGACGTAATTCACTGAACAGGTTCATCCATTCCTTAGCATCTGTGCCTTCAGGTGAAAAAGCCGGTTTGTTTTTTTGGCTTTCCCACGGCGCAATCAAAACATCCCAAGCTGGTTTACGGGTTGCAAAAATCTGATTTCCGCATAGTTGCAATTGCATCCGATGCTTTTGAAGGATCGGATTTAAAGAATCCATTAAGAAACATTCTTCATCTTCATCCAGAATCAGTTCCGATTTGATGAGTTTTTCTTCAGAAAGATGATATGGTGTCAGTCGCCAGATTTGTTGATTAAACCGATAGCCACCGAGTCCCTTCCATAAATAGGGAGCTGACTCTAAAAGAGTGGTACGGGCCGTAATCGTCATCCATAACCACTGATTGGTGGCAAAGCCATCTAATTCATCAGAATTGAAAAGTTGAATGCAACTTGGTTCATCCGCACCAAGACATAGCTCTTGGAAGGATTGCGGAATACGCGCAACAAGCTCTCGGTCTTTACTATTGGAAGCCGAGATAAGCGCATTGGGAAATAAAAATATACAAGAATACATTCTTTCCATTTTAATGCTAAGCAAGCAATCGTTAAAATGATGAAACTACTGAAAATGGAAAAAGTCTGTGAAACGTACTTTTCAATCACTACTTCCTTTCGAGTGGCTTATTGGTTTACGTTATACCTTGCCATCAAAAACAAGTCGAAAGGATGGTTTTGTCTCGTTTATTTCTGGGTTATCGATGCTGTCGATTGCGGTGGGTGTTATGGCACTTATCGTCGTTTTATCCGTGATGAATGGATTCCAAAAAGATGTTCGCGATCGTATGCTATCTGTTTTATCTCATGTTGAGGTGATCAATGTCGGAGGTATTCGAGCAAATTGGCCTGATATTCAAAAAATAATTGAACAAGATCCTGATGTGATTGGTGTTGCTCCTTATGTGAGAGGTCAAGGTCTTGTTACAAGTGGTATGAATGTAAAAGGGACCATGGTTCGTGGTATTGAACCTCAAGAAGAAAGCCTGGTTAGTGATATTGTTCGTGCGATGCCGTCTGACTTGTTAAAACGTCTCAAAGCCGGAGAGTATCGAATCATTCTGGGAGAAGACTTGGCTCGAAGTCTTCATGTTTCTCCTGGGGATCGAGTTTCTTTGATGATTCCTCAAGGTCAATTTACTCCAGCTGGTGTTGTACCGAGAGTGCGTCAATTTACCGTTGCAGGAATTTTTAACTCAGGGCACTACGAATTTGATAGCACCATGAGCATGGTTCATTTAAAAGATGCTTCAACTTTGTTTCGTACGGGGGGACCAAACGGTCTTCGTTTAAAACTTAAGGACATGCAAGAAGCACCACAAAAGGCTAAAGCGCTTAATGGTATTTTGGATTATGGTGTTATTGCAATCGATTGGTCTCAACAGAATAAAACCTGGTTCGCTGCGGTTCAAGTCGAAAAACGAATGATGGGTATCATTCTCTTCTTAATTGTTCTGGTAGGAGCCTTTGGACTGGTTTCCTCTCTTGTGATGACAGTTAATTCAAAGCGAAGCGACATAGCGATTTTACGTACCCAAGGTGCTTCTCAAACTTCAATTATGAAAATTTTCATGATTCAAGGTGCCATTATTGGTATTTGTGGGGTTGTACTGGGATGTACTTTAGGGCTTTTAATTGCTTGCAACGTCTCTGAAATTGTTGGTTTTATTGAAAACGTTTTTTCAATCCAATTTTTACCTAAAGAAATTTATTTCATTTCGAATATGCCCAGTGATCCCCGAGCTGAGGATATTGTGCCTATAGCGGTTTTCTCTTTAGCTCTTTCATTACTTGCAACGGTTTATCCAAGTTGGCGTGCATCGAAAATTCAACCAGCGGAAGCTCTGAGATATGAATAAAAGTTTACGTCCTGTTTTAGAGGCCAAAGGTTTATGTAAAACCTATGACGATAATGGTGAACGTCTTTCGATTCTTAAAAATATTGATTTGAAAATCATGCCCGGAGAATTTGTTGCCATTGTTGGTTCTTCTGGTTCTGGTAAATCAACCCTATTACATTGTTTAGGTGGGTTGGATTTAATTGATTCGGGCTCTGTTTGGGTAGATGGGGAAAACTTATTTGAACTAAAAGAAAAAGATCGAACGATTTTCCGAAATCAAAAATTAGGATTTGTATATCAATTTCATCATTTGTTGGCGGAATTCTCAGCGCTTGAAAATGTTTCAATGCCTTTGCGAATTCGCCGATTAAATACGACAGAAGCGAATTCTAAATCTTTACGGATTTTGGAAGAAATGGGGTTAAAAGATCGTGCCTCTCATCTTCCGAGCCAACTGTCCGGAGGAGAAAGACAACGTGTTGCGATTGCACGAGCTATCGTTTCTGAACCGGTGTGTTTGTTGGCAGATGAACCTACAGGAAATCTAGACGACACAACCGCAAAAATGGTGATCGATCATTTATCGAAAATGATCATAAATAAAAATATTGCGGTGGTGATTGTGACGCATGATATGGATATCGCATCGCGATGCGACCGAATTTTGCATTTGAAAAATGGTCAAATTATCGAAAAGTAAAAGAAAATATGACGCTCTCTTGGATTGATACACACAATCATTTCTGGGTTTGTGATGAAGAAAATAGCCTTCAGAAGCGATTAGAAGAGGCGGTGCGAGTTGGTCTAGTCCAAATGTTGATTTGTGCGGGGTGTGTATCACATTTTGATCGAGTACGAGATCTCGCTCATCGATTTCATTGTGGCTATGCCCTAGGGCTTCATCCGCTTTATATCCAGAATGATTGGCAACATGATCTATTGATACTTGAAAAGAAGATTCAAGAGAGTTTACGGGATCCTTTTTTCATTGCAATCGGTGAGTGCGGTTTAGATGCCTCTTCAGAGGCTATAACTCCTTTAGAAATTCAAGAAAAAGTATTTTCAAGCCAACTAAAGTTGGCCTTTCGGAATTCTTTATCCGTTTCGATGCATGGTCGAGGTGCTTTAGATCACGTTTCTAAATGGTTAAGACGAATTTCTGTTAAAGGAGTGCTTCATGCTTTTAACGGTAGTGAATCTCAAGCACAGACATTTTTAAACTTAGGTGTTAAGTTAGGTTATGGTGGCGCTATGACCTATGAGGGTTCCAAACGAATTCGAAAAATCCTCTCAGAACTCCCGAAAGAAGCCTGGGTCTTAGAAACCGATGCTCCGGATATGCCAAGTGATAAAGCAAGGCAAAATAATCCGCTAAATCCTAAAAGCCTCCCCTCGGATATTGCTTATTATGGCCAAGTCGCATCTATGTTACGAAAAGAATCTATAGAGGCGGTTTCTACTCAATCCATTACGAATTCGCTAGAGGCGTTCCCTCGATTTCAAAACATTTTTCATGAAATAAAAATAGCTAAAAATACTTAATTTTTATTTCTTGTCTTTATACTGCTTTCTATTGTCAACAAAAAACGATAAATGAATCGTTTGTAAGTTCTTACGAGGCTAAATTGGAACAAGTTTTAGTTGTTGTTGCTGGACCTGATAACTCAGGTGTGGTTTATACCGTTACAGAAGGACTGAGTAAGATCAACTGTAGTGTGATGGATATGAGTCAGACTACACTGCGCAATCAGTTTTCTTCGATCATGATTGTCAATAATCCAGATAACTTGGATTTAGAAAATATTCGTCAGCAAGTTCAAACCACTTTAGAAAAACGTGGTTTTGAAATGTCTGTTTCTGTTTTAGCCTACCAACCAGGAGCTAGCAAAGTCACTAGTGGTGAACCTTTTGTGGTTACAGTAGACGGGAAAGAATCAGAAGGAATTCTTTTATCTTTTTCAAGAATCTTTTACGAAAGTCATTGCAATATTGATAGCTTCCGTATCATTGAAGAGACTCCGTCTAATGGAGATGCTCCGGGGAAAATTCTATTGGTTTACGAAATTACTGTTCCTTTTGATACCGACGGTAAAGCTATGCAACAAACCTTAGCTTCTATCGCTAAGTCGCATGGTATGTCTTTGAGCATGCAACATCGTCATATTTTTGAAGCTATTCACCGTGTAGGCATTGCCTAAGAGACTTAGAGGTAAAAGGTTATGTTAACTGAACGCGAAGTTATATCAACCATTGACATGCTCCGTAGTGAGCATTTGGACGTACGTACTATTACATTAGGGATTAACCTTTTTGACTGTGTTAGTAGCGATTTCGATACGTTTGCTTTAAAGGTACGAGCAAAAATTAATCGTTTATCTAAAAATTTGGTCAGTACCTGTGATGAAATAGGTGGTCGATACGGAATCCCTGTAGTCAATAAGCGTATTACCATTTCTCCAATCGGTACATTATGTGCCGGTTTTAGTCGAGACCAAATGGTTAAAGTTTGCCAACTCTTGGATGAATGTGCTAGTAACGCTGGTGTTGATTTTCTCGGTGGATTCGGAGCTCTGGTTCAAAAAGGAATGACACCAGGAGAGAGAAATCTTATCGATGCACTTCCAGAAGCTTTAGCCGTTACAAATCATATTTGTTCTTCTATTAACGTTGGTAGTTCTCGTTCCGGTATCAATATGGATGCCGTAAAACTGATGGGTGAACGTATTCTTGATGTTGCTAACGCTACTAAAGATCGAGATGGTATTGGATGTGCGAAGTTAGTTGTTTTCTGTAACATCCCTGAAGATGTGCCTTTTATGGCTGGTGGTTATTTAGGTGTCGGTGAATACGATGCTTGTATCAGCGTTGGGGTATCAGGTCCTGGTGTCGTGAAAAAGGCGATTGATCGCGCTGTAAAACGTAAGGGCGATAAGCTAACAATTTCAGAAATTGCTGAAATCATCAAGACTACTTCCTACAAAGTGACCCGTGTTGGTGAATTGATTGGTAGCGAAGTAGCTCAAAGAATTGCGTTACCATTTGGTGTCGCAGATCTGTCAGTGGCTCC
>CAZBHT010000090.1:0-5642 GCA_964491655.1 uncultured Burkholderiaceae bacterium
CGTGAAGGTGGTCACACTGTTGGTGCCGGTGTTGTCTCTAAGATCAAAGGCTAATCAACTAAATTAATATATCGGGTCGGATCCTGTATTCGACCCTCGTTCTTTCAAGGATTCATTTAAAAAATGCAAAGCCAACGTATTCGTATCCGCCTTAAGGCATTTGATTACAAGTTGATTGACCAGTCTGCTCTCGAAATCGTCGATACAGCAAAAAGAACTGGTGCTGTAGTTCGTGGTCCAGTTCCCTTGCCTACACGTATTCAACGTTTCGATATTCTTCGTAGTCCACATGTGAATAAGACTAGTCGTGATCAGCTTGAAATCCGTACACATCAGCGTTTGATGGATATCATTGATCCAACTGACAAGACTGTTGATGCACTGATGAAGCTTGATTTGCCGGCAGGTGTTGATGTCGAAATCAAAGTTCAGTAATTTTTAATTACTGAGGCATTGGTAATAAACCCGCGAAAGCGGGTTTATTTTTTTCTGAAATGAATCTGAAAGTTGTATTCTTTTTAAATATCACTGAATAATCTTTAAGACATATTGTGGATTTGTTATCTTCAAGACATTAGATAGATTTTTTGTATATGCAACTTGCGTCAAGTTCTCATCAACTAAAACTGCTTTAATTTCAGGGTGAGTTTTTAAATATTCAATTGCTTTATCCCAGCCCATAACAAAAAGTGCGGTACACATTGCATCGGCAAATGCTGAATTTTTATTAATGATGGTGACAGAAGAAATTGTTGCTTTTACAGGGTAACCGGTTGTAGGATCAAGTAAATGATGGTATTTAATCCCATTTTTTATAAAAAATTTTTCATAATTTCCACTAGTTACAACAGATTCATTGTCAGCAGAAACCGTTGCAAAGAAGTTACCTCTTTCTTTTGCAGGTTCTTGCAATCCAACAATCCATGGTTTCATAAATAAATTTGTACCATTAGCAACAACGTTTCCCCCAAAACTTATAAGGCTATTGGAACAGTTGTTTTTAGATAATTGTTCTATTACTTTATCAGCAATATACCCCTTCCCAATTGCACCGAGAGTAAGTACTTGATCATTCTTCATGCGAGCAAAAATCCCCTCGTTGCTTTTTTTAATGAGTATTTGTTCATATCCGACATTTTTAAGCGCATCTTTGATTTCTCTTTCCGTTGGAACACGTGCATAACTTTGATCAACACTCCAAAGTTTCACCAAAGCACCTACGGTAGGATCAAAAGCTCCCTGAGTGTCTTTTGCTATTTTTTTTGAAAGATCAAGAATGTCTGCTGTTTCAGGATTGACTTTAACCCATTGATTTACTGAAGAAGATAAGCGATTGATATCACTATTGGGAATATAGGTTGAAAAAATATTTTCTAACCGTCGAGTTTCCTTGTTAGCAATGTCGTAACACCTTTGCGCTTCTTCTGCGGAGGATGTTTTGAACTGGGCATTAATAAGAGTTCCTAAAGCATAACTATCAACTTTATAAACTGCCCAATTTGCAGTTACATTTAAAGAGGATAGAAGGAGAGATAAGGCAACAATTTTTTTCATATTAAAAAGGAGTCGCATCTGCGACTCCCTAGTTGAAAGTTAGAAGTAATTTCTACTGAAGTTACTTCTAAAGATTTCCATGATTATTCGGCAGCGGCGTTCTTACCTGCAATACGACCGAAAGTAGTGATATCAGCCATGGCGTTACCACCGAGTCTATTAGCACCATGTACACCACCAGTTACTTCACCAGCAGCGTAAAGGCCTGGGATAACTTTACCATTAGTATCAATTACTTGTGCAGAAGTATTAATCTTCAAACCACCCATAGTATGGTGAACAGCAGGAGTAACTTCTACTGCATAGTATGGGGCAGTTGTCAGTGGACGAGGCATGTCAGCACGACCAAACTGAGAGTCTTTCTTAGTAGCTTGATCCTTGGCATAAGTACTCATAGTTGCCTTAAGATTTGCTGCATTAATCTTAAGTTTAGTTGCCAATTCATCCAGAGTTTTTCCTTCTGTGACCAAACCAGACTTAATGTAAGATTCGATAGCCTTTAAGCTCTTTCTAACATCTTGGTCAAATAAGAGGTAACCTACTTTACCAGGTTGTTGTAGCTCTGCAGCAGAAACAACGTCACGTGTTTGCAATTCGTTGATAAAACGTTTGCCATCTTTGTTGACCAAAATAGCACCGTTACCGCGAACAGCTTCAGTGATCATTTCACCTTTACCAGGAACAACAGTTGGGTGAGTTTGAATTTGGTTCATGTCAACGGTATCTGCACCAATTTTTTGACCTAAAACGATACCATCACCTGTTGCACCAGAGTGGTTGGTTGTAGCAAATCCCTTCAACTTAGGATTTATTTTTGTAACCAGTTCTTGATTTGCAGAGAAGCCACCAGAGGCGATAATCACAGCTTTTGCATTGATTGTTTGTTCAGCTTTACCGCGCTGTTTGTACTTAACACCAACAACACGACCATCTTTAACAATCAATTCTTCAGCTTTGGCCATTGTGCGAATATCAATATTTCGTTGTTTGGAGGCATTAACTAAAGTTTTAACAACTTCTGCACCAACGAAACCACCTCCAGTAGGACGGTGAGAGCGTTTCTGAGAAGCACCGGCCATCATACCGACGTCATTTAAATCGCCACCAAGACCATTGATGAAGTCAACGGAGGCGGCGGCGTTGTTTGTTAAAACACGTACGAGATCAGGATTATTTAAATTCTTACCTCCTTTCATCGTATCGTTGAAATGAGACTCGATAGAATCTTTAATGCCTAGCTTGGCTTGAGGTCTAGACTCAGCTGCGTTGAGACCACCCGCAGCACGGTTCGTATTACCACCAAGATAAGCCATCTTTTCAAGAACAACAACTTTCTTTCCAAGGTCATGTGCTGTCACAGCTGCGGACAGACCTGCACCACCAGCACCGATAACAACGATATCGGCTTGTTCAGCAGCAATCGAAGGAATTGCGAAAATTGAAGAAACGAGAGAAGCGATAACAATTTTTTTCATTTGATCTTCACCGTGAAATAAATAAAGATATTTTCTAGTTTATACCTATCAGGGTAGAAAGACTAACACTACAAAGTGAAATATAAAGTAACAATATTCTCTTGTTTGCAAAAGAAAAAAAAACACTGTAAAATCGCAGACTTTCGTGGTCATCCTGTTCGTTTGGATGATTTTTTTTAAAAGTTGTCCCGGCCAATCGTAGCTGGGGTGGAGATAATAATGAGTGAGAAGCTCGGCCTAGTCGGTCGCAAGATCGGCATGACGCGCATCTTTACAGAGGACGGTGTTTCTGTTCCTGTAACAGTGCTCGATGTGTCGAACAACCGTATTACTCAAATTAAGACGGTTGAGACTGATGGCTATAACGCAGTGCAAGTCGCATTCGGTTCTAAGAAGCCGTCTCGCGTGAGCAAGCCGCTTAAGGGTGTTTTTGATAAAGCCGGTGTTGAAGCGGGTTCCGTGCTCAAAGAATTTCATGTTGATGCAGATAAGATCGGTGAATTCAAGGTTGGTCAGACCTTGGGTATCGATATGTTCACTGTTGGTCAAAAGGTTGACGTAACAGGCGTAACAATCGGTAAGGGTTTTGCTGGTGCCATCAAGCGTCATCATTTCTCATCTAATCGTGCTAGCCATGGTAACTCTGTAACAACAAGAGCTCCAGGTTCTATCGGTAATCGTCAGGATCCTGGTCGTGTTTTCCCTGGTAAGCGTATGGCAGGTCACCTCGGTGATGTTCAGCGTACTACTCAAAATCTTGTTATCGCTCGTATCGATGTTGAGCGTAATTTGATTTTAGTTCGTGGTGCAGTTCCTGGACATGACAATGGTGATATTGTTATCCGTCCAGCAGTTAAGGCAAAGTAAGAGGAGCGATTAATGGAACTGAAAGTTATGAATGATCAGGGCCAGCAGACTGCAACTCTCGCTGCTGCTGATGCTGTTTTCGGTCGCGAATATAACGAAGCTCTGGTTCATCAATTGGTTGTAGCATTCCAGGCTAATGACCGTTTGGGTACTCGTGCTCAATTGAACAGAGAAGCTGTTCATCATTCAACACGTAAACCGTGGCGTCAAAAGGGTACGGGTCGTGCTCGTGCAGGTATGTCTTCTTCTCCTGTTTGGAGAGGTGGTGGACGTGCTTTCCCTAACAGCCCTGAAGAAAATTTCTCGCAGAAAGTTAACAAGAAGATGTATCGTGCTGCTATGGCCGTTATTTTCTCCAAGTTAGCTCAGGATGGTCGTTTGTTGGTTGTTGAATCTATCGATGTTGATACACCAAAGACTAAGAATCTTGCTGCGAAGTTCAAGGCAATGGGACTTGAAAATGCGTTGATTCTCACTAATGAAATTAGCGAAAATCTGGATTTAGCTAGCCGTAATTTAAAGAATTTCTGGGTAGATGTACCTCGTTACTTGAATCCAGTTTGGTTAATCAAGTTTGATCGTGTTGTTGTCACCAAAGATGCGATTGCTGCACTCGAGGAGATGTTGGGATGAGCCAAGAATTTTTGTACAAGGTTCTGACCGGTAGTATCGTTTCCGAAAAGAGTACGTTTATCGGTGAGAAGAACAATCAGTATTGTTTCCGTGTTGCTCCAACAGCAACTAAGGAAGATGTTAAAGCCGCTGTTGAAATGCTCTTCAAAGTGCAAGTCAAGAGCGTACAGGTCCTGAACCTTAAGGGTAAAGAAAAGCGTTTTGGCCGTTTCAATGGCAAGCGCAGCGATGTCCGCAAAGCCTATGTAAGCTTGGCTGAGGGTCAGGAAATTAACTTCGCACAAGAGGTGAAGTAATGGCTCTGATTAAACTTAAACCAACATCTGCTGGTCGTCGCCATGCTGTAAAAGTTGTAAACCACGAATTGCACAAGGGTAAGCCCTTTGCTGCATTGGTTGAAAAGAAAAACCGTGGTTCTGGCCGTAATAACTTTGGTCGTATCACTGTTCGTCACCAGGGTGGCGGACATAAGCAGGCTTACCGTATCATCGACTTCAAGCGTGATAAAGATGGTATTCCTGCAATCGTTGAACGTATTGAATACGATCCAAACCGTTCTGCAAATATTGCTCTTGTCCTCTATAAGGATGGTGAGCGTCGTTACATCATCGCTCCTAAGGGCTTGAAAGCTGGCGATGAAATCATGGGTGGTCAGGAAGCGGCTATCAAGGTAGGTAACTGCCTTCCACTTCGTAACATTCCAGTTGGTAGCACAATCCACTGTATCGAAATGAAGCCTGGTAAGGGTGCTCAGATCGTACGTGCTGCTGGTGCATTCGCTCAGCTTTTAGCTCGCGAAGGTGCTTATGCTCAGGTTCGTCTCCGTTCTGGCGAAGTTCGTCGTATTCTCATTGAATGCCGTGCAACAATCGGTACGGTTGGCAATGAAGAAAATGGTTTGCGCGAACTTGGTAAGGCTGGTGCTAAGCGTTGGCGTGGTATCCGTCCAACCGTTCGTGGTGTAGTAATGAACCCGGTTGATCATCCTCACGGTGGTGGTGAAGGACGCACAGGTACAGGTCGTGCTCCGGTTACACCTTGGGGTCAGCTCACTAAGGGTTATCGTACTCGTAACAACAAGCGTACCGACAACATGATTGTGTCGCGTCGCTA
>CAZBHT010000091.1:0-5396 GCA_964491655.1 uncultured Burkholderiaceae bacterium
GATATCAATGTCTGATCATCCTAACCAATTAGCCTACTGTTCAAAGCCGGCTTATTCGACAGTAATGGGATACTTAAACGATTTAAATCGTCGTCATTGGAAACAGTCTGTTACCAGTAAAAGAAAAGGTATTTTGGGATTTTCTGTTGATTACATAAAAGAACTGTTTTTACGAACTTTCTAAGAAGCTCCTTCGTCTAATCGAGTACAATTATAAGATTGTGTTTTGTCTCGAATTTAGAAGTTTGGCTGGGAGTACTTCATGGCTTTTGATATTTTAGGTGAAGGTGAAAGTGGTACCGTTATTAAGGTAATTGGCGTTGGTGGTGCTGGAGGTAATGCGCTCAATAACATGATCCGTCACACCATAAAAGGAAACGTGGAGTACATCGCCGCTAATACGGATAGACAAGCACTTTCTTTATCTCAAGCAGAAAAAATTATTCAATTAGGCTCTTCTGGTCTAGGCGCTGGTGCTCGTCCAGAGATTGGAGCACACGCCGCTAACGAGGCAAGAGAAGAAATTGCAACAGCACTTCAAGGTGCTGATATGGTGTTTATCGCTGCCGGAATGGGGGGTGGTACTGGTACGGGTGCAGCCCCGATCGTTGCAGAAGTTTCTCGAGAATTAGGCATTCTGACCGTTGCCGTTGTGACGAAACCATTCTCTTTTGAAGGCAATCGCCGTATGCGCAATGCAGAAGAGGGCCTGGCTGTGTTAAAGAATCGAGTCCATGCTCTTATCGTAATTCTTAATGACAAGCTCGAAGAAGAACTTGGTGAGGATGCGACCGTTAAGGAATGTTTTGAGAAAGCAGACGAAGTCTTATACAACGCTTGCTCAGGTATTGCTGAGCTAATTCATTCTGCCGGTGTTGTGAACGCCGACTTCCAGGATGTTCGTACCGTTATGAGTGAACTCGGAACAGCAATGATGGGAGCCGCAGAGGCTGAGGGTCCTGACCGCGCTATTACCGCCGCTGCCGGTGCCATCGAATGTCCTCTTCTTGAAGGTGTAAACCTCAAGGGAGCTCGTGCTCTCTTGGTCAATATTACGGCGAAAGAAGATAATCTACGTCAGAGTGAAGTTCGCCGTGCATTAGAGACGATTCGTAATTTTGCAGATCAAGATGCCAATGTCATCCATGGTATCGTTTATGACGAGACTATGGGCGATCGCATGAGAATTGTGGTTATTGCAACCGGTTTGGATCAAACTGGAACAGATTCCAATTTAACTACAGCGTCAAAACCTCCATACGGTTCTGGTACAAGCGGAGTTTGGGGCCCTATTTCAGCTCAGACTTGGCAACCAAATCAAGGAAGTGGTAATACAAAACCAGCAGAAATTGGTACGGATCTTTTTGGTCAACCCCAACCTCAGAGTGCAACTCGATGGGGAGCTACCAATACTAGTAAGGCAGTTGTAGAAAATAGAAATCAGCCAACTACAAATACTCCTAGTGCTCAACCTTCGGCTTCTGCTATGGGAAGAGTCGAAGCAATTCAAGAACCTGCTGTAACAAAAGTAACGAAACCGTATGTGGAAGCTGTAGCCCCTAGTTGTCCAATATCTCAACCAGACGAAAATAGTACTGTAAACGTTGTTCGGGACAATACAGTTTTTGGCAATATTCCTCCGGTTACTCGTCCTGAAAAGGCAAAGTCTGTAGATGATATCTTTGCAATATTGGGAAACCGTAATCAGGGTAGTGGTATGTGGACTTCTAATGCTCAGCACGAGGTGAAAGCTCCTCAAGAGCAACAGGATAATAATAAGAAATCTGAAAACGAATTCAGTATCAATATCCCTTCATTTTTACGTAAATCCAATAACTAAGAGGTTATTGAAAAATGATGGTAAAACAAAGAACATTAAAGTCGGTGTTTTCCACGGTGGGAATTGGTTTGCACTCTGGACGTAAAGTAAGTTTGACGTTGCGTCCCGCCGCCCCCGATACCGGTATTGTTTTTACTCGTGTCGACGTTAATCCTCCTGTCTCAATCAAAGTAGAACCAACCCGAGTTAACGATACTCGAATGGCAACAACACTTGATAAGGATGGTGTGCGCATTGCAACGATTGAACACTTAATGAGTGCTTTATCGGGTATGGGAATCGATAATGTCTATGTTGATGTCGATGCTCCAGAAATTCCTATTATGGATGGATCGGGATCTTCTTTTGTCTTTCTAATCCAAGCCGCGGGGATCGAAGAACAAAACGCACCACGTCGCTTTGTGCGGGTACTTAAACCAGTAGAAATTAGTTTAGGGGATAAGTGGGCAAAATTAGAACCTTATGAAGGTTATAAGCTTTCTTTCTCCATTAATTTTGGTCATCCAGCTATTGATGCTACTGCTCAGTTAGTTGAAGTTGATTTTGAGCGAGATAACTACGTTCGGGACGTTTCTCACGCACGAACATTTGGTTTTGTAAATGATCTTGAAATGCTTCGTTCTTTAGGTTTGGCTCAGGGTGGGACACTGGATAATGCAATCGTGATGGATGACTACTCTGTTCTAAATCCGGATGGCTTGCGTTCAAAAGACGAATTCGCCAAGCATAAGCTTTTAGATGCAATGGGGGATCTATATGTTTTGGGCTATCCTCTTGTAGCGCACTACAGTGCACACAAGTCAGGTCATGAAATTAACAATAAACTCTTACGTGAATTGTTAGCTCATGAGGATTCCTATGAGTTTGTTACTTATGAAGGAAAAGATAGTCTGGTTCCTCAAGCGTTTACAACGGCTCTACAGTATCACTCAGCTTGATGTTCTTTAAGAGCTTTGGAAAGATTTTCTAAAGCTTTCTTTAGTTCGGGATCTTTTAGTGAGCTAGCCAGTGTTTTAGCACTGTCGCTAGCTCTCTTGCTTTTAGGGTGTGGTATAAAAGTCTTTTCTGGAGGTGTTTCTAACGGTTGAAATGCTTTTGGATTATAAATACCTTCGATCGTGATGGATCCGAAGCCATGACGTTTTAAAGCATTTTCTAAAGTACCTTTAATTTGTTTTAAACGAGTCAGAGAACTCGTGCTTTTGACGTATAAACGCAGAATTAAAGTCTCTTGCTGAGCAAAAGGATCGACGATCTCATCGTTTTCGTAGGAAATTTTGTCTTCACATATTGAAGATGATTGATATCGCAGTTCACACTGTGCTCCAGTTATAGGACTACCAAGAGAATGGGTTTTACAAATTGGAGCAATGATAGAGGCTATTTGTTTAGCCACTACAACGTTGCTCATTTTGTCGGCAAAGTGTCCAGTACGTAAGAAATGTTCAATAAAGCCTTGACGCTTAAATGAGAGTCTTGATTTCATTTTTCATTCCATAAAGAGACTTTGCAAAAATGTATATTTCAGATTAAATAGATTAACTAAAATTTGTGACAAAAATAAAGAAAACAGCCTTGGTTTTATTTCCAATGACCGTTTTCTTACGTTTGGATTTAACTTATTTTAGTTTTCCATGACAGTCTTTATATTTTTTTCCACTACCGCAAGGACATGGATCGTTACGTCCTACACGAGGATACTGTTGTTTATCCTGGGTGTTGGAAGCTTGTTGTGACTGTTCTTGTTGTGCAGGAATCTGATTTTGTTCTTCTTCAGGTTCTTTTTGCCGAATTTGAACATTCATGAGAACACGGGTGACATCTTCTCCAACCTGTTCAAGAAGATTTTCGAAAAGCATGAAAGCCTCACGTTTGTATTCTTGTTTTGGTTGTTTCTGAGCATAGCCACGTAGATGAATACCTTGTCTTAAAGCATCAAGCTGAGTGAGATGCTCTCTCCATCTTTGATCTAAGAATTGAAGGAGAACATTACGTTCAAATTCTGTAAAGGCTTCTTTTCCGACAAGTGCGACCTTTTCATCGTAAACCTTGTGAGTTGTATCTAAAAGCAACTGAAGTAGATCATTATCTTCAGAGCTGTCAGATGCTTCTAGGGTTTTCTTTAAAGGAATATCAAGATGCCATTCGGTACTTAAAATCTTCTCTAAAGTTTCAAGATCCCATTGTTCTTCCACGGTTTCTTCCGGTACGTATTGACGGAAGAGGGAAGTAAAGTAACCATCTCGAAGTTGAGTTACCGGTCCAGAGATATCTTTGTTTTCAAGAATTTCGTTTCTAAGTGCGTAAATTTCACGACGTTGATCATTTGCGACATCGTCGTACTCTAACAACTGTTTACGAATATCGAAGTTTCTAGATTCTACTTTTCTTTGAGCACTTTCAATTGAACGCGTTACGATACCAGCTTCGATGGCTTCTCCTTCTGGTAGGCGTAATTTGTTCATCAAAGCCTGCATGCGTTCCCCTGCAAAGATACGCAAAAGAGGATCTTCCATTGAAAGATAGAAACGAGAACTACCTGGGTCGCCTTGACGTCCAGCACGACCTCTTAGCTGGTTATCAATACGGCGGGATTCATGACGTTCAGAACCAACAATTCTTAAGCCACCTAGTGCTACAACTTTGTCGTGATCTTTTTGCCAGCTTGCTTTTAATTCTGCAATCTTGGTAGCTTTCTGATCTTCGGAAAGAGTGTCGTCTGTCTGAATCGAGTCAATCGCTTTGTTAATGCCACCACCGAGCACAATATCGGTACCGCGTCCGGCCATATTTGTAGCGATAGTGACCATACCAGGACGACCTGCTTCAAGAACAATCTGAGCTTCTTTTTCGTGTTGCTTCGCATTTAACACGTTGTGAGGAATATTGGCTCCTTTTAGGAGATCACTTAGTAATTCAGAATTTTCAATCGAAGTGGTCCCTACGAGCACTGGTTGTCCGCGTTCGTAACAATCTCTAACATCATCAAGGATTGCTTTATATTTTTCCTTAGCTGTGCGATAAACCTTATCCTGTTGATCGTCACGAATCATTTCGCGATGTGTAGGAATAACAACTGTTTCCAAGCCATAAATTTCTTGGAATTCATAAGCTTCAGTATCAGCAGTTCCAGTCATGCCAGACAATTTGTCGTACATACGGAAATAGTTCTGGAACGTAATAGAGGCAAATGTTTGATTTTCTTGTTGAATCTTGACTCGTTCTTTTGCTTCAACTGCTTGATGTAAACCATCAGACCAACGGCGTCCCTTCATGAGACGACCGGTGAATTCATCAACAATGATGACCTCTCCGTTTTGTACCACGTAGTGTTGGTCTTTTACAAAAAGACTATGGGCTCTCAGCGCTGCATTCAAATAATGCAACAACATGATGTTTTGAGGTGAATACAAACTTTGGTTCTGTGGCAATAAGCCCATCTGAACCATAATTTGTTCGACTTTTTCATGACCAGCTTCGGACAGTTGAACCTGATGCGCTTTTTCATCAACCCAATAATCTCCCTCTCCTTTTTCTTCTTTTTGTCGAGTGAGCT
>CAZBHT010000092.1:0-5378 GCA_964491655.1 uncultured Burkholderiaceae bacterium
GAATAAAGTACAAAACCGGATTTTTTATTTGAATCTACAGACTAGTTCTTGTGATAAGTCGTAACGCGTTCAACTTCTTCTTTAGCACCTAAGAATACAGCGACTCTTTGGTGAAGTTTTTCTGGTTGAATGTCTAGAATATTTTCATGTCCGTTTGTAGCAACACCGCCGGCTTGTTCAATCAAGAAAGCCATTGGGTTGGCTTCATACATGAGACGAAGTTTGCCAGGTTTTGAAGGATCTCGGTTGTCCTTAGGATACATGAAGATACCACCGCGACAAAGGACTCGGTGAACTTCAGCAACCATCGCTGCGACCCAACGCATATTAAAATCTTTTCCGATAGGTCCACTTTTCCCAGCAAGTAATTCACCAACATATCGTTGAACAGGGGCTTCCCAATGACGTTGGTTCGACATGTTAATGGCAAATTCCTGAGTTTTAGGATCGATAGTGACTTTGGAGCGAGTCTGAAGGTACTTTCCGGTATTGTTATTTAAGGTAAACATATCCACACCGTCTCCAACTGTCAGAGTTAGGATGGTTTGTGGGGAGTACATGATGTAGCCCGCAGCGACCTGTTCTCTACCTTTATTTAGGAAACTTTCATCCGTTACTTCATCTACCGTGGCTGGAGCACGAGTAATAGAGAAAATTGTTCCAATCGGTGCGTTGATATCGATATTACTGGAACCATCTAGTGGATCAAACATGATGAGATATTGACCACGTTGGAATTGTTGTGGTGTTGGTAAACAGTGATCCATTTCTTCGCTAGCCATACCAGCGATAGAGCCCGTCCACTGAACACCATTAACAAAAATCTCATTGGAAATTACATCCAGTTTCTTCTGTTGTTCTCCTTGAATATTATCGGTTCCTGCGGCACCGAGAACGCCAACCAGTTCTCCGTGACGAACCTTGTCATTAATATCTTTGCTCAAAGATGCAACGGCCTCCAACAACAAAGAAAGTTCTGCATCAATTGTGCCAGCACACTTGAGTTCTGTGAGGTATTGTTTGAAAGATTTAAACACTTCGGTGTCCTTAAAATTAGACGGGTTCAAATAAAGCTTTGTCTACAACTTCTCGTACATCTTGAGAAAGTTGTTTTTGATTACTTACGTATCGTAACGCCTTATACATCATACTCGCCAATGATGGTTTATATCGCTTCCAGTTTTCAAGAGAGCGAGCTAGACGGGAGGCAACTTGTGGGTTGAAGGAGTCAATTTCTAAAACGGTTTCTAACCAAAGTTGATATCCTTTGCCATCAGGCGTGTGGAATTCGGGACCACCCGACTTAAAGAACGTTCCTAATAAAGAATAAACGTTATTTGGATTACGAATCGAAAAAGCAGGGTGAACCATTAAAGAGCGAACGAGGTCAACTGTTGCAATAGTATTATTCTGACTTCTAGATAATGCTTGAATTTGAAGCCATTTATTCATCAATAAAGGTTCTAAGTGCCATTCCATAGCACTCTGTTCAAGCATTTCTCGGCCAAAAGGTAAGCCCGAGGTAACGGCTACTTTTAGAGCCTCAATGCGATCGGTTGTGTTATTCCCCTTAGTAAAAAGGTTACGGGCTTCTTGTAAGCCTTTGGCATCCTGAGCGGCGACCAAGTAGGAAAGTGCTAAATGTCTGAAAGCCCTTTTACCGGCTTCTTCTGCAGTCGGTTTGTACACACTGGTGGTTTGATAGAGTTTCAAAATATAGTCAAAATGAGACTTCAGACGCTTGCCGATAATGCGTCTCAAATGATCGAGCGCTGAACGAATGACTTCTGGTTCAATCAAACAACATTCTTCACCAATCAACTGCTCTGAGGGCAAACTTAACGTAAAGGCTTTATAGGCAGGAGAAAGCGTTTGATCATTCAGAATGTTTACGAAAACGTAAAGATACGATTCTGGGATCAGAGGATTAAAACTTCCCTTAATCTGAATTTCATTCATGACCTGAAGAACTGTCATGACCGTTAACTTTTGAAATGCTTCAGCTCGGTTAAAGAGATCACTATCGTTGCTAGCTAAAAATATTAAGTCATCTCGGCTGTGTTCTGTTTCAAAAATGACAGGAGCAGAAAATCCTCTTCCGATAGAAAGAACGGGTTTTTCTTTAATGTTAGAGAAAGTCCAGCTCTGAGTTTCCTCAGTCATAATCAGAGTTGTTTCTTTCTTAGATTGCTCCTCGGACGCTCCCACAAGAGATAAAGGCATATCTTTTCCTTGTGGATTCAATAATCCCATAGTAATAGGGATTAAAAGTGGTTGAGGTTTTTTCTGGCCAGGTATGACACGGTTTGCTTGATGACAAGTTAGTGTCAATGTTTTATCTGTTTCATTCCAATCGGTATGTACAGATAAGCGGGGAGTACCGCATTGAGAATACCAACGATCGAATTGAGATAAATCCATATCATTGGCTTCAGACATAGCACAACGGAAGTCGTCGCAGGTAGCGGCGGATCCATCATATCGTCTTAAGTATTCTTGTAACCCACGAGCAAAGCCTTCTTTGCCAAAAAGTGTTTGGTACATTCGTACAATTTCTGCCCCCTTTTCATATACAGTCATCGTATAGAAGTTATTAATTTCTGTATAACTGTCGGGACGTACCGGATGCGACATAGGACCCGCATCTTCAGGGAATTGCAGTGTTCTTAAAAGTTGCACGTCTTGAAGTCGTTTAACAACTTGTGCTGATTTATTTCCTAAAGAATCACTGACAAATTCCTGTTCGCGGAAAACCGTTAATCCTTCTTTTAATGAAAGTTGAAACCAATCTCGGCATGTCACGCGATTACCGGTCCAATTATGGAAATACTCATGACCGATAACGGCTTCAATATTGGCGTAATCGGTATCGGTAGCAACCTGAGGATTAGCGAGAACATATTTGGAGTTAAAAATGTTTAACCCCTTGTTTTCCATAGCCCCCATATTGAAGTCATCTGTCGCAACGATCATGAAGCGGTCTAAATCTAAAGATAGGCCAAAACGTTTTTCATCCCAAAGAATGGCCTTTTTAAGACTTTCCATGGCATGAGCCGTTTTATTTTCATTACCGGGTTCAACCCATATCTGTAATAAAACTTCTCTGCCATCCATCAATGTGAGCTTTTCCTCATTAACGAGGAAGTTTCCAGCTACTAAAGCAAATAGATAGGAGGGTTTAGGAAAGGGATCTTCCCAAACGGCGTAACGACGACCATCTGGAAGGTTACCTTCTTCAAGGAGGTTACCGTTAGATAACAACACCGTCATATCATGAGGAGCATGAATTCTCGTTGTAAACTGAGCCAAGATGTCGGGACGATCCGGGAAATAGGTAATTCGTCGAAATCCTTCAGCTTCACACTGAGTAATGAAGTTGTCCTTTGACATGTACAACCCAGAAAATTCAAGGTTTGCTTTTGGGTTAATTCGATTCTGGATTTCAATGACGGTAGATTCACTGACATGATGGATAATGAGCTTTCCTGGAACCATGTCATATTGTTCTCTTGAGGCTTGTTCTCCATTAATTTTGATGGAAAGGAGTTCAAGATCTTCACCGTCTAGTTGTAAATCATCGCTGCTGCGATCAACTAAAGGTTCAACCTCCATCACACTGGTAACAACAGTGTTGTTAGGAACCAGGTCAAACGTTAGGTGAATCTTTTTGATGTTGTGATCGGGTGGAAGATAATCTTTACGGAAAACAACATGAGAGGTACTGCTTGTCATCAGAGAATCCTTTATATAGAACCGTCACATTGTAGCGTTTTAGTAAACTTTTGATAGCAAAACGGGATGATTTCATATGTAAGAAATCATCCCGTTTGAAAAACTAAGACTCTAAAGATTTACTTTGTAGCTGAGGCGTTTTTCTTGACAAATTCAGCTACAGCTTCAGTCGTAGGCCACTTGTTTTCAGCTTTGATATAAGCATCGACATCTTTGTAGTTGTGACCTGCATTTCTGTGACACATGACACAGTTCGTTTCAGGTTTGTCAATCAAACTTTCATGCATTTTGCCAACAAATGGTTTCTTTTCATTGTGCATCAAACTTAGATCATGGCAACCACGACAATTCGAAAAACCGGAATCTTTCATAAAAGTGAGAACGTTCTTTGAAAGTTCATCACGTTTTTCCAACCATTTTTCAGGAGTATTGATTGAGCCTGTAATATGGCCCCATCCGGAAATAGAACCTGCTTTTACTTTGTTAGCTAAAAGAGCGACATATTTGGTGGGAGTTAATGGATGCTGAGTTTCATTTAAAAGATGGCAGTCGGAGCATCCAGCATGAACACCACTAGCGGTCTTATAGTGCGTGCCTGATTTATAAGCAACGGTGACGGGATCCATCGAATGACACCAGCCCGTACAAAAATCATTACTTCCAGCCCATTGAACGGCTCGAACCATACCGGCTGTTAATAAAATGCCAATAAAAGCACCAATCACTAAGAGCCAAAACAGGCCCCACTTGGAATTACTGGACATACCTAATCTCCTCTCAGTACTTTACTTTTGGGGATATAAGTAAAGTGACATTCTTATAAATTTTAAGAAAATTATTTTGATAATTTTACGTCAATCAACGCAAGAAAAAATATTCCAAGAGGGAAATTAAGAGGTAGCCCTGAAGGATTATTGACAGGAGCGAAAAAAATAATTTTCGCTCTCCAAAGATGGTTTAACTATTTCCAACCATAGAATTCCTTGGCCACTTTCCAGGCTGTGCTTTGTAGATGATGAATGTCTTTTTCGGCTAGAGGTTTAGCGCAACCGCCGGTAAATTTAAGGCCTTCAGGGCTTTCTTTAAAAAGTAAGGAGTAAGCCAAGGCACCAAATAGGTAGGAACCAGCGGCAGAGGGATGAGTTTTATCTGTGTGATGCAAAATCAAATCAGGATGATTTTTCAAACTTTCTTCAAAGGCTAGACCAATTGGAAGAACAATTGCATTATTCGCATTCGCCTCTGTAATGGTTACATCAGCTAATTCTCGGGACATTTTTGAATTGCCCTGTCGACCCCAGGTGGCGACTAGTTGGGTTTTTAGTTTGTAGTTCTGTTACTTTAGGTACAACAGATGTTTCAAGAGCAAAAACATTGGAAGATAAAGTCAATGCGACTAAAGTTGTTGTCAATAGCGTTTTCATATAAACCCTCCTTGAAGGTCAGTTTTGAAAGATAAACTGACAGAGGAAAGTATAGGAAGTTCTGATTAATTCGTCTTTTGGGCCGTTTTTTTGGGGGTCGGTACAAAAAGACGAAGAAACCAGTGCATATTTATTCCTTTTGAGCCCGTTTTTGGGCTCATTTTCTCGTGCGCCTGGCATGGGTGCAATCTAACGGGTGCAAGTCCCGAGCGCAGGAGGTAG
>CAZBHT010000093.1:0-5375 GCA_964491655.1 uncultured Burkholderiaceae bacterium
TAGACAATAAGGCTGGATATTCCCTTAGCTCATCATTTCGTACTCGCGCAATACGAGAAGGCACATTAAAAAGTTGTTCTGCTAGAAGGGTAATTGCTAGATTCGTTTCATCATTAGCAGTTACGGCAACGACCATATCGGCATCCGCCGCTCCAGCATCCGCAAGCGTTGATGGTGATGTCGCATCCCCAACAATTCCTCTAAGGTCGTAGTTCGATTGGATTTCATTAATTCGGGATTCATTTGTGTCCACGATCGTAATATCGTTCGATTCTGACACTAAATTTTCAGCAACAGACGTCCCTACTTTTCCCGCACCGACAATTAAAATCCTCACCGATTACCACCTGTATTGTTAGTGATTTAAATCATTACCCCGTTCATTACCTCGAGACCGTCCCACATCCAATCCGAGTTGCTTCAATTTACGATAAAGATGTGTTCTTTCTAGGCCAGCTGACGAAGCCACCTTGGTCATACTATTGTTTTCTTTACGTAATAAATTTAAGAAATAAATTCGTTCGAATTGATCCCTAGCTTCACGTAAAGGCGCATTAAAGTCGATTGCCGACATTAAAGAAGTAAGGGCATCGGATTTATGTTCAATAATGCGAGCATGAACCGGGGCGTTTACCGAACCTGCTGGCAAATTTTGTTGCAAGATATTCTGGGTATGCGAGGTACCAATCTTAGGTTCATCTGAATTTTTATCTAGAGCGGTTTTCACGGACGAAATCAGTCGAGACAATGCAATTGGCTTCTCAAGAAAATCTACAGCCCCAAATTTAGTTGCTTCAATTGCAGTATCTAAGGTCGCATGACCACTCATCATGATAACAGGAACATCTAGATGACCTCCTGAACTCCATTCTTTCAGAAGAGATATTCCATCATTATCGGGCATCCATATATCCAGTAAAACTAGATCTGGATGTCGTTTTGTCATAGCAAGACGTGCTGCACCAGCATTCTCTGCCAACTCAACCGTATAACCTTCATCAGACAGTATTTCAGATAAAAGTTCCCGAATACCAATTTCATCGTCTACGACAAGAATTACCGCCATATCTGTATTAAATAAAACAACAACTAATAGTTAATTTTACCGAAGAGACAACCGTTTTCCATCACTTTCAACAAAGAGCCTAAATACCATGGAAACCGTTGCCCCCAAAAGGGTTCCGTTTTCGTCTTGAATATTTTCCACAGAAACCGTCGCTCCGTGTTCTTCAGCAATCTTTTTAATCATAGGTAAACCAAGACCAGTACCAGATACCTTCGTTGTCACGTAAGGTTCAAAAGCATGTTCTAGAATCTGTGAAGAGAAGCCTGTTCCATTATCTTCGAATCTCAATTCAACTCCACCCACACTTTTATCGTCAACACCCTCAACTTTACGGACTAATATTTTTACAACCAGTTCACGATCTGATCTCGTTGCCTCCATTGCATTAGAAAACAGATTATGAAGTGCCTGGCGAAGTTGATTGGGATCCCCTTCTATTTCAGGGACAGAGTCGTCCAAGTCCAAGATTACTTTGACATTAGCCGCTTCGTACAAAGCAGTAACTTCGCGTACAAACATGGGGAGATTAAGTTTTTCATACCGAGGAGCACCTAACTTAGCATAAGTACGAAAATCATCTACCATCTGCTTCATGGCCGTTACCTGATCGACAATCGTTGTCGTGGCTTTTGTCAATATCTCTTGATCTCGTCCTTGAACTTTATTGACTAGTCGTAATTGCAGACGTTCTGCCGCTAAGCGAATCGGTGTTAACGGATTTTTGATCTCATGAGCCAATCGTCGAGCAACTTCTCCCCAAGCCTCAATTCTTTGAGCAGAAATTAATTGTGAAATATCATCAAAAACAAGAATAAAACCTTTTTGGCTACCGATTTGTAACTCTGTTCCTCTCGTAAATACATTAATCCGCTTAGGTTTAGCAGATCCCATCACAAATTCCGCCTGGAAGGAAATATCTTTTTGTTCAGCACCGTGATGGAATGGAATTCTCGCTTTCAATTCATCGTAAAACGCTGGAAGTACCTTTGAAAGAGGAGTGCCTAACTGACTAACTAGATCGATACACATGATACGAGAGGCACTAGGATTGACGGACATAATGGTCCAATTTGAATCCACGACAATCACACCAGAAGACATCTTGGATAAGATTCGTTCTAGATAACTTTTAGCTTCTTCAAGTTCTTTTCCTCGATTCTCCAAATCTTGTCGAGTACTTGCCAATTGAGCAATCATGATGTTAAACGAACGACTTAATTCCCCAATTTCATCATTACTCGATGACTCCTTAACCATTTCATAGTGACCCTCTCCCACTTTTCTAGTACCTTCCAATAAGGCCATTAATGGATGACTCCACCGGCTCGCAAGAAACACCGACAAAGTCATTCCACTAAACAAAGATAGTAGTAAAACAAAGGTCAACGTCATCAAATAAATATTCCGCAACCCATCTCGAGCAAAAATCATCTCCTGGTAATCTCGATATCCATTCATTAGCATTTGGGCATTCGACGCTAATAGAGCAGGTACACGATCCGTTACCTCAAGAAATACTTGTCCTCCATTTTGAGAAAATTCTGTTGCAACCGGTGCTGTCAAGATAAAAGCATTTCTATGTCGCAATTCCGATAAAAACATACTAAAACTTCTATCTAAGTTTTCTTCGATTTTTAGTGGCACTACAACCCGGGCAACCATATTTGCAACGTTCTCATCATCTAATTGTTGCCAATATCCCTGTTGCAAAGCATCTTGAAGAATTCTCTGATTAGGAGCGGTGGGAACAATTTTTCCATAGATAGCACCACTAACCGCAATAATTTTTCCTGAAGCACTCACTAAAAGAGCTTCTTCTCCACCTTCTCTTTCTCTTAAATAATTCAGCCTAGAAACCCAATTCTTTGGCGAGGTCTGAGCCAATTCTTGGGCCATTCGGTTCGCTCGATTCAGTAGATTCTGTTGATAGTTCTCTAAAACTTCTCTTCCTAAAGTCAGGCCAGAATCTAGGGCCCGTTCCACTCTAACGTCAAACCAAGAATCGACAGATTGATAAAGAAAATGAACGGATACAGCAAAAATCAAAACCCCAGGAACAACACCTGTAATGACAAGCGCTACAACTAATTTCCTTAAGATTTTTATACCGTATCTTTGTTTTTTTGCATATCGAAAAAACTTAACGCAGTAGTAAATAATGATTCCGAGAAAGAATAAGGCACCTACTGCGTTGATACCGATTAAAGAGGTATAGTATTTTTCAAAAAAGACCGTGTTTTGACTCGCTGCGACCAGCAAAAAAACTAATATACAGCTAACAATAACCAGTAGAAAAAAAACAAGACGAAATAAACGTGACACATTAAGCTCCGTTCGAGATAATCTTCACGTCAATCCATCCTGAATCCATATCCCAATCAGAATCTTTTTTCAAACTGACCTGGAATGGTCTAGGCAAACGAGACGTATTTAAATATAAACGAGCTTCAACCTCGTGATTTTCCGGGTTAATTTCTCGATAGTCACAGACTTTCCAGTTTCTGAAGCTAGACATCAAATCAATAGCCTGCTCAATATCACTGAAATTTTGAGAAATCCCTCCTAAATTAATTCGATATTGCCGACTCAAAGGACTGTAAGAAAGACGAATATATTCTGATTTTTTACAAAGGGTACGATCGACCCAATACCAACGTTTTTTTGTTATTTTTACTTCTAAAACGAAGGTAAGTGATATACCTCTGCGCAGAACTTCAAGAATTTCCTGACTCGGATTTAAATCAAATAATCCATTAAATACGACCGCTCTCGGATTAGCTTCAGATGCTTGCACAGACACCTCTAGTGGAACAATCTGCTCCGCACGAACAGGCGCATTTAACAAGATAAATGCCAACCCAACGAAAATAACCCGAAATAATGTTTTCATAGTTCTACACAAATAAAGGCGTCTACCTTTATATCAGCTTTTTTCAATCAAAGCATAAAAGAAACCATCATGACAATCTGAAGTACCATCCTCTCTTACTTCATCACTAGGCTTCAAACGCAAGTATCCTTTAGGTGCATTACAGAAGGGTACCATTACAGCATCCGAATGCGTAGAGACAAAATTAGAAATTTGATTAACACCTTCTTCAGGAAAAACAGAGCAAACCGCATAAAGGAGCCTTCCACCTTTTGCTAGCAAAGGCCAAAGATTTTCCAATAAACGATTTTGCTCTTTGGCTAAGTTCTGTATATCTTCTGGTCTTCTTACCCAGGGAATATCCGGATGTCTCCTTACAATTCCCGACGCAGTACAAGGAGCATCCAACAATATCCGATCAAACTTCTCCCCGCTCCACCACTTATCCACATTACCTGAATCTGATACCTTAACTTCACAAGAAAGGCCCAAGCGGGATAAATTCTCATGTATTCGCTCAGCTCGAAGTGGATCTATTTCTAAAGCTAATAAATCTAAATCCGCAATTTCGGCTAAATGAGCTGTTTTTCCTCCTGGAGCAGAACAAGCATCAAGTACTCGCATGCCATTTTTTACTCCAAGAATCTTCGCTGCGAGCTGACTACCGGCATCTTGAACCGATACTTCTCCATCCATAAAACCAGGAATCTGTTCTACTCGTACTGGGATTTTTAAAACAATACCATCATCACCCACCAAAGAGGATTCAATTGCAAGAGTATCTAATTTAGCCTTGTAGTCATCTCGAGATAGCTTTCTTTGATTAACTCTTAAGGTCATCGGTGGATGTTTCTTTTGTACTTCAAAAACTTCTTTTGAGTCCGTTCCAAAAACATCCTGATAACGTTTGACCCACCAATTCGGTGCATTGAAAAGAACGGTTTCATCCTTTGAGACTTGCTTTATCAAATCGTCTTTTTCTCGACAAAAACGACGCAATACAGCATTAACAAAACCAGAGACTCGAGGATTTTTATCCAAACATTTCGAGGCCTTAACACACTCATTGACGATAGCAAATACTGATCTACGACCTTCAATAATCTGAACCAAACTCACTTGAATCAGAGCTTCAATTACTGGTTTAGACTTTCGCTCCATCAATTTATTAGAAAGAGCTACAGCCAATGCTCGATTACGTTGAGTCGTGTAAATGACACTTTGAACTGCGGATTTAATCTCTTTTGAGCCCTCTAAATTAGACAACTCCTTGTCCAAAGGAGCGCCACGAAGGATTTGCATCCAAACCTTAGTCGCAACGCTAACAACGCTATGTAAAGAATTTACACTCATTCAAGAATCGTCCCTTCAGACAATGTGAAACCGGAAAGAAACTGTTTGGCGGGTAATTTCTTACCACCCGATCGTTGCATTTCCGTT
>CAZBHT010000094.1:0-5196 GCA_964491655.1 uncultured Burkholderiaceae bacterium
AAGTAACGGTTAAAGATGGTAAGGTTGCTGACGTTAAAGTAGTTAACCATACTGACACTGGCATGATCATTCAGGCTCCAATCGATTACATGCTCCCTGAAATCGTCAAAGCTAACGGAACTAAGGGTGTTGAAACCATTGCTGGTGCTACAAACTCTTCCAAGGGGATCAAGGAAGCCGTCGAAAAGGCTCTAGCTAAGGCTCAGTAATTAAAGAACTCATAACAGAGTTTGTAAACTAAGCGAGGTTAATTGGCCTCGCTTAGTATTTTAGAAATTCATAGGAGAAAGTTCTACTCAAACGATGTGAATTTCTCCTATGATTTTTTTGTTACTACGATCGTCATATCTGTGTAATTTGATCTACCACATAAAGTGGTAGATTAACGAGCCATGCCTCTTTTTTATAGCCTGACATAGAGGTGCGAACAGATATTTCAGGAGAAAACTTTTCCCGATAGGTTTTTAAACTCTCTGCCTTAAGGTTGATCTCTGCCTTGACTTCAAGAAGGGTAACTATCTCATTGGTGTCAATGACAAAGTCAACTTTGCAGGAACTTCGGTCATTAGTGTAGTAATAAATTTCTAAGTCCTGGATAGTTTTTAATTGCTGACAAACATACTGTTCAGGAGTTCCCTTGTATTCAATAAAAAGGTTGTTGCCATCGAACAAAGTACTTTGATAGTTTGCTCATGTAACTAAGAAGTCCAATATCGATCACAAATAATTTAAATGCTTTCAAATCCCCATAAAACCGCAAAGAAAATTAACAATGGTACGAATTACAAAAAATGCAACGAATTTTTGATTAGTAACTACACTTTTTACAACGAATAATGTGTATTGCCCTTATTTGAGAATCAAAAAAGTACCCCTGGATTATTTAAAGACCGTTTTGAAGGTTTGATACCATTACTGTAGGTAGAGAAATGATAACGATATCGGATGATTTTTTAAGTGCGTTACTTAATCTTGGGTAACAGTGGTTTGCATCGCTGTCTGATTACGCTAAAAACGCATTGAACAGATGCTGTAAACCGTAAATTAACGAATTTTTATCGGGGAAAATTTTTATTGAAGGATTAGATCAATAATGGCTTTCGGATTTTTCCTACCTTCGACAATATCAATCACGGTATCTCGAAATGGAATGGTTGTTTGATGTTTTTGAGCTAGGGCAAGGGCTCCTTCTAGCGCATTTAGTCCTTCAACCGCCATGCCCACTTTCTCTAAAGCAATCGCTTTAGGGTACCCTTGACCGATAAGAAGTCCAAATTTACGGTTGCGACTATGCATACTAAATGCAGTTGCTAAGAGATCTCCCAAACAACAATCTTTATAAAAGGTATTGGGATTTGCTCCACAAGTGACTCCCAATTCACGAATCGCTCTTAAGCCTCGAGTGATAAGTGCCGAGCGGAAGTTATCACCAAGTTGCTGACCGTCGGCAATACCGGTTGCAATAGAAATAATATTTTTTAAGGCAGCGCTGATTTCAACACCCCGAATATCTTCCGAAATATCGATGCCAACGTTTTTTTGTCTAAAGATTGATGCCACCCATTCAGCGGTTTCTTGGTGTGAAGAAGTGGCAGTCAAGGCAAAAGGCATTCCCTTGATCACTTCTTCCGCGTGACTGCCTCCTGAAAGGACACATACTTTTGCCTCCACGATTTCGCTTTGAATGACTTCCGACATGGTTAAAGCCGTTTGAGCTTCTAAACCCTTGGTCACCGAAATAATGGTGGGTTGCACTACGTAATTTTTCAGTTGCTTTGCAACGCTACGAACAAAAGGAGAAGCAACTGCCATAACGAAGGTGTCTACACCACATGTAGCCTCTTCTAAAGAATCCGTGATGACAATACTATCTTTTAAACGAGTTTCAGGAAGTCTTGGATGTCTTCTTTGCGATAAAAGATGATCTAAGTTTTTCCCCGTAGGAGTCCAGAGCCGAATCTGGAAGTCTTTTTGACTTAAAAAATGAGCGAGCGCCCAGCCCCAAGTACCGGTCCCGAGAATTGTGATCGTTTTGTTGTGCAGTGCGTCTAACATCTCTATTTTTAAGCTTAATGTAGAAAGTTGAACTTTAATCTAAAAAGTGATTGTTTTTTGTTTTTTTAATAGCGAAGACTTAAGGGATGACGCTATATTGAGTCCCTAAAAAATCCCAAACTTGCGTAAATCTGATCAAACTTCTCTTTTAAAAGCTTTACTTCTGAAGTTTTGTCTTGCATCTTTGTGCATAAATCCAGTTCTAAATTCACGACCTTAGTATTGGGTGAAAAACATTGAAATTCTTTTGCATCGATTGAATCAAATGCATATAAACCATCGGTATTTGCATAAACCCATTGCGATAACGAATGGTTCTTAATGGGTTTTACGATCTTAAAAGAGCCAATGTAAGGTCGTTTACTAACCTTTTTATGAATGGCTGCCCAGTAGAAAGCCGTTTCATCATGCGCATGAAAGAGTCGCACATTATCGTTTGGAACCCCTTGGTGAGTAGAAAAGAACCAACGAGCCGATGCATTTGGAATATTTAATGCTTCTAATTTTTTAGTGATCGGGTTCGAAGGGTGCGTTACCGTCATTAAATCTAAGCCGGAGCGAACCTGTTCTAAGATCACCGCATATATTTTTTCAGCATGAGCATCGAATTCCTTTGTCAAAAGAACATGACAAAGCATTTGTAAGTGTTTCATTGGATTAACTCTTCTACATCAAGCGACCAATAATAGACGAGACGAAAGAGAAGATCAAAACTTTCTTTTCTTTCAGTACAATATGTCAAAATATTTTGGATTTGACTGTCGATGAAAAAAAGGTCCTAGGCTTTTCTTTAGCTGTTTTAGCACTTGCCGGTTATGTCTTATTTGATGAAATTAAATGGGCAACTTACGAGTTTTTGATCAAACAAGACGTTTTAAAAATTGTAGATACCAAAGAAGATCTCACGAAGTCTGATGAGATTGTACCAATCGCTCATGCAGGTGGGAAAATTGGCGATTGGACCTATACTAATAGTAAAGAGGCTCTTTATTCAGCTCTGGATCAAGGTTATCGATTTATCGAGTTAGATCTAAGAAAGACTTTGGATGGAAAGTATTTCGCTGCTCACAAAATCAAGGAATTTAATGCTTTAACCGGGAATTCTTATCGATTCTTAATTCCACCAACCTCATCAAGTGTTCGTGAAAGTAAAATCAATGGACAACTTACCCCTTTACTTTTAAGCGATGTCGCTGAAATTCTAAAAAAATATCCCGACGTATTTTTAGTAACCGACAAAGCAAGGGACTTCAAAGCATTAGTTCAAGAATTTTCCAATACCGATCGCTTAATTGTTGAAGTTTCAGATCTAGGACAATATTACGATGCACTAAAGTCTGGAGTTAAATACCCGGTTATGCAATGTTCGGACTATGCAAAGGCTCAAAAATATCAGGTCAATCGTGTCGTTGTTTCCAATAATGTAGCGATGACTCAGAATGCATCTCGCTATTTAGAAAATGGTGGACATATTTTTATAGCGAGTTTCCCAAAATTGTCAGACGTAGAGCCACGCTTTCATCGAAAAGGCGTTTTGGTTTACGTGGATGAAAAATAATGAAATTCCGCTCATTTCTGAGCGGAATTGTCTAAGTCTTAATAACGTTTAAACAGAAAAGTCTATTGAGAGGCGATGTCCTCTGCAGCGATGCGTCCGAAGCATAAAGCTTTACCAAAAGCGGTACCGGTCATATAAGCGGCGCCGTGTACACCACCGGTCATTTCACCTGCGGCGTAGAGCCCTGGGATCACTTCATCAAAGACATTAAGAACTTGTCCTTTTTCATTAATCTTGACACCACAATAGGTTCCAATCAACGCAGCCGTAGTAGGCATAATATAGAAAGGCGCTGTATCGAGGGGAACCGGTTTACCAAAACCACTAGTTAAAGAGGTGCGACCAAACTCGTCATTCCCTTCTTTAATACCCTGATTGTATTTTGCAATGGTATTTGCAATCGCCTTAGGATCTAAGCCTGCTTTCTTAGCGGCTTCCTCAATGGTTTCACCGACAAAGACCCAATCCTGTCCTTTAGGATCTTTGGATAGGGCAGTCATCATTTCGATACCCTGAGTATCATTCTTGAGGTCATAATCTAAAATCTTTTTATCAAAGACTTGGAAAGAATAACCGTCGGTTTGAGCTAAAGAGGCATCGCCCTGGAGTTTGTATGAAATGGATTCATCAACAAATCTCTGTCCTTCTTTATTAACCATGATGGCGCCACTATAAGTAATCAAGCTCATATCCTGAATTACTGTGGGTTTTAATTTGAAGCCATAAGAGGCTTTAATGTAAGAAGTATCAAGAGTATCGGCACCAACAGCTTGCGCCATCAAAATACCATCGCCTTGTGTACCACCACCAGAAATAGCGTCCGCTTTAGCCATGACTGGGTTAAATTTAGCTAATAGTTTTGGATTACGAGAAAAACCACCAGAGGCAAGAATGACACCTTTCTTCGCTTCAATAAATACCGGTTGTTTGTTGATCATTGCCTTAACACCAATGATTCGATCGGTATCGGGATCACGAACGAGTCGAAGAACCGGGGCGTTCAATACGATTTCAGCGCCATGATCTTTGGCATATTTAGCCATTGCCGGAATAATTTGAGTGGGATCAAACGTGTGTGCACGGGGTACACTCATGCCGGAAGCGGCCATCACACCTTTCGGTTGAATATTAAGTGTTTTAGTTATGAAGTCGTATTGTTTCTTACTCATATCAACGTAAGCTTTAACGACTTTTGGATCATTTTCTCCTTTACCGGTTTTGATCATATCGTTGTAAAAGAGTTCTGCGGTGTCTTCTTTTCCTTTAGCTTTCTGTAAGTCGGTACCAAATGTAGAGTATTGACCTCCACAAAGAAGGCTAGAGCCACCGATTAATCCGACTTTTTCAAGTACGATGGGTTTAAGTCCAAGTTCAACTGCACGGCAAGCTGCGGCTAATCCCGCACCACCGGCTCCGACAATAACAACATCATAAGACCGATCAAATTGAGGTTTAGCAGCTAATACCGGTAGGGTAGTGGCAAGAAGAGAGGAAGTAGCTAGTCCTTTGAAAAGAGTACGTCTTGAAATTGTCATAGATACGCTCCTGATAGATCTAGGTATAACCGAAAAGCGAAGACAAAC
>CAZBHT010000095.1:0-5116 GCA_964491655.1 uncultured Burkholderiaceae bacterium
AAACCCTTCAGGTTATTGAGTTTTCATTTAAAGGAGTGATATTAATCAATGTAAAAGTGGTAAAAAATTCAAATATGGATGGTAAACCCATCAAATACATACGTGAATTATTACCCGAAGTTCAAACTCGTGTTGTTGCAGTGTATCGACAAAAGTTCCGAGAAGAAAGTCTGGCAGGATCAACCGTCATTGAAGCAGGGGATGAGGTGTTTATCCTTGTTTCTCCGGAGAATGCGAAAAGTGTTATCCAACAATTTCGTCGCAAGTTACGTAAGTCCGATAGAGTGATGATTGTTGGTGGTGGTAGTTTAGGGTTGCAACTAGCGAAATCTCTTGACAATATTGAAACAGATAGAGGGGGAAGTTATAACGTTAAATTGGTTGATTCAAATCAAGCAAGATGTTTATATCTTTCTCAACATTTGTCGAGTTCTGTTCTTGTTCTCCATGGAGAAATGACCGATGAATCGTTGTTTGTCAATGAAGGGATTGCGAATACCGATTTATTTATCGCAATTAGTAACGATGATGAAGACAACGTGATGAGTTGTCTATTGGCAAAAAAATTAGGCGCACACCGAGCCATAGCATTAATTAATCGAACGAATTATCTGGATTTAGTTGAAGGGACGAGTATTGATATAGCCCTTTCCCCAACAGAAGCTACTTTGTCTGACCTTCTTAGACACATTCGACATGGAGATGTTGTGTCTGTTCATATTCTAAGAAGAGGTGGAGCGGAAGTTCTTGAAATGGTTGCTCACGGAACGAATAAAAATTCCAAAATTATTGGGAAAAAATTACGAGAAATTAACTTTCCGGAAGGTACAGCTTTTGGTTGTCTAGTTCGAAATGAAGGTGGGAAACTCAATGTTCATATGTCTCAGGACGATTTAGTTGTCGAAAGTGGGGATCGTTTTATTATTTTTGTTGGAAGTAAACAAAAAATATCTTCGATTGAAAAACTATTTTCTCCATCTGTTAGCTTTTTCTAATTTTTTTGATGATCATGGTTCCTTTTCTGAAACTCATGTTTTTACCTGTCCTGAATGTATTAGGGCCCATAATCATTGGTTTTTCTGCATCGATGCTCATCCCTTTGATTCTTTCTTATTGGAAAAACGATGGAGCGCATTCTGGTTTTGAATTATCTTTTTGTATTACGTTTGGAACTGGATTTGTCTTATGGTTATTAACGAGACGTTTCCGAAGAGAGTTAATTCCAAGAGATGGTTTTCTTTTGGTAACCCTTACGTGGTTATTGCTTTCCTTTTTTGCCACAATTCCTTTGTATGTGGAGGTTCCTCATTTAACGTTTATCCACGCATTTTTTGAAGCAACTAGTGGCATAACCACGACATGTGCCACGATCATTCCTAACTTGGATAATCTTCCTTTCAGTATCAATTTTTGGCGATGTATGTTGTCATGGTTGGGTGGTATTGGTATTTTGGTCATGGCTGTCGCTATCCTTCCACTATTGGGCGTGGGTGGTGCACAGATATTCCGTGCTGAAACAACAGGACCGATAAAAGAGGGGAAATTAACTCCGCGTATAGCAGATACTGCAAAAGCTTTTTATTTGATCTACCTCTTTATATCCCTTCTTTGTGCCGTATGTTTTCATTTTGCCGGTATGGACTGGGGGGATGCGGTGATGCATATGTTTACAACCGTGTCATTGGGTGGGTTTTCATCGCACGATCTGAGCTTTGCTTATTGGTCTGAGTGGGCAGTAGGATTGGTCGCGGCCTTCTTTTGTTTAATCAGTGGAATCAACTTTGCTGTACATTTCCTTTTCTGGAAAAAGAAGTCGATTACGAGTTATTTCAAAGATATTGAAGTTAGATTCTGGTTTATCTCATGCCTATTGATATCTGCTGTTGTCACGATTCTTTTGATGTATCGAGGTGTTTACGAAAATCTAGGTGATGCTCTTTATTACGCATTCGTCAATACGATTTTTGTTGTGAGTACTAGCGGTTTTGCAAATGCCGACTATGGATCTTGGCCAATTACCGTCCAAATACTTTTACTTTTAGGTTCTTGCTTTGCAACATGTGCGGGTTCTACTGGTGGGGGTATTAAGATGATACGTCTCATTGCATTGATTAAACAAGGAAGTTTAGAGTTTAAGAAGATTCTTCATCCAAGAATTGTCTGCCCCTTGGTGATTAATGGACGAGTTGTACAATCCTCGGTGATTTTCTCGGTTCTAGCCTTTTTAATGCTTTATATCGCTGTAGCGATTACTAGTACGCTGTTTTTCCTATTTACTGGCTTGGATGGAATCACCGCTTTTTCAGCGTCGCTCACTTGCTTGAACAACCTAGGACCAGGACTAGGACAGATAGGACCAGCTCATAACTTCAGTACATTGAATGATGTTCAGGTCCTCTTTTGTTGTGCTTTAATGGTACTAGGAAGATTAGAGTTGTTTACCGTTCTAGTACTATTTACGAGATCTTTTTGGCGCTATTAAGGAATGCCCCAAGAAATCGGTTCATTGGCTTTCATTGCGTAGTCGATCATTTCTAAAAATGGATAAGCCCGTTGAGAAAAGAATACTGGGATTTCTTTTTTATTTTGAGGGTCTAGTAACCCTTGCTTAAATTCGCGATCCTCTTTTTCTTTATAAGCTTGTCTAATCGCTTTTTCTCGTTCAATCTCAGCCTTAATGGCTTCGATTGCGTGTGGAAATTCTTCTGGAGTCAGTACTCCCTGTCCTCTTAAAGGTTTTCCGATTATTTTGAATATTTTTTCGGCTGTTTCGTGAAACATGTGGAGTTCACCAGCTGCTTTAGATCGAAATGTGATAATCGACATATGCGACTCCTTTAAAATCTATACCGCTGTTTTTTTTATTTTACTTGTCTACGTAACCCAAGTGACAGATTACTAGGGTTAGTAAATCTATTTCTAGGAAAATAGAGTGAAGAATGGTTTTCTGATTATTGCACATAACCCAATCGGGAAGGCTTTCCAAGAGGCTCTCGTAAAGATCTTTGGAGTGGTACCAGAATGTGTATTTGTAGATATTGATTCTGATGAGGCTCAAGACAAGATCGTTAATAAAATACGACAAGCTCGCCTATCTTTAAAGGCGGAACAAATTGTTATGATTCAGGATATACCCGGTGCAACCCCGGCAAATATGGCGGGTATTGCCTGTAAGGGTGAGTCGATACCTACCATTTATCCTCTAAGTATGCCCCTACTTTTTAAATTGATAGGTAATCGAAATTTGCCATTAGGGGATTTATTAGAAAAAGCTAAAGACGTAAAGACGACTGTAGGGTTCTAAAGTACGATGATTAGTGTAAATGTGACGGTTTTGAATCGACTAGGATTGCATGCGAGACCTGCTGCGAAGCTCACTCAAAAAGGGAATGAATTTCTTTGTGATATTCGAATTCGCAAAGACGAAAGAGAAGTGAATGGTAAATCCATTATGGGTGTTATGCTTTTAGCCGCTTCCAAAGGAACTGAATTAACGATTACTGCAGACGGAACTGACGAACAGGACGCCATTGCACAAATTAAGCAACTTTTTGATAGTGGTTTTGGTGAGGATTGAGTATGCCCCATAAGATAGCCCCATCTCGGCTTGAACTAAAAGGATTGGGTATTTCAAGTGGGGTTGGGTTTGGTCGAGCCAGAGTCATGGCCGGATCTTCCTTACAGCTCCCACAATACGGTATTGAAAAAGATTCAATATCGTTAGAACTTGATCGGTTTGATAAGGCACGTAATTCGGTAAATCGTGATATTTCCAACATGATGAAACGTACCCCTAAACGGGCTCCAAAGGAAGTTAAGTCCTTTTTGGAGATGTTTCGTCAATTGGTCAATGACGAGATGCTTCGAGCCGGTGTGGAACGAATTATTCGAAGCAAATTGATCAATGTGGAATGGGCATTGATTCAATATTTAGAAGAAATAAAAAAAGTATTCGAAAAACTTCCGGATTCTTATCTGTCAGAGCGTGGTTATGACATTGAACATGTTGTTGATCGACTGCAGGAAGAACTTCAGGGGCGTTCTAACCAATTGAGAGATACGGTTCATGAAGAAGGCGACGAAGTTATCTTGGTGACAAGTGATTTATCTCTTGCAGATGTCATTTGGTTAACAGAATACGAAGAGCTAGATTTAGTTGGAATTATTACAGAAAAAGGTGGTGTGACTTCGCACACAGCGGTACTATCACAAACACTTTTTATTCCGGCGATAGTAGGAATTTCCGGAGCTCGAGAGCAGATAAAAAATGGGCAGGAAGTATTCATTGATTCTTTTTCGGGGACTGTGGTTTGTAATCCGACTGAAGAAGAAAAAAGAGACATTCTTACTCAAGTAGAAGAGCAGGAAAAACAATATTCAAGGTACTATCGGGCAAGGCGTCGTGTTGCAGAGACAATTGATCACCATCGATTGCAACTTTTTGCTAATGTTGCAATGTGTACGGGATTAGAGGAAGTATTGCATCAAGGTGCACAAGGTGTTGGTTTATTCCGTAGTGAATATCTCTTTTTGGGAAGAGATGGTTTGCCGGATGAAAACGAACAGTTTGAACAATATAGTAGTCTTATTAAGACTATGGGTAATCGTCCGGTGACCATACGTACTTTAGATGTTGGTGGGGACAAAATATTAAATCAAGAAGCAAGAAAAAATGAAGTGCTTCTAAAAGATGACAATCCCAAAGAAGATAATCCAGCACTTGGTCAAAGAGCGATTCGTTTTTCTCTAGCTAATCCAGACTTTTTTTTAATTCAGATTCGAGCGATTTTACGAGCCTCTGTAAAAGGGAATGTCCGGATTTTATTGCCGATGATTTCTTGTGTTGAGGAAATCCGTGAAGCGAAAAAGTATATTGAAATAGCCAAAAAGCAACTAAAAATGAGAGGTGATGCCTGTAAAGAGGATATACCTATTGGAATTATGATTGAACTTCCGGGCGTGGCATTTCGTCCAACACCTTTTTTGAAAGAGGTTGATTTTGCTTCGATTGGGACTAATGATCTAATTCAATATACGTTAGGGGTGGACCGAGGTAATCCTACCGTAGCACCTCTTTATGAACCATATCACGCAAGCGTTTTGGGCTTAATTCCTA
>CAZBHT010000096.1:0-5060 GCA_964491655.1 uncultured Burkholderiaceae bacterium
AAGAGTCGGTTCAGTTCAATACAGAACTAAGCAAGAGAGGCTACCATTACAGCCTTGATCGTATGTAAACGGTTTCCAGCTTGTTGGAACACAATTGAGGCAGAAGACTCAAACACTTCTTCCGTTACTTCTACACCATCAGCCAATTCTGGATGAACTTTAATAACCGCTTCGCCAACCTTAGTTTCGGCATTGTGATAGGCCGGTAAACAATGCATAAATTTCACATTTGGATTTTCACTTGCTTTCATTAAATTTGCATTAACCTGGTATGGTAACAATGCATTGATTCGTTCATCCCATACCTCCTTAGGTTCTCCCATTGAAACCCAAATATCAGTATGAATGAAATCCACTCCTTTTACCGCCTCAACAGGATCTTCGGTAATCGTAATACGTGCCCCAGATTCTTCTGCAAATTTCTGACACATATCGATTAGTTTCTGATCAGGCCAGTATTCTTTAGGAGCTCCGATCCGCACATCCATACCCATCTTGGCACCAATCATTAAAAGAGAGTTGCCAGTATTAAATCTAGCATCACCTAAATAAGCATAACTAATATTTTTCCACTCCTTACCACAAGACTCTTTCATCGTAAGAAGATCACACAACATCTGTGTTGGATGCCATTCATCGGTTAAACCGTTAAACACGGGGACACCTGCATATTGAGCCAGTTCTTCAACTGTTTTTTGTGAAAAACCACGGTACTCAATCGCGTCATACATTGCACCTAATACGCGAGCAGAATCCTTGATACTTTCTTTATGTCCAATCTGAGACGCAGTCGGATCAAAAAAAGTAGTATGACCACCCTGGTCATACGCCGCTACTTCAAATGCACTACGTGTACGGGTAGAAGTTTTTTCAAAAACCAATGCAATATTTTTGCCTTTTAGCATTTGTACTTCATTACCTGTTTTTTTCGCTTTTTTTAACCGTGCGGCCAAGCTAACAAGGTAATCAATTTCTTCAAAGGTATGGTGTACCAAACTTAATAAATGGCGATTTTTTAGACTTACAGTCATCTTGAGTTCCTATCTCTATTTTTGCCAAACTTCCCTATTGTGGGAATTTATCACACCATCTATTCCTCATTCGTTGATTCCTGCATTGAATTCACTCCAAATATGTGTCCGTATTAATTAGGGATGACTGAAAATGAGTAACGATTGACTTAACCAAAAGAACATTGCAGTATGATTATTACTAACGCTACTTAGTATTAAAAACGTTTTTTCATGGGAGTTGTGCCATGTGCATTTTTAATATTGGCAAGTACCTATTTAACATAGGTATGCGTCGCACATACCACTTAACTCAATATTCCAAACGAGAGTGTTTCTGTTTTCAGACTTTTTGTATTTATAAATAGTTTGTCCTTCGTTCATATTAATTCGTATTGATATCACTAATACGAATACGGTTTTTAATGTTTTCTAGCTTAAATACCGGTAAACCGTGTTGATTGTTGTAATACATTCCATGAAAATCCATCGTGGACTTCGGAAAGAACACTAAAAATGACCACACTTAAAATCGCGGCCACCAGCAAAACAGCAAAGCATCTTTTAACAAAAAGAGAAATCATTCCACTAAATGTTTCTGAACTCACAGAAGTCTCTGCCATCGTTATTGGTACGGAAAATGTTACGGATGGCACACTGCAAGCTATTCAAAATACCGGCTTTGGAATCCCCATATTTTTGATGCTCGAACCAGGAGATCATCTTCCTGAAGAAGCAGTAGGAAATGTCCGCAGTATCATTAATCCAGAAATAACTGATAAAGAGTTGTACGGTCGCCAAATTGATGAAGCTGCAACTCGATACGAAGATCGTCTACTCCCCCCTTTCTTTAACAATCTTGCTAACTACGTTTACCAAGGTAACGCTCAATTTAATTGTCCTGGACACCAAGGAGGCGCATTCTTCCGTCGTCATCCTGCCGGGCGAGTTTTTTATAACTTTTTTGGAGAAAAACTCTTTAGATCTGATTTATGTAATGCCGACGTTAGTATGGGAGACCTTTTAATTCATGAAGGTGCTCCTCATGAAGCACAAAACGAAGCCGCAAGAATCTACAACGCTGATAAAACATATTTTGTTTTAAATGGAACTTCTGCCTCCAATAAAGTTGTTTTAAATGCAGCGCTCTGCCCAGGAGATCTTGTTTTATTTGATCGAAATAACCATAAATCGAATCACCATGGAGCACTCCTTCAAGCTGGAGCGACTCCCATTTATTTAGAAACCGCCCGTAATCCCTACGGATTTATTGGCGGTATCGATGCCCATTGTTTTGATGAAACCTATCTTCGCCAACTAATTCGTGAAGTCGTTCCAGAAAAAGCTGATGATATAAGACCTTTTAGAATTGCTGTGATACAACTTGGCACATATGATGGAACGATCTATAACGCCAGACAAGTTGTCGATAAAATTGGTCATCTTTGTGATTACATCCTTTTTGATTCAGCCTGGGTTGGCTATGAACAATTTATTCCAATGATGAAGGACTGTTCTCCCCTTCTTTTAGAACTAGGTCCGGAAGACCCTGGTATTTTCGTAACGCAGTCAGTTCACAAGCAACAGGCAGGATTCTCACAAACTTCCCAAATTCATAAGAAAGATGCTCACATCAGGGATCAAAAACGATATATCCCTCATAAACGTCTAAATAATGCGTTTATGATGCATGCATCTACCAGTCCGTTCTACCCACTGTTTGCTGCTCTTGATGTGAATGCCAGAATGCACAAAGGAAAAGCAGGAAGAAATCTTTGGTTAGATTGTGTCAAAGTAGCAATTGATGCCAGAAAGTTACTTTTGAAGACTTGTCATCACATTAAACCATTTATCCCAGTCAAAGTAGGCGATAAAAATTGGGAAGATTATCCGACTGAAGAAATTGCACAAAACTTGGATTTCTTCAAGTTTGTTCCGGGAGAAAAATGGCATGCGTATGAAGGATATGCAGAAGATCAATATTTTGTTGATCCTTGTAAATTCATGCTCACAACTCCTGGTATTAACACAAATAGCGGTGAGTACGATGACTTTGGGGTACCCGCTGTCGTTCTAGCAAATTATTTACGAGAAAATAACATTGTCCCAGAAAAGTGTGATTTAAATTCCATTCTTTTCCTCATGACTCCTGCGGAAGATCGTGAAAAAATGGCTCATTTGATCACTCAGATTGTGCAGTTTGAAAAACTTCTTGACGAAGATGCTCCTTTAGCAGAAGTTCTTCCTACGTTATACCGTAGATATGAAAGTCGATATAGGGGTTACAGCATACGACAGCTCTGTCAAGAAATGCATGATTTCTATAAGACCAAAAATATTAAAAAATTACAAAAGGAAATGTTCCGTAAAGAATGTTTCCCTCAGATGCTCGTCGATCCTCAGCAGGCTCATTTCGAATTCATCAGAGGTAATGTAGAACTAGTTCCTTTAAATGAAGCTAGAAATCGCGTCGCAGCGGAAGGTGCTTTACCTTATCCTCCTGGGGTTTTCTGTTGTGTTCCTGGAGAAGTTTGGGGTGGTCCCGTCCTAGAATACTTCCTTGCGATTGAAGAAAGTCTTAATCGAATGCCAGGTTTCTCACCCGAACTACAAGGTGTATACATCGAAGAAGATGCCTTGGGCTCTAAGAAAGTTTACTGTTATGTTCTGACACACGAAGCAGTTGAAAAACACATAAATCAAAAGAGCCAATAAAAATTGATCGGATGGGGTGGCGGAGGCTGTAAATCCGTTTGTGTAAATTTCTGCTTAGAGGAATTTAGTGATTCGTTCCCCGAACTCAATACTAAAACGGTTTAAGGCCAAACGCCAATTTCGAATCGGCATGGTCCATTTTTTGGATGCTGCGCCGATCGCTAAATAAACTACCTTTAAAGCGGCCTCGTCATTAGGAAACATCTTATGGCGAGTGGTCGCTTTTCTTATAACACTGTTTACGGATTCAATCGCATTAGTCGTATAAATCACGCGACGAATCTCGTCCGAATAATTAAACATCGTATTGATGTGCGCCCAGTGACGATGCCACTGCTCTGCAATCAATGGATATTTATCTTTCCAATCCATCTCAAATTGATTCAATGCTTCTAGAGCTAATGCTTCCGTCGGTGCCTGATAAATCGTCTTTAACTGGGCCACAACCTTTTTATAGTCTTTCCAACTGACTAAACGTAGACTACTACGCACCATGTGAACGATACACAACTGTACTTGAGTATCCGGATAAACCGCCTCAATCGCCTCAGGAAAGCCTTTTAGACCATCAATACATGCAATCAAAATCTCTTGAATACCTCGATTCTTAAGCTCTGTTAGCACGGATAACCAAAACTTAGCTCCTTCGTTTTCTGCCATCCAAAGGCCAAGCAATTCCTTATGACCGGTGATGTTAATACCCAATGCAACAAAAATAGATTTATTAATGACTCGTTGATTGTCTCGAACCTTAACCACAATACAGTCTAGGAAAACAATGGGATATATGGAGTCTAGAGGACGATTTTGCCACTGAAGCACTTCATCCATGATCCGATGGGTAACGTTACTAATCAAAGTAGCTGAAACATCAACATCGTATAGTTCTTTGATGGTTTCACTGATTTCTCGAGTGCTCATTCCTTTGCTGTAAAGGGCAATGATTTGTTCATCTAGAACACCGGTACGAGTTTGACCTTTTTCAACGATTTGAGGCGTGAAACTAGATTGACGGTCTCGAGGAACTGAAATAGAAATAGGACCTTTCTCAGTTTTTAATGTCTTTTTACTAGAGCCGTTTCGGCTATTGGCATTGGGATGACGCTCATAGCGACTGTAGCCGAGATGAGCGTCCATTTCACCCTGAAGAGCTTGTTCGATCAGATGCTTGCGCATTTGCTGGATGAACGGTTCTATGTCATCGCCTCGGATCTGATCGAGAGGAATTTGAGAAAGTAACTCTTTTAGTTTGTTTTGGTCCATGAGTAAATCCATTTTTGATCTCCTATGAGAATTTATCAAATATCGGATTTACACAAACCTCTTTACAGGCTC
>CAZBHT010000097.1:0-4960 GCA_964491655.1 uncultured Burkholderiaceae bacterium
AACGTCCTTCACATAATCGAATTAATGGCCATATATGATCGGCAACATCTTCTGAAAATTGAGCGGTATTCGGGAACGATATCTCTTCAGGAATATATAAAAGGGCTTGATTTTCATAATCAAACGGAGATTCCCATCGATAAGTTTGAGCATCATCTGCCCCCATTTGTTCAAGAAAATGAGAAAAATCATTTTGAACCGATAAGGTCGCTGAAGTTAATACCCAGGGGTTTCCTACTTTTTCTCGAACCCGTTTAAACGCTTTTGCAAACGATAAGGGCGTTTTATTAAACCAGGCATTTTTCGCAGACAATGTAAACCAATAGACCGATGGAGAATCGGTATTTTCTAAATTCTTGATGCGATCTGCAAACACATCCGTCCAAAAAGAAGCTTTTAATCGAAATTCCTCTAAATTTTCGACGATCATCTTAAATTCAGGATCGTTATCCTCCTCTAGAGGTTCCATCGCTTCTAGCATGGTAACGATACACTTTGACAATTCTTCAAAGGATTCTGTCAATAAATACCGGTCACGGAAATTCTCGACAGCACCTCGATAATCTTCTTTTAAACCCAAGGCTGTCATCTTCAAACGAAGATCATCACAAGCATTAATGATTCGCCTTCCCAACTGTCCCCAGTCGGTTTCACTTTGAGCCTCTTTTCGAGTTGCTCCAAGAATTGCTTCTTGAGCAACCGCTTTGACATCGTATAAAGATAATGTTTCTGAGAAAAAATCTTGAGCAATTCCAGGTAATTGATGAGCTTCATCTAATACAACCAAATCAAAGTTCGGGAGCAATTCATTCATGTCGCCATCTTTAAAAGAAAGATCCGCCATAAAAACATGATGATTTACCACCACTAAATCGGAACTTTTGGCTCGATTGCGTGCCTTCATCAAAAAACAATCATCATAATGCTCGCATTCCTTACCAAGACAATTATCCGCACTACTAGTCACCTCAGACCAAATGGGAGAATTTTCAGGAACCGTTGATACGTCTGCTCTTTCTCCAGTACGACTCGCTAAAGAAAACTTATAAATTTCATTTAGATAGCGTACTTCTTCTTTACTTTTGGCGACATTATTTTCCATCGCTCGCTCTAAGCGAAGTGGACAGATGTAGTTGGAACGTCCCTTAAGAACAGAAGCTTTCACAGGAACACCTAGAGCACGAATAAGAGCCGGAATATCCTTATAAAAAAGTTGATCCTGCAAGGTTTTACCAGCGGTTGAAATCAGGATACGCCCGCCGTGTAAAAGAGCCGGAACTAAGTACGCAAACGTTTTGCCGGTTCCGGTACCCGCTTCAACCACAATCGTCCGCTTATCAACGAGCGCTTGTGCAACGGCAAGCGCAAAATCAACTTGTGAGGGACGAGCCTTAAAACCAACGGTTGCACGAGAAAGCTCCGTACCCTCGGAAAAAATATTTAAAACCCGATCAAGATATTTTTTTTCGTCAGAACCTTCCATCATGAACCGATCTCTACTTATAGATAATGGTAGATAAATCTTCAAGTACTTGATTTTTTTGCTCTTCACGAAGCTTGACTTGACGTTCGTACTCAGCGGCTTTTGAGGCACGTTTACGAATATTTTCAAGACGCTTGGCCTCAGAAGCTTTACGGCGCTCAGCCCGAGCCTTTATACGCTCATCCATCGTCGTAGATGGTGTCGGTTTTTCCTTCATTTGCTCTTGTTTGATGCGTTCTTTATGACGTTGCTGTTTTTGCTCGTACTCTTTTTGATTCGCCTGTTCTTGCTCTAGTGTTAGGTCACGTTCATGGGTGCGAGTAGCATCCGAAAATACGTCTTCTCCAGAACGATCTTGATGTTGTGCATTTTTTTGTCTCTGCTTTGCCAGATCTACTTCGCGTTTTGCCTTTGTTTCATTAGCTTTATATTGACGCTCAAAATCACGTGCCTTTAGCCACACGGCTCGAGCCTTGGCTATTTCTCTAGCATGTTTTTTCTTATTATCATCCAGACAGTCATTTACAAAAAACTTTCGATAGCACGCTTTATCTTCGACCGATCGCCATTGATCCCATTCCGCTTTTTCTTTTTCATAAGCCGTAATCACCTCTTGAGCCCGTGCCATAGAATTAATCGATTCTGGTGGATACCGATCCTCAAAAGGAATATCGTTAGGACCTGCAAATACAATGTTTTGCACTCCTAGCCCCAATACGAACAACAACACGCGACTTATTTTTTTCATTTGTATCAAATTAAATATTTAAAGCTTTATGGTTTACCGCTAAAGAAGCTTCTTTAAGAACTTCACTCAAAGTAGGATGAGCTATACAGAGCATACCTAAATCCTCTGAACTTGCCTTAAAGGCAAGGGCTTGTACAGCTTGACCAATTATCTCACTAGCTTGCGCTCCTAAAATATGAATACCTAAAATTTCATCACTCTGAGCATCAGAAATGACTTTGATAAAACCAGAAGCAGTACCCATTGCTCGAGCACGCCCGTTAGCCTTCATCGGAAAAATTCCAGTTTGAATCTTTCGTCCCGTCTCAAGCAATTCCTTTTCCGTTTTACCAACCCAAGCAACTTCAGGTGTGGTGTAAATCACACTGGGAATGCAATCCAAATGAATAGGAGAGACAATTCCCTTAATTCGTTCAGCGACTGCACAGCCCTCTTCTTCTGCTTTGTGTGCCAACATGGGACCGCGAACCGCATCCCCAATCGCCCATACACCGTCTAAATTGGTTCGACAATTTTCATCAACTTCAATAAAACCAGAAGCATTTAAAGAAAGACCAACGGATTCAGCCCCAAGACTTTCAGTATTAGGAATTCGACCAATCGAAATCAATAGACGTTCTACCCAAAGTTCTTCTATTTCTTCGTTTCGATTCGTGTAAGAAACCAAAACACGGTCACCATAATTTTCAATCGATTGAACTTTTACACCCAATTCGATGGCAATACCCTGTTTAGCTAATAAAGGACCAAATTCTTTAGAAATCGCTTCATCAGCCATAGGCAACAACCGACTCTGTGCTTCTAAAACTCGAACCTCAGCTCCTAATCGAGACCAGATGCTCCCAATTTCAAGCCCAATGACGCCCGAACCAATAATACCAAGCGTTTTTGGTACCTCTCTTAAAGCCAAAGCCCCCTTGTTCGACAAAATTCGATTTTCATCAAAGGCAATATGAGGAAATTCTCTGGGGCGACTTCCTGGAGCTAACACCACATATTTTGCATGAATTTGAACCGTTTCTTGAGTAACAACATTTAAAACAGAACCGGTTTTATCATGAGAAGAAAATGAAGCAGTTCCCGAATAAAAATCAATTTTATTTTTTCGAAATAAAAATTGAATCCCTTGGTTGGTTTCCGAAACAATACGATCCTTGCGATCTTGCATACTCTCGACAGAGACTTGCACACCCTCAACTAAAATTCCGTGCTCTTGCGCATGCAAAATTTCTTCAAAGAGTTCAGTTGACTTCAATAAGCATTTAGAAGGAATACATCCAACATTCGTACAAGTTCCCCCTAATGCTAGTTTACCATCTTTTAACCAATTATCAATACAACAAACTTTGAAACCTAGTTGTGAAGCACGAATCGCACAAACATACCCACCGGGGCCCGCCCCCACTACGGCTACATCGTATGTCAATCTTTCTTGATTCATCATAGTTGTCCTTACCATTTTTTAGACTTCTAAGAGAAGACGAGCAGGATCTTCTAGTGCATTTTTTATCGCTACAAGTGCTAAAACGGCTTCTCGACCGTCAATAATTCTATGATCATAAGATAAAGCAAAATAATTCATCGGACGAATCACGATTTCACCATTTTCAACAACGGGACGATCTTTAGTCGCATGAACTCCTAAAATAGCCGACTGAGGAGGATTGATAATTGGAGTCGAGAATAAAGAACCAAATACGCCACCATTTGAAATAGTAAAAGTTCCCCCCGAAAGTTCCTCGATCGTCAGTTTTCCTTCTTTTGCACGTCGTCCAAAATCTGCAATTTGCTGTTCAATTTCCGCAAAACTTAATTGATCTGCATTCCTTAGAACCGGAACTACCAACCCTCTAGGAGAGGCAACCGCAATCCCGATATCAAAGTAATTGTGATAGACAATATCAGAGCCTTCGACTGAGGCATTGATAATGGGATATTCCTTCAGAGCTGAGCAGACGGCTTTAACAAAGAAACTCATAAAGCCCAATTTAACATTGTATTTTTTCTCAAAGGCTTCTTTGTAACGTTTTCTTAACTCAATAACCGGAGCCATGTTTACTTCATTGAAGGTAGTTAAAATCGCTGAAGTTTGCTGGCTTTTTACAAGGCGCTCAGCAACCATACTACGAAGTCGCGACATTGGAACTCTTTGATCCACTCGTTCTGAATGAGTCTTTTCGTTTTTTGGCTCGAGCTTTTCTTCAACGGACTCAGTGCATACTGGTTTAAAAGTTTTTTCTGCGGATTCGATTTCTCTTAAAACGTCCCCTTTTGTAATCCGACCATCCAATCCTGTTCCCACGATTTCCTTAGGATTGAAACCCTCATTTAAGATCATTTTTTCTGCTGATGGCATGAGAATCGGAGACCGTTTTATTTCTTCAGTCAAAGCATCTAGTTCGTTCGCTTTCGTTTGAATTTCAACCGCATCGGTATCGATAACGGCAATCGTCTGATCGGCAAGTACTGTGGCTCCGTTTTCGAAAGCAATTGAAACTAATTTCCCGGTCGCAGGAGATGGAATATCTAAAACTATTTTCTCTGTTTCGATGGCAACAAGAACCTCATCAATCTGTACTTGGTCTCCGACTCTTTTATTCCATTCGACAAGTGTAGCCTCAGAAATCGACTCTGAAAGTTGAGGTACTTTAACTTCGAGCAAAGACATAACCGTTCCTCTATAAATCTAAATTCGATTATTTTGTTTGTTTAAACTCTTTTAACTCATC
>CAZBHT010000098.1:0-4944 GCA_964491655.1 uncultured Burkholderiaceae bacterium
TAGATTATAGATTTCGGCAGCATTACCTTAGCCATGCGAATCAACTCTCGGTCCTTCTTAGATAACTCCTGCCAATAGCGCTTTTTTGTTCCATCAATCCGACATAACTGAATGGCTCCAAGTTGATCTAAATACTTCGGCGTACTGTCACAAGGTAACTTTTCATTGGATAAACGTTTCTTGAGCATTAAAAGTAAACTTAATGCAATATAGAGTACAAAGACTTTACCTTCTAAAGCGGCTTCCTCACATTGGAAGCGTCGCCCACTACAGCGATCTTTAAAATTGCAAAAAGCCTTCTCAACCACATCCCGTTGCCGATAAATCTGCATCGCTAAAACAGGATCTTGTACTTGATTGGATAACAAAACCGTAAAACCCGCCGTATCACAAAATTGAACCCAAGCTAAATCATCGACCTCCCAACGATTGTGGGAACACTTAAAGAAACGACGAAAGAGTCGATCATCAATTGCTTTGTTTTTTTCAGATAAAAGCGTCTCAAATCGTTGAATGGCATGCGTGGCATTTTGAATATCTTGAGCCTCTTTTGTTTTACTGTAGTAGATATGTACATAAAGAGATCTTTCCTCTTTCCCACCAGTACGAGTACTCACAATCCAGGGAATCGATTCGGTTAAACAATAAGACTCAATCTCAGAATGATAGGATCGAGGAATACAAAGTTTTAACTGCGGTTTAATTCTCTGCATTGCCGCTTGAATTAACTCTAAGCGACGCTTCGCACCCACAATAAAACCAATGTCTTCTCGATACATGGTTTGAAGATTGGCTAAAGAACAAAAGCCTCGATCCATCACGACATGAATCGACTCTAAATCCAGTTGTACCAGTTCCATAAATAGATTCCGTAAAAGAACGGAATCATTTAAAGAACCATCCAGGGTTTTGTAATAGATGGGCTCACCACTGATTTCATCGATCAGAAGTGCGATATTGACTTGAGGTAAAGAATCTTCTTCTTTGTTATAGCCAAACCGAGCTTTTCGAATGGTTTGAGAAAAAGAAGAAATAGAGGTCGTATCAAAGGCCCAATAAGCATGATCGGATAATGCTTTACTATGAGCAGCTCTTCTTCTCATGTATTCAAACCGAGCCATATCGGAAATACCTTGGAATAACCGAGTAATCGTACTGGCTTCTAGCTTCTTATCGGTAGGTAACCAAGTCTTGGTTGAGAAGGTATCAAAGCTACAAACAGAACTTTCCGGTTGCAGAATAAAGAACATCGCAAGCGATAGGATCTCTTGATAGGAATCCGGAAAGACGGCTTGAAGATCATCGGCTAATCCACTATCGATAGCGATTTGATTCAATACATAAGTGGCTCCGGCTTCTAACATTCGACACTTCTGAGCCAACTTTATAAATTGTAGGACTTCGGGATCCTCATCAACAAACACGATGGTGTTGTTTTCGTAGATGGCGTGAGTGTCTTGATACTGTGGATTCTCAGATAAGAACTTTTTCCCGAAGATGACATTCTTCCCGACTAATTTACCGACGGTTTTGCGAGAGGTACATCGAGAGCGTCCATCGATCCATTCGTTTTTATATTTAACGATGTAATCGATACCGGTTTGGTTGACGATCATAACGGGGTGGATGGGTGTTCTAGATGCCATGAGAATTCCTTGATAGATTACCTGGAAGTATAATCTAGAAAGAGAAAAAAGAACAGTCCAATCAAACTGTTCTTTACAAGGAATTTCAATTAGTTATAGTAAACTCAGTTCAAACAACTAATAGTTTGTATCTAGGGTATGGAAAGTTTAGGTTCTTACCGACAATGCAAACAGACATTACTTTGGAGTACGAAGGTAAGACGCTCATTATCGATGCCAAGTATTACGGAAAGACCATGCAATCTAGATGGATGATAGTAAGAGTTTCCATTCGCACAACATGTATCAGATCTTTGATTACGTGAAAAATCACGATACAAAGGGGACTGGCAATGTGGCAGGGATGCTACTTTATGCTAAAACAAATGAGGTTGTAACACCGGACGCTCTGTTTTCCACCGGCGGTGGTTGTATCTATGTGAAGACTTTAGATTTGAATTGCGAATTTACTGAAATTAAAAAGCAGTTGGACATGTTAGTGTCAAATTTGTAAATGATTTAAAGCTCCATTTATTCTCTCTAAATTAACGGTCTGAGCTTATTAAAGATTTATCTTTAAGACGTAAAATGTGTCATGTGAATCCTTCATTTTGATAGGGTGTTTTTATGTCTGCTTTACGTACTGATTGTCTTTTGCCGGGTGTTTCTGATTGGTTTGATGAGTTAGTTTCAATTCGTTGCGATTTTCACCAACATCCTGAAGAAGGATTTAATACGGAACGAACCTGTGGCGTAATTGTTGAAAAACTTAAAAGTTGGGGTGTTGAGCACATTGATACCGAGATGGTAAAGGGATGTGTCGTAGCTGTAATCAATGGGTTACGTCCCGGCGTGACAATCGGTTTTCGTGGTGATATTGATTGCTTACCAATGGATGATACTTCAGGTAGGCCATGGGCAAGTGTGTATCCTGGAAAAGGGCACTGCTGTGGGCATGATGGGCATACGACCTGGACATTAGGGGTGGCTCGTTGGTTTACAGAAAATCGTGATTTTCCAGGCCGTGTGGTCGTGATTTTTCAGGCAGCTGAAGAAAAGGCTATAGGCGCTAAAGCGCTTGTTGAAGCTGGTATTATTGAAAAGTTCAATATTGTTGAAATCTACGCTGCTCACTCCGAACCCAATTTACCTGCGGGACAGTTTGGAATAAAACCAGGTCCTCTTCAGGCTTCTGCAGATGCTTTTTATGCCACGATTCATGGTATCGGAAGTCATGGCGGTCGTCCTCATCAAGGTACAGATCCTATTCCGGTAGCAGGGCAAATTATTGGTGCGGTTCAAACACTAGTTTCTCGAAAGATTGATCCGATGGAAACGGCGGTTGTTTCGATTTGTTCTGTTAATGCCGGTCGATATGAAGCCATGAATGTTATTCCGTCTCAATGTACATTAAGTGGCACGGTACGTACTTTTTTACCGGAAGTACGTGACATGATTGAAGATAAGTTAAGAACAATCGTCACAGGGATCGCTGAGGTCAATGGGTGTCAAACAGACTTTGAATACCGACGTCTTGTTAGTGCCGTTATTAATGATGACACACTAGCGGAAGAGGCAATCACTGTAACCGATGAACTTTTAGGGGCGGGACACACTGTGCGAATTCCGGCCTTTATGAGTTCAGAGGATTTTTCAGAATTTATGACGAAGGTTCCTGGATTGGTGATTCGGGTAGGCCAAACAGATCCACATCATCATGCTAATTTACATAACGGAGCTTTTGATTTTAATGATGATGTATTAGCGATTGCCATTAGTGTCTTAGCCAATATCGTCAATAAAAGGCTTCATCATTACGCCATATTGAATCATTAATTTGAAGAGATCAGGGGAATACGTTTCAACCATATCTTTGCTCATACCTACTTAGTTAGCGAGGTAAAGAGGATTGGTTTGTGAGGTCTTTAATCAGATTGTCGTGTTTGGAGGCCTCTATTGAAAGTATTGCAAAAAATATTGTGTTATTTAAATCTCTTTATAATAGGTAAACAACCTAAATAAAGAAGATTAATGCTTCTAGTACCGTTTATTTTTCTAAATTTAAGGAAATGTCATGTCGGAAATCGTGCGTCCAGATTCCATGCAACGAATTAACAATGAAGCTCTTGCAACTGCATTTATTGAAGAGCAGGTTCAAGTGATTCGAGAACAAGTTAAAGATAAGAAGGTTCTTTTAGCACTTTCTGGTGGTGTGGATTCTTCTGTTGTAGCCGCCTTGCTTATTAAAGCTATTGGTAAGCAACTTGTATGTGTACACGTCAACCATGGCCTGCTTCGTAAAGGTGAACCAGAGCAAGTGGTTGAAGTATTCCGTAACCAAATGGATGCTAATTTGGTTTACGTTGATGCTACCGATCGTTTCTTAGAAAAATTAGCTGGTGTTTCTAATCCAGAAACCAAGCGTAAAGTGATCGGTGCAGAATTTATTCGTGTCTTTGAAGAAGAAGCTCGCAAACAGGAAGGTATCGAATTCTTAGCTCAGGGTACGATTTATCCGGACATTTTAGAAAGTCACGGTGTTAAGGCTCACCACAATGTGGGTGGTTTGCCAGAAGACCTTCAATTTGGCTTGGTTGAACCATTGCAGTTGCTCTACAAGGACGAAGTTCGCATGGTAGGTAAGACTCTTGGTTTACCCGATAACATGGTTTATCGTCAGCCATTCCCAGGTCCTGGTCTTGGTGTTCGTTGCCTGGGTGCTATCACTCGTGATCGCTTGGATGCCGTTCGTGAATCTGATGCTATTTTGCGTGAAGAATTTGCAAAGAATGGTTTGGAAGGTAAGGTATGGCAATACTTTACCGCGATCCCTGACTTTAAATCCGTTGGTGTCAAGGATGGCAAGCGTACAGATGCTTGGACCGTGATTATTCGTGCCGTAAACACAGTAGACGCAATGACAGCAACCGTTGAAGATGTTCCGTTTGCCTTGTTGCAATACATTACACAACGTATCACAAATGAAGTTGCCGGCGTTAACCGTGTTGTCTTCGATTTGACACCAAAACCCACTGGCACAATTGAGTGGGAATAAGCACAAAAACCGACTTTTGTCGGTGAATGCAAGAAAAAGTGGATTTTCTGAACATCGTTGATGCTGTAAAAAAATTCCACAATAAACCTACAATAGGGACTCCCTCCTGTTTGAATATTTCACCTCAAGCAGGAGGGATTTAAATAAGTGTCAGTGTCCTGATTACCGCACACAATTGGTCGTATCATTTGCAAGTACGAGCAGACTTTGCCGGATCGCACTGACTACGGTAAGTAGACGTTGAAAGAACTTTCCAAAGACTTT
>CAZBHT010000099.1:0-4919 GCA_964491655.1 uncultured Burkholderiaceae bacterium
GCGTATTAGGCCTGGCCGACTTTTCATCTATAGCGTTTTCTCAGTTAGCAGAAGCTAAGGCAGATACTAATGACTCTAAGTCGAACCAACGAGTGATCTTAGAAAAAGCTGGCGATATCGAGTTGGGAGACTTGATCGAGCGTTGGGCTAGCGAAATGGATCATGTTTTTACTGAAACTAAGATCCTGCCAAAAGACAATAGCAATAAGCTATTTGATCGTTTAAGTATTAAAGACACAGCCTTTAGAAACTACGTTGCCAAAATTAGAAGAAAGGATAATCAGTTTGCTCGTTTAGTGATTGGTAGAACTGTTCAGGCTCGGCTAACTCCAGAAGGTAAGGTTCTTTCGGTGCGTATTCTAAGACCGGTAGATGTTTTATCTAAGAACGTTACGTTTTTCCAGGTTTCCCGTCCTACCGTCAAAGATAAGTTTACTTATGAAAATAAAACGGTAGCTTTTGACGTACATCCTGTAGCGGTTAGTGCCGTAATCGACTCTACATTGGATCAGGCTAGTAGGAATGCAAAGATTCCGATGAATGTTCTGAATCAGATTAAACAACAACTGACCAATTGCATCGATATTAGAAAAGATATTCAAAAGAATGACAGCTTCAGTGTTGTTTATGAACGTCGTCAATTAGAAGGGGTTGATCTTGGTGCGGGACGCCTACTAGCTCTTGAATTTTATAATCAGGGAAAGCTAATTGATGCATATTGGTTCGAAGGAGACGGGGTTTCAGGTTATTTTGATAGCGAAGGGCATAGTAATGAACAAGTGTTTATTCGTATGCCGACTGCTGCTCGTGTTACCTCTGCCTTTAACCGAATTCGTCGCCATCCGGTCACTGGTCGCTTACGTCCACACTGGGGAGTTGATTTAGGAGCTCCTACCGGAACTCCAATCTACGCTGCGAGTGACGGTGTTATTTCTATCAAGAGATATCAAAGAAGAGGCTACGGTTATTATCTTTCCATAAACCACGGTAAAGGGTATGAGTCTCTTTATGCTCATATGAGTAAGTATGCTCCGGGCATGAAAGTTGGAGCAAAGGTTAAACGAGGCCAATTAATCGGATATGTTGGTCGTACAGGGCTAGTAACAGGTCCTCACTTACATTATGAACTTAAGAGAGATGGCAAGCAGATTAATCCTATGACCGCAGATCTTCCTATGGTTGAAGGAATTTCTGATAGCTGTATGCCTCAATACCAATTGGCTATTACACCTATGAAACGTCAGTTAGCTCTTTTGGGTAAACTGCACCTGGCACAGGGAACAGAGCCATTTAAAAAGAATTAAAAATCTTAAAAGGATCTCTTAGGTGGAAGATTCCGAGGTTTATATTGGTTTGATGTCTGGTACTAGCGTTGATTCTGTAGACGCTGTCGCCTTGAATTTCACTAAAGATAAAACTTTGTGTTTAGGCAGTGTCTCTCTAGAGATTGAGACTGAACTGCGAAATGATATTGGAGCTTTGTGTTATCCAGGATTCAATGAGATAGAACGATCTCAGAAAGCTGCTAATCAAATATCGATCCTTTATGCACAAACCGTTTCTGTCTTATTGAAAAAATTACAGTTATCAGCATCAGATATTCGAGCTCTAGGCGCACATGGCCAAACGGTAAGACACCGACCCGATGCCGGAGCAACAACTCAATTAATTAATGGAGCGCTTCTTGCTGAACTTACTCGGATTGATACGATTACGGATTTTAGAAATCGAGATATCGCTACGGGTGGTCAAGGTGCTCCGCTAGTTCCGTTATTCCATCGTCAATGGTTCCAGGCGGATAAATCTCGAGCCGTTCTAAACATTGGGGGAATTAGTAATTTAACGGTACTTCCTGCAAAAAACTCATGCGATGATATTTTGGGGTTTGATTGTGGTCCTGGTAATACCTTAATGGATAGTTGGATTGAACTTCATTTTGGAAAGCGTTTTGATCAAAATTCAGAATGGGCTTCTCAGGGAAAGGTATTGCCTTATTTATTACAAAAATTACTAGAGGAGCCTTATTTTTCTAAAGCAATCCCTAAAAGTACAGGAAGAGAACTATTTAATCTGTCTTGGTTAAAAAAACAAATAAAAGGAACAGAAAAACCAGAAGATATACAGAGAACTCTGTTAGAGCTTACGGCTCAAGTAATTGCTACATCGCTAAAGCACTGGGCACCAGATGTCTGTGAATTGTTCATTTGTGGTGGTGGAGCAGAAAATCCACTTCTGGTAGAACGGATTGCTCGCTTAGTTCACCCGGTTTCTGTCAATAAAACAGACACATTAGGACTTGCTACAAAAGATATCGAAGGAGCTGCTTTCGCCTGGCTAGCTAGATGCTATGTTCATCGTATATTTGGCAATGCACCTTCGGTGACGGGTGCTTCAGGTGAAAGAATCCTCGGATGCTTGTATCCAGCATAAAAAAGTCCGGAGAATCCGGACTTTAGTAATTCTCTAAATTACACAGAGAAACTGGAGCCACAGCTACAAGTTGTTGTTGCATTGGGGTTCTTAATTACAAACTGGGCACCTTCAAGGTCTTCCTTGTAATCAATTTCGGCTCCAACCAGGTATTGATAGCTCATGGAGTCAATCAACAAGGTGACACCATTTTTTTCCATAACAGCATCATCTTCGTTGACAGTTTCGTCAAAAGTGAAACCATACTGGAAGCCAGAGCAACCACCACCTTGAACAAAAACACGTAACTTCAGACTTGGATTACCTTCTTCGTCGATTAATTCTTTGACCTTCTGGCTCGCAGCGTCAGTGAAGATAATCGGATCTGGTAATTGAATATCGTCGATTTTATCTGTCATTTTGTATTCCTAAAATTGATTTTCCCGAAAATTATATCGAGATCGTACTCATATATATGAGGGAATAAATATAATGGATGCTTATTTTAATTCAATGGAGATAGAAAAATGAGTAAGTTTGTATATCTTAAAGTTAAAATCTGAGTGAATTTATTCAAGATTTTTCAAAAGTATTGAGAAAAAACGAACATACTGTACTTAATTGTTGTATGAAAGATAGAGTCTAAGTATAGAATCTGAAAAGTTTTTCAATCGATTTAATCAGGAAAATAAACAAATGCAATGTCCATACTGTAAACATCCGGACACACAAGTCATTGATTCTCGTAGTGGAGAAGACGGAAGCATTATTCGTCGAAGAAGACGATGTTTAAGTTGTCAGGGAAGATTTACAACATATGAGAAAGTTGCTCTAAGTATGCCTTTAGTTGTAAAAAAAGATGGTCGTACTCGTGTGCCGTATAGTCAAGAAAAACTTATTAAATCGATGACCCTGGCTTTACGTAAACGTCCTGTGACAGCGTCAGCAATCGAAGCCGCGGTGGACCGTATTGAACAAAAGATTCGATTTGGTGAAAAAGAAATCGAATCAAAAAAGATCGGGGATTTAGTTCTTGCAGAACTAGAGTCATTAGACAAAGTAGCTTATATGAGATTTGCTAGTGTCTACTTTAACTATAGTAAACCGGATGATTTTGCGATCGCTTTAGAGAAGCTCGGATTCTCGATTACAAAGAAGTAGATATGTGTGATAGCGATATTAAATATATGCATGAGGCCCTCAAGCTAGCCGATTGTGCATCGTTTAATTGCCCACCAAATCCTGCTGTAGGGTGTGTCATTGTTAAAGATAATCAAATAATTGGTTCAGGCTATACCCAAAAGACGGGTTGTGCCCATGCGGAAGTAATGGCACTAGAGGACGCAAAGAAAAGAAATAAAAAAATTGAAGGTGCGACGGCGTATGTCACATTGGAACCTTGTTCCCACTGGGGACGAACTCCACCCTGTGCTTTGGCACTTCAGAAGTCTGGTGTTAAAAGAGTAGTTGTTGCTATTGAAGACCCGAATCCCTTAGTTTCCGGAAAAGGAATGAAAATATTACGAGATTCTGATATTGAGGTTACTTTAGGGGTTTGCGAAAAAGAGGCTACAGAACGCAATATTGGTTTTATTTGTCGCATGAAAACTGGGTTGCCATTTGTTCGATCTAAAATAGCTATGAGCCTAGATGGTAAAACAGCTTTGATCAATGGTTCTAGTCAATGGATTACGGGTGAGAGTGCTCGAAAGGATGGACATTTTTGGAGAGCAAGAGCCGGCGCAATTCTTACCGGATCAGGGACGGTTCGGGAAGATAATCCTCAGATGACAGTAAGGCTTGATGGAGTTGATCGACAACCATTAAAAGTTATTGTAGATAGTAATTTATCATTAGATCCCGGCCTGAAAATCTTTCAAGAGGGTGCAGTACTTCTTGTATGTGCAAAAAGAAATGAAGAAAAAGCCCTAGCGTTTGAGCGTATGGGCGTTGAAGTACTAGAGTTACCAGATGAATGCGGACAGGTTGATCTCAAGGCAGTCATTCGTGAATTAGGTCAACGGGAAATAAATGAAGTTCATGTTGAGGCTGGCGCGATATTAAATGGTGCGTTAGCGAAGTTAAATTTAATCGATGAATATCTTATTTATGTTGCTCCAAAGATTATTGGGCCGGGCCGGGACATGATGTTTCTCGCGGCGGTTCAGCATTTATCTCAGGTTGTTGTGTTGGAACATAAAAGTGTGAAGCAGATTGGAACGGATCTGTGCATTATTTGTCGTCCAAAATCTGATTATTGAGAGTTTATAAGGTATGTTTACAGGAATTATTCAAGCAGTTGGTCGTATCCGAGATAATGAAGAACTTGGAGATGGTTTACGTATAAAAGTTGAAGCTCCCACAATGCAACTTGATTCTGTCAAGATTGGCGACTCTATTGCGATTAACGGCGCGTGTATGACGGTCGTAGAAGTTGACGATCGTTATTTTAAAGTTGAGGTTTCTGCAGAATCCCTAAATAAGACGGCAAATTTAGATGGATGGGGCCA
>CAZBHT010000100.1:0-4878 GCA_964491655.1 uncultured Burkholderiaceae bacterium
GCAAACAGTTACCACAAGACAAGCATCTTCTGGCGTCAAACAGTGCATTCTCTTCAGTGAAACCATGTGGAACTTCATCAAATGTACTTTGACGACGAACCAGATCCAACTGAGGTCTTACAGTCTTTGGAGCATCTGCGTAATACCAGGTATTGAGGTTCTCATAAGAAGCAATTTCCTTCTTAAGAGGAATCACGAGTTCTTCGCCCTTCAGGTAGGCATCGATAGCCCGTGCCGCCTTATATCCGTGACCAATAGCAACTGTCACGTTTCGGTCACCCGGAACCATATCGCCACCGGCATAAATACCTGGAACACCTGTGTACATGTTGGTATCCACTTGTACCACACCGTTCTTGATATTAAGTCCAGAAACTTTATCTAAAAGACCCAAATCAACGCTTTGACCTAAAGCGAGAACGACCGCATCTGCTTGGACTGTTTCAAACTCACCGGTTGGCTGTGGATGACCGTTTTCATCAAGCTTCATCTTTTCGATCTTAACTTCCTGGCCATCAGTTTCTGAAATGGTAGAGAGCCACTTAACTGAAACGCCTTCCTCTAAAGCTTCTTCTACTTCGAAGTCGTGAGCAGGCATCTTTTCGCGAGTTCTGCGATAAATAATTAACGGTTCAGCACCTAAGCGTTTTGCAGAACGTGCTACGTCAATCGCAGTATTACCGCCACCGTAAACCACAACCTTGCGACCTAATAACGGTTCACCCTCACCTTCCATAGAACGAAGTACAGAGACGGCATCTAACATATGCTTAGCATCGCCACCAGGAATGTAGGCTCGGTTCGCTAAGCTAGCACCGACTGCTAAGAAGGCTGCGTCATAGCCACCTGCCTTCATTTCTTCCTGGAGATCCTTAACACAGGTATTCAGTTCTAAGGTAACGCCTAAATCCAAAATTCTTTGAATTTCTTTATCCAAAATTGTTCTAGGGAGACGATACTTCGGAATTCCATACCGCATCATGCCACCGGCCTGAGGAGCCCCTTCTTTGATAGTTACATCCCATCCTTTCAGAGCCAATTGATACGCAGCAGATAATCCAGCTGGACCAGAACCCACGATAAGAACTTTTTTATCACGCTTTTTCTGTGGTTTAACAAAGGCGTAACCGTTTTCGATCGCATGATCACCTAAGAAACGCTCAACCGAATTAATCCCTACGGATTCGTCTAAACAACCTCGGTTACAAGCGCCTTCACACGTGTGATAGCAAACACGTCCCATACAAGCAGGCAATGGATTACGTTTTACGAGATGACGCCATGCTTCTTCATAACGTCCACTTTCTGCGTAATAAAGCCAGCCTTGAATATCTTCACCAGCAGGACACTGATTATTACAAGGAGGTAACTTATGTACATAAACAGGACGAAGAGTTCTCCAAGATCCTGTTCGATTCTCTAGAGAGGAACCTACATCTAGAGTGATAGCAAATGGTTTCTGCATATTCCGCGCTCCTTAAACTCTTTCTGCTCTTTGGTCCGCCTGAACAGCAGTTGGAATGAACTCTGCCTCGTCTCCACTGAGAAGACCAAACATACGAATATTGCGTTCAGCCATTGCTTTAATTCGTGCCAGAGCTGCGACATCTCCCTTTGGACCAAAAAGGTGAGCGTAACGCTTCTGTAATTTCATATAGTTTTCAACCGGTTGAAGATTCCGGATCTTATTAACGTGAGTAATTTCGCCATACTCCGCTTCAAAAACCGGGAATAAAGCCGTTTCTTGTGCCAAACGAGCCAATCGAATGGTATCTGATGACTTTGCACCCCAACCTAAAGGACAAGGAACGAGAACATGGATATAACGAGCTCCATGGAAACTCATTGCCTTTTTAACTTTTCTTTCTAAATCTCGAAGATCAGCAACCGTAGCCGTAGCTACATAAGGGATACCGTGAGCCATCGCAATCAACGGTACATTCTTACCCTGACCGAACGCATTACCTGGATGCTTACCCACGATTTGAGTCGTAGCAGTACGTACGGCAGGAGGTGTCGCAGAAGAACGCTGAACCCCTGTATTCATATATCCTTCGTTGTCATAACAAACATAAAGGACATCATCGTTTCGCTCAAACATACCGGAAAGACATCCGAATCCAATATCGGTTGTACCACCGTCACCACCTTGAGCTAAAACTCGCACCTCTGGAGTTCCGTTCTTACGAGCCTTTACTTTCATCGCCGCAGCGATCCCAGTACCTACCGCAGCAGTGTTACCAAACAAAGAATGGAACCAAGGAAGTTGCCAGCTGGTTTCTGGATAAGGAGTAGAAAACACTTCCAAGCACCCCGTCGCATTCGCTGCGACCAACCGTCCCTGAGTGGCTCGCATCGCAGCATCCACCGTGTATCGAGCTCCTAAAGCTTCACCACAGCCCTGACAAGCTCTGTGTCCAGAGTTCAAAGAGTTATAACGTTCGATATTAGATTGTCCAGACCTTTGATCGGGTTGCAATAAACGATTACCAATCGTAAAAGTACCCGTCTGATAAAACTTAATTTGTTGCTCACTCATGATAAGTCCCCTTACGAGATGATGCGACATCGCGTACAACAGCCTCAGGTAAAGGTCCTGTGTGGCGTTCTTTTCGTTCTCGATTCAATTGCTTTTCAACTACCTCTTTATCTAAATCCATAAAGGTAAGAGGTTCTAGTTGTCCAGCACTCGCTGCTTCGAAAGTCTTTCGTAAACTACTCTTCGTAATGGCTCGTCCGCCTAATCCAGCAATTACGGTGTAAATATCGTATGTTTCACCACGAGTACTACGTTCAACATCGTCGGCAAGAACACCACCAATACCAACCGCTAAAGCTCGGTCAATTACGACAACCTGTTTAGCACCTTGTAAAGCTTCTTTTAATTCTTTTGCTGGGAATGGACGGAAGGACTTAATTCCAATCAAGCCGATCTTCTTACCATCGTTTCTCATTTCATCAATGGTATCTTTAATCGTTCCGATAACAGAACCTAAAGCAATTACAACGGTTTCTGCATCATCCATACGGTAGTAGCTCAATAGACCACCTGTATCTCGCTTAAAGATTTCTTTAAATGCCGTAGCAGTTTCTTTAATCGTATCAAGTGCTTGAAGATGGTGTACATGAGCCAAATAGCGAACTTCTGTAAAAGCTTCGGGACCAACCATCGCACCAATTGAAACTGGATTTTCTGGATCTAAGCTCTGACGGGGATCGTATGGAGGCAAGAAAGCGTCGACTTGTTCTTGAGATGGAATATCCATTCTTTCAAAAGCATGAGTCAATACGAAGCCGTCCATACAGACCATGACAGGCAACGATAATTCTTCAGCAATTCGAAATGCTTGAATGTGTAAATCCAATGCTTCCTGGTTATCTTCAGCAAAAAGCTGAATCCAGCCACAGTCTTTCTGACTCATGGAGTCCGAGTGGTCATTCCAAATATTGATCGGAGCACCGATAGCTCGAGAAGCTACGGTCATAACAATCGGTAAACCAAGGCCAGATGCGTTATAAACGGCTTCGGCCATATATAAAAGACCTTGAGAAGCCGTTGCGGTATAGGCACGAGAGCCTGCTACAGAAGCACCGATAGCCACACTCATCGCTGCGAATTCACTTTCTACGTTTACGAACTCACAATCCTTGAGAGTTCCCCGTTTTACCATCGCACCAAGATTTTCAACAATATGAGTTTGAGGAGAAATAGGGTAAGCACAGATTACCTCTGGGCGACAAAGTGCCACAGCTTCCGCTACCCCGAGAGATCCTTCAATCTGTTATAACATGGGGAATTCCTTAAATTTATAAAGATGATTTAATGTGGGTAACGAAGTTATAGGCATCTTCAGCTACTAAAGCATTCGCTTCAGCCACTTGCCCCTTGTACCTGGTTCTAAATGCTTGTTGAATACTTTCAAGCTTTAACTTTCCGGTCAAGGCTGCAAACCCAGCCAACATCGCCGCGCCCGGCAACGGACGTCCGATTCTCTCAAGCGCATACTTTGTTGCAGGAAGCGTCACAACGTGACCAGCAGGCAATCGTTCAACCAACTCTTCAAGTCCAAGATCTTGAGGACTCTGTGCACTATTAATTAAGACATACCCGTCAGACTTAAGACCCGCAAACACAGGAACCGATTCCAACAAAGTTCTATCCTGGATCAACACGGCATCAGGCTCCATAATCGGTTCACGAAGTCGGATTTCTTGATCATTAATTCGAGCAAAGGCTACAACAGGTGCACCTGTTCTTTCACTACCAAAACTCGGAAATGCTTGTGCATAGTGCCCCTCAGTAAATGAAGCCAATGAGAGCATTTCTGCCGAAGTGACAACACCTTGTCCTCCTCGTCCATGTAATCGTACTTGAAACACGGTATATACCTCTTATATTTTGTTTAGCAGCCAACTATGGGATATTACATTCCAAATTCTCATAGATGGAGAATAAACTAATCCCAAAAAAGGTTCTTAAAATATAGTTAACATTCCTTTCAAATTAAAGGAAATCGATTTATGCGTTCTATTTTTCTTATCCTTTCGGTTCTAATTTTAAACGGTTGCGCCCTCAACACATGGCAACATAAGTCGGTAAATCACCTAGATTCCATCACCCCAAAAGTCGGAAAAGCATCTGAAATATTTCTTGGTAATGGTTTTCAAGTCTTCCGTTGCATTCAAGACACTAAGGGAACTTACTGGCGATTTGAACAACCGATCGCGAATCTTTCCAATACGCATGGAGAATTTCTCATCAAGCATTCTGGCCCAATGATGGCTTTTGATCACGCCGATGGATCTCGAATTCTTTCTTCCCGCATCCTTTCTTGGGTGAATCCACAAAACCCGTCTAACGATATCAAACCCGTTTTG
>CAZBHT010000101.1:0-4875 GCA_964491655.1 uncultured Burkholderiaceae bacterium
CTACGTGGTGTGGGAGGACGCTAGTGGGACTAATCCACTAGCTCCTACCCGATTTGGTCAAATAATATACCTATCAAATCGAACTAATTAAAGAAGAGATGAGTTAATAAGTAACGGGAATTTATATGTTTTGTGGTGGAGCGAAAGGGGATCGAACCCTCGACCTCAGCATTGCGAACGCTGCGCTCTCCCAACTGAGCTACCGCCCCACAAAAAGACGCATGGTAAAACCACCGAAGTATATTGCTCCTTTTTTTATAAGTTCGCAACTTTAAAAAGAGGAAATTTAGTCTTGAACTACATCCTGAAATGAGGATGTGGTTCAAAAATGCATTATCAAGGTTTACTGTTCTTTGACTGCAATAGCATGTTCTTCTTTGATTTTCTTTAATAAATCAGGATCAAGAATGAGATCTAAGGCACAAAGAGCCAAAATCTTGGCGCCAAGAGCAATTGAATTTAATCCTTTCTCAGACTGAGCTGCGTCGCGCATTTCAATGCTATGCCCCGCAACTGGAACATCTGTGATACTGATTTTAGGTTGAATGGTAGGAACAACCTGAGAGATATTACCCACGTCACTAGAACCAATAGAGGCATTATTGAGTAGCTCGATTGTCTCTCCAAATTCTTCAAGATGCTTAATGTAAAGTGAGTCGAACCTTGGGGTTACGATCGTATTTTCAACCAAATTTTGATAAGGTTGCATACGGCCCTTAGCTCCGGTAGCAAGAGAAGCTCCCTGAACAATGTTTTCAACCTTTTTATAAACATCATTAAGGGTTGGAACGGTATTAGCACGAAGATAGAACTTGGCTTTAGCGTATTCAGGAACGATATTAGGAGCGTCGCCACCATGAGTGATAATGCCATGAATTTTGACGTCTGTGGTTAAGTGCTGACGCAATGCATTAATAGAGTTATAGACCTGGATGATGGCGTCTAGGGCATTAATACCGTGTTCGGGTTTACTCGCTGCATGGGCGGCTCGGCCCCAAAATTCAATATCAATCGGAGCACAGGCTAAAGTAGGCAATGTGGGTTCGTGCTTATTAGAACCGGGATGAACACAGAGAGCTGCGTCAACGTCCACTAAAAATCCTTCACGAACAAAACTACCTTTTGCTGAACCATTTTCTCCACCTTCTTCACCCGGAGTTCCATAAACTCGGACTTCACCACCGGTTTCATCAATGACTTGTTTTAAGGCAGAGGCTGCTAACGAAGAAGTGGCGCCAAATAAGTTATGTCCACAAGCATGTCCTAAACCGCAAAGTGCATCGTACTCAGCAAGAAAAACAATGACAGGCCCCGGTTTACCACTTTTATAAACGGCGGAAAATCCCGTACGATGTCCGGCAACATCGACTTTAACGTCAAAACCTTCCTCTTTTAATTGAGTTGACAGGCGTTCACAGGCAAAGAATTCATAATTAGAAACTTCTGGTTTTGCGTGAATATCTAATGCGATTTGTTTATAAATCGGAAGTTGCGTTTCAATATAGGCAATGATGCTTTCTCTGTAACTCATTTTGCTCTCCTGCGGAACAAATTAAATCGGTTCAAAATAGCTTTTAAGATCTTTGAATATTTCAGAAAATAAATTCTGAAATCGAGATTAGAAATGAAAAATTAGTGCGTATCTTAAGATACACACATTCGTACACCAAAACACATGGTCACAGTCTGCATAGACTGTGCGCTCAATGTCTGTTTTTCGTTCAAAGTGTACATGGCAATATCTAAAAGTAGGCCTGAATATTAATTTCAGTCAGATTACATGAAAAAATCTAGAAATTTTTCTATTTAAGTAGATTTTTATTTCTATATTGATGGGCATTCATAATTCAAGTAAATTCGAAGAAAAATAATATTTTTAATCAAAGAGGCTACATGTTTAGAGATTCTTTTACTCTCGATAAAGTTGACCAAGATCTTTGGATTTTAAGAATTCATAACAAAGTGGACTTCGCTTGGGAGGTCATATGGGCTCATTCTTGGCAAAATCCTCAAAAAAATGATTTCCAACATATGGTGGATTTGACTCTAAACTATTTAAAAGACGGTCTTGATTGTGTTAAAGATTGGTCGTCTGACTCTGGTTTGCATGAATCACTACAACATCTAGGTCCGGTTAATGTGGCTCAAACCACACAAGTTATCCCAAATGTTATTTTAGGTCGTTGTTCTGATCCTTTTAATCGTCTCTTGTTAGATCAGTTATTTACAAGACAGGATGAGTTTAAAGAAGCCGAAATCTGTACTAATGTTGGCGCTCTGTGGTCTGCGTTAAAAACTAAAAATTTAGCGGTTGCACAACCTCGAGTCACGAGTGCCACCGCACCTATCTCTCTTTATGCCACATTAAAGAGAGATTACAGTTCTATGATTAAAACATTAGAGGCTTATGCCCCTGATTAAAGGTTATTAGAAATTATCTTGGTGTCCACAGCCACAAGAACATGGAGTTCGTTTCTTACAGTTGGAGCCGAACTCCGATTCTTTTTCTAATTTCAAGAATGTTTTGCGGATAACATCGGACGGGAACCAGTCCTGTTTAGCCTTTCGAAGGCCAGCAATTCCAAGATCTTCTTCTCGATTGAGCCACTTGATGGTTTCCGGTAGCATTTTTGCCATTTCAACTGCTAACGTAGGGTAGGATCCGATTACATTTCGATCTGCTTTTTCAAAATGGACTGCAAAGATTTCTTTTGAAACTGTTGATCCAATCGTGAATCCCAAGGTTTTTTCTTCATCAACCAAAATTCCACCGGTCAATCCAAACTCTTCCCAATGATCAAAAGCGGTATGAATCGCTTTTGATTCATCCAATAATCCTTGAGAAAGTTCAGTTTGTTCTGCGTACCATTGATCTAAAAATTTTCGACAGTTTGGAATGTTTTCAACGCTAATTGATAATAACTTAGCGTTAGGATGTTGATTATAAAATCGCTTGATAAAGTTACGTTTACCGTGGAATTTACGCCCTTCTAACTTAATGAAGTTTTCCCGATCATATAAATAATCCCACCAGGAATTCGACGAAAGGGTTTTAAAGTTACGATAGGGCATTAACGATTCAATTCTTTGTGTAATTTCACTGAATCGTCCATAAAGAACCAACTGTTGACATCGTTCAAGAGAATCTTTTTCGAGTGCTTGAATGATTTCGATAATTTTTTCATGGTTCCAAGGAATAACCCAGCCATCGGAGGCTTCCTTGTAGGGGCACCACTTCAAAACAAGGGCTCCTTCAACTAAAGCGTAACGAATGCGGTATTCCTCAGCTCGTCCGATCAAGGACGCAATGGATAAATTACAATCGCCATTCTGCAGGTTTTTGACTTGCTCTTGTAAAAGAGCAAGATCTTTGATCGTGATCGGCTTGAGTTGAATCAATTCCATGGTAAAAGTACAGTGGTTCACTTGGGTTTCTGAAGTCTACACTTAGTGTGCATAAAAATCTCAAACCCGCTATAAACTGAGTCTATAGATCTATTTCAAATCCGGCACCAGCCCAATCGACATCGTTAAAGTTTTTGTAGAGCATCGCCGCGGCTTTGAACCCAGTGCAATGGTTTGGACGCCATTTTTCTACACGATGTTTTGCTAGCTCCTTAATCCATAAAGGATAATCACTCGTTTCAACACCCGATAGATGCGTTCCTCCGATTACAGAGTACCACTGACTAACACCAAAAGTTTTCTCAGCGTAATTAAGAATGTTTGGGAGCCCTGCATGAGCGCATCCTAACAATAATGAGTATCCCAACTTACCTTCGATGACTAAAGAGACATCATCTGAAAACAGATCTGGAACAATTTGTCCTTGATTGTTGACTTCCCACATATTTTTGCGACATTCGAAGCAGGAAAGACGTGATTCAACAGGGACTCTAAATGCAAAAATATGAGGATGAATTTCTTGAACTTTTTCAAAAAGTTTAATTTTGCCTTGAAGCGATGTGGGAATACCACCACTAATACGTTTTTGATCCGCATCGCCTCGACGGATACGGAAGGCACCTTGTCCAGCATAAATATCTACATCACCAGTAGCATTTAAGACATCCTCAATTCCTGAAATGTGATCGTAATGACTATGTGATAAAACTAAAGTATTTAAATTCTGTATTGGCAACTTTAGTGTGTTTAAATTTTGCATCAATATATGCAAGTTACCACCTGTATCTAGTAAAACATTTCCATTTTCTGTAGAAATCCAACAGGAATAACCCCATTCAGAAAATAATCCAGGTCGAATACAAAAATTATCAACAACTACGGTTAGATGCATATTTCAGCCTCTTTACAGTTACTACATCTCTAATTGGTTGTATCAAAATATAAGTAATGAAGTTATACCAAAGGGATAGTAGAGAAGTAAACTCTCGTGTTAGATGATTCAATATCTTGATATCAATAATATGAATGAATTAGAGGTAACCCAATCCATACCCATATTTGAACTAGATACTTTAATGGTATTAACGCTGGGTACTTTAAGTTTTTTTCTGGGATTGGCTATTAAGGCTCGTTTTGCTATTCTGCAAAAGTTAAGTTTTCCTGTACCTTATTTGGGCGGTTTACCGGTTGCTTTACTATGCTGGTTTTTACAAGAAGCTCATATTGTTGAAATTATATTTGCCCCGGAAGTAGCCCAAATTTCTCTGAAATTTTTTATGTGTTGTTTGGCACTTTTTGGTTCTTGGAACTTATTGAAAACAAGTGTTTTTTTTGTTGTCGTGTTCTGGATGTTGGCAACTCTTTTAAGTATTCTGCAAAGCAGTTTAGGCATTGTTCTATCTAGTATTTTTGATTTAGACCCAGCTTATGGTATTTTGGTTGGAGCGATTTCTTTGATGGGTGGCTTTG
>CAZBHT010000102.1:0-4858 GCA_964491655.1 uncultured Burkholderiaceae bacterium
GTACTGCAACCATTGCGGATATCGTTGAAAATCCAAAAAATATTAAAGTAGTGGAACTGGAAGCGGCGCAACTACCTCGTAGTCTTGATAATGTTGAATTTGCTTCGATTCCAATGAACTATGTCATTAGTTCTGGTTTGTCTCCAAAGGATCAGGGATTTTATTTCGAAGATCGAAAAGCTCCCTTTGCTCTTATGATTATTGCGTCTAGAGAAAATAATGCAAAGGATCCAAACGTACAAAAGTTTGTTAAGGCTTATCAATCAGAGAAAGTGCGTCAATTTATTGATAAGGAATTTAAAGGAGCAGTAAAAGCTGCTTGGTAATTTTAAATAACAAACGGCTTTTCTAAAGAATTTAGATAAAGCCGTTTGTTTTAAATGAAATAATTATTTTTTAATTTTTGTTGAAAATTCAAACACTTCATTAAGTGGTAACGACAACCAACTACTAGAGAAACCGATCTTAAGCCAAGAAGCATCCACGATCTTATTCGTCTTTAAAAGAGAATTCTTAGGATCGATACAGAAACGTTCAAAAGCTTTTTGTAAGGTTACAGTTTTTGCATCGGCTAAAAGTGCCCAAGAAATATCGTCATCATCGGCAATACGGGCTACATAATTATCTTTAGCGAGTTCTTCTAAGATATGTTCAGTAGCTTCTGGGTAAGAAGCGATCGATTTTGTCAGTACATCGATTTTTAATTTTGGATTTCCTACTTCTTTTGCATTGGAAAGAACCTTAAGCAAGACCAAAGCGGATAGGAATTTATCTCCAGGGAGATTTAAATCCGAATAGCGTTTTGCTCTTAGGATGGGAAGCGTGGCGGTAAGAGCGGCTCCTGCTAGAACAAACATCCACATTAAGTAGGTCCAGGTGAGAAGTACAGGGATCGCAGCAAAGGCACCATAAATCGTGCCATAGGATCCTCGAAGAACATAGATACCAAAACCCCAACGGAAGATGGTCATGACTAAAGACACTAACAATCCAGAAAGGAGTGCATCCTTCCATAGAATTTTGCAGTTTGGTACATATTTGTAAAGCAGTGCAAGAGCGCAACTTTGTAGTAAAAATTGAGAAATTGGGAAAAGCCAGCGCTTTAACTCAGATAAAGTGCCTAAAAACGCTAATCGTGTAATGTAAGTAGAACCGGCCAAACTTAACGTAATTAATAAGGGTCCTAAAGTTAATAAAGCCCAATAAATAAGAAGCCGTTGCCAAAGTTTTCTGAGTTCTGTTACTTCAAACGTGTTGTTAAGAGCTGAATCAATCGTTGCAATACATAAAATCGCTGAAATAGCCAAACCTAAAACACCAAAAATGGTCATGCTAGTGGCTTTTGTAGCGAATTCTTTTACGTATCCGATAATTTGGCTACTGTATTGTTCAGGCAAAAAGGAAGATAGAATCAGCTGTTCGAAATGTTCTCGATAGCCATCGAAAAGCGGGAAGGCAGAAAACGCAGCCGTGATAATGGCAAGAGCTGGAACGATTGACAGTAACGTTGTCAAAGTTAAAGAGGATGCAACTTGCTTTAACTGTGCTTTTTCGATTCGCTGAGCAGCGAACTGGTATATGGCTAATGCTTTTTGTAGCAAAGGATGATTGGCCAAAATACGTAAACTCATCATTTTCCTTTAGTTAACATTCCACAATTGAAACCGCTAGACCACCTAAACTGGTTTCCTTGTATTTAGTTTGCATGTCTTTACCGGTAATCAGCATGGTTCGAACCACTTGATCCAAGCTGATGAAGTGAGATCCGTCACCGCGAAGTGCCATACGAGAGGCATTAATGGCTTTAACCGCAGCGATGGCATTGCGTTCAATACAAGGAATTTGAACTTGACCTTTAACCGGGTCACAAGTTAGTCCTAAAAAGTGCTCCATGCCGATCTCGGCTGCGTTTTCAATTTGTTCAACTGTAGCACCTTGTGAGGCAGCTAGCCCGGCTGCGGCCATCGAACAAGCTACGCCAATTTCCCCTTGGCAACCGACTTCTGCTCCTGATATCGATGCGTTTCGTTTATAGATTAAGCCAATGGCCCCTGCGGTTAAAAGAAAATTTCGGATTCCTTTGGCGTCAGCTCCTTCAACATATTGACGGTAGTACTCTAAAACAGCAGGGATAACACCTGAAGCACCGTTGGTTGGTGCGGTGATGACTCGACCTCCAGCGGCGTTTTCTTCCGCTGCGGCTAATCCCCACACATTAATCCAGTCCATAATGAGTAGAGGATCTTTATTAAAGTTTGTAGCTTTTGACAGCGTTTGATATAGAGCCGGAGCCCGTCTTTTTACTTTTAAATCACCGGGTAGAACACCTTGAGCCGATAATCCACTTTCAATGATTTCGCGCATCAAATTAGCAATTTGATCTAGTTTTTCTTCAATTTCTTCAGCGGACCGCCAGGTTAATTCATTTTGAAAAATGAGTTCAGCAATACTAATCTTTTCTTGACTACAGATTCTTAAAAGTTCTTTTGTATTTTTAAAGGGATACTTTAGATTTTTATGAGGATTCTGATATGAACTCATTGAGTGATTGTTGTGATGTATTTCACTTTCTACCTCAATAAAGCCACCGCCTGGAGAATAAATTTTCTCTGCGAAGATCATCTCGTTTTTATCATTAAATGCATAAAATTCCATTGCATTTGTATGATAGGGGTCTTGCACTTCTGGATGGAATTGAATATCTGTTTCAGGATCAAACGAAATGGGTTTTGTATGATCTAGAAGGAGTTGTTTCGTTTTTTGAACTTGATCGATAGAAGAGGCGATCAAAGAGACTGCAATCGTATCAGGAAGGTGTCCCATTAACCCTAACATGACAGCGTGATCGGTAGCATGTCCTTTGCCCGTCGCTGCTAAGCTCCCCTTTAGTTGAATCACAACATGGTCACAATTCTTAAAAAGATTTTGTTGATGTAACTCTTCTACAAATCGTTTTCCAGCACGCATCGGACCTACGGTATGAGAAGAAGATGGTCCAATACCTACTCGGAACATATCAAAAATGGAAATAGGCATATATTGAAGAAAATAAAAATTTTCATAATTTTAGGCTAATAGATTTATTTAGTGAAAATATTCGTTAGTGCAAAATAAAGATAAAATGAGTTCACTCTAAGCCTTAAATCTTTGAAATGATCAATAGTACATCGATAGAAAATATCTCTTCTTCCATTGAAATCACCTCAACTTGGGGAATCCTTTTATTGGTTCTACTCTTAGTAGTTTTGGTAGTTCTATGCTTTGTTCTTTTTTATATTCAACACACCAAGAAAGTAATTTTAGATACTGCAAGACAATATTGGAGAGCGGATTTATCGAGTGCCTTGATTCAAACTTCTGAGTCATTTAAGGGGCACGTGACCGATTCTTTAAATACAAGCGAAAGAATATTGACACAATCTATTGTTAATCAATCCTCTCAAAATCGCCAAGAAATCTTTACGACGTTAAATGGATTTCAGATGCAAGTGGGCGAAGCGCTAAAACGCACAGATGCAGGATTTCAAAATTTTGCGATTGAGCAGTTACAAAGAACTGATCGTTTAACGGAAACTTTATCTGGTTCTTTTCGATCGGTTGAAGATCGTGTTGATACGAGCTTAAAGCAAATTCAATCGAGTAATGAACATCATTTAGAAAAAATTAGAGAAACCGTAGAAGAAAAACTTCAGACCACTTTACAGAGTCGCGTTAATGAAAGTTTTCGTTTGGTATCAACAAAACTAGATGAAGTCTTTGCAGGATTAACCGAAATGAGACGCTTAGCCAATGACGTAGGAAGTTTAAAGCAGGTCATGGTTAACGTAAAAAATCGAGGGATACTCGGTGAAGTGCAATTAGAAGCACTTCTTTCGGAATACTTCACAGCTTCTCAATATGCCAAGAATGTTCATCCCGTTGCTTCCGATCCTAGTTTAGTGGTGGAATTTGCAGTCCGTATGCCTGGAAGTAACGGAAATGGTTGTTGGCTTCCAATCGATGCAAAATTTCCCTGTGAAAGTCTCGTACTCCTACAAGCATCCCAGGAATCAGGAGATCGTAAAGGTGTATTGGAAGCTCGAGAGTTACTTAAAAATCAACTTATTAAAGAGGGTAGAAGTATCGCAAGATACATTAATCCACCTTACACGACGGACTTTGGCATTATGTTTTTGCCAAGCGAAACGCTATATGCGGAAGCGATTTCATTACCAGGTTTAGCGGAACGTCTATACCGAGAAAGTCATGTTTATGTTATGGGACCCTCTACTTTGGCCAGTGCATTATGTGCTTATCGAGCCGGTTTCCAAAGTATGGCTATTGAAAAACAAAGTGCCGATATTCGTCGGACTCTTTTTGAAGTCAAAACAGAGTTTGATCGTTTCTCCGATGTACTTAAGACCCTAAAGAAACAATTAGATACGGCGAGTCGTACCGTGGATCAAGTGGAAGTTCGAACTCGACAAATGAATCGTAAGTTATCAACGGATTCTGTGATTTCAATTGAAAAAACAGAGCAATCTTCATAAAATGAAGCGCTTGGTATTCGTGAAGAAAGGAAGAGTGATGAAGAAAATAGGTTTAGCTTTCTTAACCATGAGCTTTTTTCTACTTTTGAGTGGTTGCAATACGATGAAAGGACTTGGAGAAGATATCTCTGAAGGAGGTAAAGCGCTAGGTTCTATCGCTGAAGACGTACAAAAAAAGATGTAAAAAACAAAGCCAATAGTCACTGAAGAAAAGAAACTATTGGCTTTAGTTTAAGAAAAATTAGATACGCAAAGTTTCTGCCATACGAGCGGATAATTCAGAAACAGCATCTTGAGCTTCCTGATCGTTACCCGTAAAAACACGACCT
>CAZBHT010000103.1:0-4811 GCA_964491655.1 uncultured Burkholderiaceae bacterium
GCAACCTTGCCAAGGTTGAGGTCGCGAGTTCGAGACTCGTCTCCCGCTCCAAATTATGGCGCGATAGCAAAGCGGTTATGCAGCGGATTGCAAATCCGTAGAGAACGGTTCGACTCCGTTTCGCGCCTCCAGCATAGATTGCGGGAGTAGCTCAGTTGGTAGAGCGCAACCTTGCCAAGGTTGAGGTCGCGAGTTCGAGACTCGTCTCCCGCTCCAAATTTTTCCCTTTCTTTTTTTATTTCAGCACTGCTAATTCGCATACATGCGATGATGTATGCGAATTGTTTTGAAATTCTTTACTTTCTTCCGAGTAATGAGCCTAAGAGACCTCGAACGAGTTGTCGGCCTGCTTGACGAACCGTACTACGAGCGACTTGTTCAATTACGCCTTGAGTACGTCCTCCTCGAGGACCGGTTCTACCAAAAAGAATTTCTTTAAGTCCGTTCATAACGGTACTACCAAACTCAGAATCTGATTCTTGGTTCTCTCGATTTTGAGTAACTACCGAGTTGGAATCCCTGGCTTTTTCATCCGTCGAGGGGCTTTGTAATTTTTCATAAGCACTTTCACGATCAACCGCTTTGTCGTAAATACCTGTGACTAAAGAATGAGCCATTAACATCAAGCGCTCTTGCTGACTTATAGGACCAATTTGGCTACCTGGACAACCGATCCATGTGAGTTCTGTTACGCCAGGAATACCATCTTCTTGTAATGTACTAACTAAAGCCTGACCAACCGCCAATTGAGTAATTGAAGTTTCCAAATCTAAATTTGGATTCGAACGCATAGTCTGTGCACACGTACGAACAGCCTTTTGATCTCGAGGTGTAAAGGCACGAAGTCCATGTTGAACTCGGTTACCTAATTGTCCCAAAATCTTTTCTGGAATATCGAGTGGATTTTGAGTGATAAAAAAGACACCGACTCCTTTGGAACGAATAAGACGCACAACTTGTTCCACTTTTTCAATAAAAGCGTCCGGGACATCATTGAATAGCAGATGTGCTTCATCAAAGAAAAAGACCAACTTTGGCTTTTCTAAATCACCAACTTCCGGTAAGTTTTCATAAAGCTCACTTAAAATCCACAGTAAGAATGTGGCATAAAGTTTAGGAGCCAACATTAATTTATCAGCGGACAGAATATTAACAACCCCTTTTCCATCAACGGTCTGTAATAAATCGTTGATATCCAACATAGGTTCACCAAAAAACTTATCTGCGCCTTGAGACTCTAAAGCAAGAAGCCCTCTTTGAATCGCACCAACGGATGCCAGAGAAATATTGCCATATTGTGCTCTGAACTCTTTTGCATGTTCACCTACAAAAGTAAGCATAGAACGCAAGTCTTTTAGGTCTAGTAAAAGTAATCCGTTATCGTCTGCAATTTTATATACAGCATTTAACACACCAGATTGTGTTTCATTGAGCTGTAAAAGACGTCCTAAGAGCAATGGTCCCATATCACTAATCGTAGCTCTTACCGGATGACCCTGTTCTCCAAATACATCCCAAAAGGTTACAGGGCACCCTCGTGATGTTGGGGTTTGTAGATGGTATTTTTCTAATCGAGCTTTGAGTTTTTCAGAAAGAACCGTAGGCTTTGCGATACCCGATAAATCTCCTTTGATATCAGCCATAAACACAGGAACACCAATATCAGAAAAACTTTCTGCAATCTTTTGCAATGTTACGGTTTTTCCGGTTCCCGTAGCTCCTGAGATACAACCGTGACGATTGGAATACTCGGGTAATAAATTAACGGAGTTAACTTCACTTTTTCCATCTATCGTACCAATAACAATGGGACTAACCATAAAAAATCCTTCACGTATAACAAATGACGTACCGTACTGATTCCAAAATACTTTTTCGGCAAAGAGCTTAAATCCCTTTAAATATTTTCACAAAGCGCTTGCGTTATTTTTTTTTATGTGTATAATTTCAATTCTTGACGGAGCGCCGGTAGCTCAGCTGGATAGAGTACCTGGCTACGAACCAGGGGGTCGTGGGTTCGATTCCTGCCCGGCGCGCCAACCGATAACCCCAGATTTCCTAAAGAAATCTGGGGTTTCCTTTTTTATCAAATATGTTTTGCGTTTTCCGCAAAATACGTATAAATCAGCCATAGTCCTCGGTATACAATACATTATCCGAAATGGATATGTTTTATACGTTTATTTCATCTATTAACCAAGTACGTTTTCCGTAATAATCAAAACCAATGTTGGGTATTTTTTGTACTCAATACTGATATGTAAGGAAAGTACCATGTCTGATTCTGTTTACACACCTATTGTTAACTCAGTAACTGGCTTAGAACATAACGTTTTGCCTCTAGTTAAGTCGATTAAAGCCCCACAAGCACTTCTTTATGTTGGAAACTCATTTTTCTTCTTTAACAATGGAGCTCATCGATACGTAAGACGTTTGTTGCAAAAGGCGCCAAATCCACCAAAATATCGAGGCAATTTAGTTGCTATTAATGGAGCAAGTCTCAGTTGGCATGATGTAGAAAGTTATTTCCGCCCTAATGCAATTTCCTCTTATTCATTCTCAGCCGAAAACAAAGTTGTATTTCGTGATCCAGATAGTGTTCTTTGGGACAGTGTTATTTTGCATGACAGTTCACAAGGCCCTATTCACCCAGAATTAGCAGAAGACTTCCGTAATTTTGCGAAAAAAGATAGTGATATCTGTAGACAACACAACGCTACTCCAATTTTCGTCATTTCTTGGGCTTATGCGGATTGCCCGGAAATGACCGCTCAGTTGGCTGATGCCATTACATCGGTAGCTAATGAAAATGAAGCGATTGCAGTACCAGCCGGTCTTGCTTTTGCTCTAGCTCGTAAGAAGAATCCTGATGTTCCTTTATACATTAGTGATAAGCGACACCCGACACCGGCCGGCTCTTATTTGTTGGCATGTACCATCATTTCCAGTCTTTTCGGTATTGATGTGACAGAAATTGATTTCGCAACGGAAATTGACCCAGATTTAGCTAGGTTCTTGAGAGAAATCGCTCAAGAAACCACAGATTGTTTCTTCAGTAGAAAGTAAACGATAAAAAAGGTTTTTGAAATAGACACCACACTATTTCAAAAGGGCTTGCTTTAAAAGGCAAGTTTAGAAAAAAAGTATCGATATTTGGATTCGATACTATCTCATACCACAAGGAGAGCTTTTTATGACTATGATCCCAATATTAGTCGCTGCGATCATTACGGTTATCGCCGGCTATTTATTGATTAAGCGTTATCCAACGCATATGGTGTTATTGTCTGCAGGCTTAATTATTCTGTTTATTACAGTGGCCTGTGGCATTACAAACATCCTACCTAAAGGTGCAAAAACTACCGGTTTAATCTGGTTTGATGTTGTTGACCTCATCCGTGTTATCAGTGCTAAGCAGTTAACTGGTGTTGGTCTTATCATTATGGTATCTGGTGGTTTTGCTGGCTACATGACACAAATTGGCGCTTCTAATGCACTAGTTAAGTTAGTTGCCGAACCATTGAAGAAGTTCAACAATCCATACTTGTTGTTAGCAATTGCTTACGTCTTAGGTCATTTTATTAATATCGTGATCGTATCCGCAGCTGGATTGACCATGTTGTTATTGGTTAGCTTCTATCCAATTTTGACCCGAGTTGGTGTATCGAGAGCCAGTGCCGCGGCCGCTATCGCCTGCTGTAGTTCTATCGCTGCTGGTCCACTCTTTGGTACTCAACAGTTAGCGGCTCGTACCGTCGGCATGGATCCAACTGTTTTCTACGTTGAATATCAGCTGATGTGTGCCATCCCAACTATTCTTGTTATGGCTGTTATGCATTTCTTTGTACAACGCTACTACGACAAGAAGAACGACGATGTTTATACTGAAACCGAAGAAGTGAAAAACACGGCCGACCGTCCCTGCCCATCCTGGTACGCTCTTTTCCCATTTGTTCCGATCGTTTTACTTTTCGTCTTCTCGAAATTCGGTATCAGTTCCATCAAACTTAACGTGATTACAGCTTTGATGCTGACCTGGTTAAGCGTCATCGTAATCGAATTAGCTCGTTTACGAGACATCAAGAAAGTCTTCGCTGACGCCATGGTCATGTGGAAAAAAATGGCTGCGATGTTCGGTGGCATCGTTGCACTTGTGATCTGTGCTGAAGTCTTTGCAACCAGCTTACGCGTTTCCGGTCTCATCAATGCCATTATTGATTCTGCAAGCGCTGGTGGTTTCGGCGTTACTGCTATGACTGGCGTTCTAACCGCTCTGGTTGGTGTTATTACAACGTTGACAGGTTCTGGCGTTGGTGCTTTCGCTTCCTTTGCATCACTGGCCAACGACGTTCAAGCTCAGCTGGGTGGCAACTTAGCTGCGATGGTTACTCCAATGCATATCGCTAGCTCCTTGTTCCGCTCCATGAGTCCGGTTGCCGGTTGCGTGATCGCTGCTGCGGTCGCTGCTGGTATCAGCCCAATGGCTATCTGTCGTCGCACCTGGTTACCACTTTGTGTTGGTTTTGTTGTGTTCTTCGTAACAAATCTACTCGTCAATATGTAATCTAAGACGACCGATTAGATCCTCACTAATAGCTCTTCATTAGTGAGGATCTTTTTTTGATGAAAAAATCCCGTTAAGCGTTATATTGTCTTCCGCTTTCACAACACCGTCTCTTTCTGCTACAGAAACCCCTATTAGCGAAAGAACTTAACGTTCAACCCAAAGCCATCCTCGTTGTGGGGATACATTAAGCAACTTTGAAATGCTCGCTATTTTTTTCTGCACTCTACTACGGCGTAAGCATGCC
>CAZBHT010000104.1:0-4810 GCA_964491655.1 uncultured Burkholderiaceae bacterium
CCGGTTTGCCATGGAGCTGGCGATCACACCCATAATGGATAAATCAGAAATAAGGTCCATGGAGGGTAATGATGATTCGTGACAGTATTGTGGCGTTAGTCGCTCCTATGTTTGAAGATGGATCGATCGATTATGAGTCTTATCGTAATTTGATCGAATTACAGATTGCTGGTGGTACAAGTGCGATTGTGTCGGTTGGTACAACCGGTGAAAGTCCTACAGTTGATTTTGATGAACACAAAGAGTTGATTCGAGTCGCAGTAGAAGCAGCGGATGGGCGTATTCCGATCATTGCCGGAACCGGTAGTAATTCCACTCGTGAAGCGATTGAATTGACGGAGTATGCACGTTCGATTGGGGCCGCGGCGAGTCTGCAGGTGACGCCTTACTACAATAAGCCAACTCAAGAAGGTTTATATCAACACTTTAAGGCAATTGCAGAAGCCGTTGATCTGCCAATGATTTTATACAACGTACCAGGACGTACAGTTGCTGATTTAAAGAACGAAACAATTTTACGTTTGGTTCGAATCCCAGGTATCGTGGGTTTAAAGGATGCGACTGGGGATCTAGGAAGAGCGGCGGATTTGTTGAGTCGCTTACCTAAGGATCGTCAATTTGCGGTTTACAGTGGAAACGATGATTCTGCATTGGCTCTGATGTTAATGGGTGGTGATGGTGTTATTTCAGTAACGGCTAATGTTGCTCCTCGTTTAATGACCGATATGTGTGAATTCGCGTTTAATAACGATGTAATGGGCGCTCGTGCTATTAACGATCGTTTAATGCCACTACACAAGAATCTTTTCTGCGAACCAAATCCCGTGGCACCTAAGTGGGCGCTACAGCGCATGGGTTTGATTCAGGGTGGTATTCGTTTACCGCTGGTTCCATTGGATCCGGGCAAACGTGAACAAGTTGAATTGGCACTTCAAATTGCCGGCAGTATTTAATTAAATTATGTAGAAAAGAATCGGCAGTATCGGCTAGAATGCGTACTGCCGATAATTTTGTTTTAAATGAACCCAATAAATGGGTTTGGAGTAATTAACAATGGGTCAGTTCCCTCTTCGTGTAGTTGTGGTTGCCGTTGCATCCACACTGATGACAGGTTGTTCGTATTTGGGGTCTAAGTTCACTGATGAAAAAATTCAGTATGAGACAACTACCACTCGTGCGCCGTTGGAAATTCCACCGGATCTTTCTCAGTTGCCGATGGATGAGCGTTTTCAAGTTCCGAACAAGCCAAAAGTAGTTACTGCAAACGAAGTAGCTGAAATTGAAGAGGCTAGAAAGACCGTGGCGGGGATGCAAACAGAAGAGCAGTCCGTTCAAGTTTTGCCCGGAACCGTTATTGCTAAGATCGTAAAAGATGGCAATGAACGCTATGTTCAATGTAATCTTGCTCCAGAAGCTGTTTGGAATGCAGTATTGGACTTCTGGCCATCTGTTGGTTTACAAGTAGTTAAGGAAGATGCCCGAGTAGGCATTATGGAAACCAATTGGGCAGAAAACAAAGCTAATTTACCTCAAGACATCATTCGTGCTACTTTAGGCAAAGTTTTAGACGCGGTTTATTCCACCGGCGAACGTGATCTATACCGTACTCGTTTAGAACGCAATGAACAGGGTGGTACCGATATCTACATTACCAACCGACGCATGGTTGAGGTCTACAAAAGTAGTCGTGAAGAACAAACGGCATGGCAACCCGCTCCTTCCGATCCGGAATTGGAAGCTGAAATGTTGACTCGCTTGTCTTTGAGATTAGAGAACGAATTTAATCCTAAGCAGAAGACTCGTGAAGAAATTGATACAACGGTATTCGAAACAACCCAGCCTGTATACGTCAGCAAAGAAATCAAAAATGCAGACGGAAAGACAACTGCTTTGGAAATCGATGAAACTTTTGATCGTGCTTGGAGACGTGTTGGTGTTGGTTTAGACCGTGTTGGTTTTAGTATTGAAGACCGCGATCGTTCTAGAGGCGTTTATTACGTTCGTTACTTAGACCCAGAATACGAAGTTAAGAAACGTAATGATGAAGGTATCTTTAGCCGTTGGTTCGGAAAGGATAAGGCTGTAGAAGCACCGCTTTATCGAGTAATCCTTTCTCAGACTGCTGAGAATCAAACAACGGTTACTGCTGAACCTGATAGTGCCGACGTTGATCCGTTGAATACGACTTCTCGAATTTTGAACTTATTACAAGAACAAGTTCGATAAGAGTAACGTTTCATAGAAAAAATCCGTTCAGTGTAAAATCACGGACGGATTTTTTCGTTTATAACTTTTTTATTCAATAAAGACGAAGATTGATATGAAAGAAAAGAAATCAACAGTCAAAACCGATACTGTTTCCTGGTTGTACCTCAAATTATCCGATATGCAAGGTTCTGTTCTGTATGAGACTGAAGAAGAGGGCATTCCTGTATTGATTGGTCACGAAGATATCCTGCCGGTTATCGAAAAGTCTTTGTTAGGTAAAAAAGTAGGTGAAAAACTCTGTCTTCACTTGGAACCAGAAACTACATTTGGTGACTATGATCCTGAGCTGTTGCAGATTATTGATAGTGATTTATTAGGTGATCACGTTGAACCAGGCATGCAAGTAGAAGGAATTCCGGGAATGGTTTCCGATGGTCGTATCTACACAATAACGGATGTTACGGACGATAAAATCATATTAGATGGAAATCATCCATTAGCCGGAATTGGATTGGTTGCAGAAATTAAAATCATAAAGGTCGAAGCCGTAAGTCCAGATGAGATTGAACTTATGGATAAAGACGATTCATTCCAAAATTTCTTAGAAGTTCCCCAGAACTTAAAAAAATCAGAATTGAATTAATCTAACTGGGACGCTTCTTTTTGTAAATCATATAGAAGCTCCCAAGCTTGTCTTGGAGTCATATCATCCAAATTAAGTTCAAGAATTCGTTCTCGAATAACGTCTTTTTGAACCTCTTGAGGCTCTTCTTTTGTCTCTTTGCATGCAAAAAGGTCTAGTTGTTGATTCCCGTTCTGAAGCGCTTTATCTTCTAAATCTTTGAGAACTTTTCGAGCTTTACGGATCACAGGTTGTGGTACACCAGCGAGTCGAGCAACGGCAATACCGTAGCTTTGACTTGCAGGACCGGGTTGAATTTCGTGTAAGAATACGATGTCTTTTTGCGTGTTGGTTGCGGCGACGTGAACATTAGCTACTTGTGGAATTACCGTTTCAAGTTGCGTGATTTCAAAATAGTGGGTTGCGAAAAGAGTTAAACACTTTCGCTCAGTAGCAAGTTCATCGGCGATAGAGGCGGCTAACGACAGACCATCATAAGTGGATGTACCTCGGCCGATTTCGTCCATTAGAACCAAACTATTTTCCGTTGCCTGTCGAAGGATCGAAGCCGTTTCGGTCATTTCAACCATGAATGTTGAAAGTCCTCTGACTAGATCGTCAGAAGCGCCTATTCGAGTCAGTATCTTGTCTATAGGACCGATTAAAGCAGATTCTGCCGGCACAAAACTTCCGCAGTATGCCAATAAGGTGATCAGAGCAATCGAGCGCATATAAGTGGATTTACCACCCATATTTGGTCCTGTAATGATCAGAAGTCGTCGATTGGGCGACAAATCACAATCATTTGGCACGTAATTTTCCAAACTACGTTCAACGACGGGATGTCGAGCTTCTTTAATTGAAAGACCTGGGAATTTACTAAAAACAGGTTGTACCCAACGGAACGTATCCGCATGTAAAGCAAAGGCGGATAAAACATCTAGAGTACTAACCGCTTTAGCCGAAGCTAGAAGAATGGAACAATAGTTACTGCATTGATCCAAGACTTCAGCATATAACTGTTTTTCGAGAGATTTAGAACGCTCTTGCGCACTAATCGCTTTATCCTCAAAGGCTTTTAGTTCAGGTGTGATATAGCGTTCGACATTTTTTAAAGTTTGGCGTCTTCGATAGTGGTCCGGAACTTTATCAACCTGTCCCTTGCTGACTTCAATATAGTATCCGTGTACCGAATTAAATTCGACTCTTAGATTTTGTATTCCCGTTGTTTCTCGTTCACGAGCTTCAAACTCAATGAGTAAGCTCCCACTATGGTCTCTAAGCTCACGTAATTGATCGAGTTCTTCGTTGTAGCCTTTAGCAATGACATCACCATCACGAATGTTAACGCTAGGCTCAGCCATAATAGAACGAGATAAAAGCGAATATAAGGCTTCGGGAATAGGTAAGTCATTAGCGACTTCTGTCGACAACTCCGTACCGAGTTCTTTTGCGTATGAAACAAGATACAAAAGATTCGAATAAGCATCTCGTAGAGAAGCTAATTCTCTTGGGCGAGCCGATCTTAATGCAATTCGGGTTGCAGTACGTTCAAAGTCTGGAATCGAACGCATCCGTTCCCGGTAGGTGTGCAACTGGGAAATATTGTTTAACAACGCACGAATAGTTTCGTGGCGTCGGGTGGCTTCTTCTTGATGTCGACTCGGTGTATTGAGCCAAGTTCGTAGTTTTCGGCTTCCCATCGCCGTCGTACAGTGATCTAAGACAGAAAATAAAGTATTGTCTGTTTCACCTCGAAGGGTCTGACAGATTTCAAGGTTACGCCTTGTTGAAATGTCTAGACCTAAGTTATCGGAGGTATTTTCACAGGTAATCGACGTGATGTGGGGGAGTTCTGTGCACTGCGTGGTACTAGCGTACTCGAGGACGACGCCAGCGGCCTTGACCATGACTTCACTTTCAGCGATGCCGAAAGAAATCAAGGAAGCCGTGTTAAATTGTTTTTTGAGTTTTTTCTCA
>CAZBHT010000105.1:0-3671 GCA_964491655.1 uncultured Burkholderiaceae bacterium
CTTTAAAAACATATCGTTGATTTGACCGGCTCCCGTCTCCCTCCAATAACTAATCATTGGTAAGCCACATAAAGCGATATTTTCCCAAGACCATGAACTATTACTCGATGCAATTCTTTGCGGTAATAAAAAAACGGACGGTTCTTTAAAAAGTTTTTTACGGAAAAAGGATTTATCTCCACTCGAAATATCGTTTGTAATGATGAGATCAAGTTTTCTCTCTTCTAGGCGTTGCTTTAAAACATTAGCGCTTGCCGTAATAATCGTCACCTGAGAAAGCTCTGGAATCATCCGTCGGACAATTTCAACCCCCATACTTAATGAAAGACTTTCTAGAATTCCAATTCGTAAAATAGGGCGTAGAAAACTACGGCTACGGATACTATCCATCAAATTCCGATATTCGCCATTGACTTGACTTAAGTATTGTTGGAGTAATTTAGCTTCTGGAGTCAACGTCATCGGACGAGAATTTCGAATAAATAGCGGAAATCCAACTTCTTTTTCTAAAGCCATAATCGACTTAGAGACAGCGGACTGAGTCATTTCAAGAGCCTGAGCCACTTTAGAAAAATTCCTCATATCACAGCACATCAAGAAAATTAGGTGATTTTTTCCCAAAAAAGGTTGATTCGACGAAATATGCATGAGTAAATCGCCTTGAATCGATACGACTCAATATAAGAAATTGAAAAACAAAAGGTTAGAACCATTAATGGAACAGTTTCTCCTATTTTAAGACTCATGTCCACTTACAAAAGGGGACAATATATTCTGTAATAGTTAAACCCGATCTAAAAATTAATTGATATGATGGTAAGTACATAATACAGATTGTGTCGAAGTCTTATCGATACAGTGTTATTAAAACAAGTAAATTTTTACCCGACTATCCAACACAAGGAAAATCAAATGAAATCACTTGCAGGAACTAAGACAGAACAAAATCTCCTAGCTGCTTTCGCCGGTGAATCTCAGGCACGTAATAAGTACGATTATTTTGCTGGAGTTGCTCGCAAGGAAGGCTATCAGCAGATCGCCGCGATCTTTGAAGAAACCGCTGCTAACGAAAGAGCACACGCTAAAATTTGGTTCAAACTTTTAAAGGGTATCGGTTCTACTCCTGAAAACCTGAAAGCCGCCGCTGCTGGTGAAAACTACGAATGGACCGATATGTACGATACATTCGCCAAAGAAGCCGATGCTGAAGGATTCCCCGAAATTGCTGAAAAATTCCGTGCTGTTGGTGCTATCGAAAAACATCATGAAGAACGTTACCTTAAGCTTCTTGATGATGTTGAAATGAAGAAAGTTTTCGAAAAGAGCGAAATCGTCATGTGGCAGTGCCGTGTTTGTGGCAACCTCGTTATGGGTGCTAAGGCTCCTGAAGTTTGCCCTGTTTGCGACCATCCTCAGGCTTACTTCCAGGTTCAGCAGAAAATCTAATTTTTGTTAGCACAAACAGATTTTTCTAAATCTTGAGAATCCGATGATATTGAAACGTATCATCGGATTTTTCTCATCCTGTTGCAATATGAACTAACGTATCTATACTTGTTTTATTTCTAAGTAATAAAATTCCATCATTTAACTCTTCCCTTTTTTGCAAACATTCATGCAAAATCGTAGGCATCAAAGCCTCAGAACTTCAAGCATTCTTATTGATAAGTTACATTTGATTGTTCTAATTCTTGGTACTAAAATTGGTACCATAAATTGAGATTAATTATGACTAAAAAGGAAAAGTTGCTACAGCGATTTTTGTCAATTCCAGAGCCGTCTGATTTTACATGGAATGAGACAATTTCTTTGCTCACTTCACTAGGCTTTGAATGGAGGCAAAACGGGAGTTCTCATGGTCGGTTTATCTACCTTAACGATCCAGAGATATCGATTAAATTGTGTCGACCGCATCCGGTTCCCATCTTGAAACGATGGGCGATTCGCCAAATCAAAGAACAACTTAAATCAATGGAGATCATATGAGTGACTTTATGAAATACAAGGGATACCAGGGCTCTGTTGAATACAGTGCGGAGGATCATGTTTTATTTGGAAAAGTCATGTTTATCAAGAGTTTACTCATTTATGAAGGAGAAACTTTAAGTGAACTAGAGACGATGTTTCATCAAACGATTGATGAATATCTTAAAGAATGCGAAGAAGAAGGCATTGCGCCAAATATTCCATGTTCTGGAACACTAAACTTACGTTTAGGACATAAACGTCATCTAGCAATTGCAGAGCAAGCATATAAACAGGGTATATCAATCAATGATTTGATTTGTTCTGCAATTGATACCCGTTTGGAATCTCATCTTTAAATTCGATCTACTCCACAAGATAGATTCTTTCTAGATTGCATCAGTGCATCGAAAATCAGTCTTGTGTTATGTGATTATTGGAATGAAAACGTAGGTTTTCAGTTTAATGTGGAATCCACTTTGGGATTCTTATTGTTGAAAATCTCATTCATTCTCTTATTTATTGCATAATGATTTGGATATGGAATGAAGGAACTATTTTCAAGATTTCTTCATTTTTAGGAGATTTTAGGTTATGCCATTGTCTGATGCTTTTGCGCTGTTTGTGAAGTTTTTCTTTTTACTGACGCCACCTTTTGTTATTTCTGTCTTTTTATCCGTTACCAAAAACAATACAGTTGAAGAAAAAAATTATTTAGCTTCTCGCATTACGATTGCCATCATCGTTGTCAGTGGTGTTCTCCTATTTTTCGGCGGATTTATTTTTGATATTTTTGGTATCACACTAAACGCTTTCAAAATCGGTACCGGAGCCATTTTATTTTTAACGGCAGTTTCTTTAGTTCAAGGTAGTGGCGATGCCATCCGAATCAGCTCTTCCCTTCAATCCATTGCCGTTGTACCTATGGCAATTCCTGTCACGTTAGGACCCGCTTCAGTCGGGGCTCTAATGGTCTATGGTGGTGAATTACATGGCATCGTAGCTTTTAGCGTTGCTTTTGTCGCCATTGTTTTGGCAATTTTGTGTGTTGGACTTTTACTTTGGATGTCCTCTTATATTGAAAAAGCTATTGGGAAAAATGGTCTTGTTGTTTTAAGTAAATTAACCGGACTTATCTTAGCAGCTCTTTCTGCACAGATGATTTTTGAAGGAGTACAAACTTTTTTAACAAGAGCTTGTTGATGAATCAAGAGATCTTCCTTTTCCCATTTTCCATAATCAACAAAATAAACTATGAAAAGTTTATGGATTCACGATAAAAATTTATAAAATTTTAGTGTAATTTTTTTACAGCATGAAGTATCATTCGAGATAGGGTTTTAAGGGGTGTTCTATGCTCAAGCGCTTTACAGTATCGAACTTTAAACAATTCCATAATTTATCTATCGATTTTACTGATGTTAAAGAATATGAATTTAGTAAGGATTGTTTGACAAGCCACCGTAAAAACAAGTTAATTAAAACGATTGTTGTATACGGTAAAAATGCCTCTGGTAAAAGTAATTTTGGATTAGCTCTATTTGACATAGTTCAACACTTAGTTGATAAATACTCTGTGAAAGATGCGTATAACTATTATTTAAATGCGGATAATCCAAAGGAACCTGCATTTTTTAGTTATACATTTGAGCTAAATAGAAAAGAAATTATTTGTAGGAAGCCGGGAGAAAAATCTGAGCACAGAA
>CAZBHT010000105.1:3681-4738 GCA_964491655.1 uncultured Burkholderiaceae bacterium
TTATGAATACTCTAAGCTGTCATGTAGTCAACTTGTTCAGGAACGCTTAGCTATCAATAATGTTGAAGTATTTTCTTGGGACTCTAGAACTAAAAAAGAAAACTTTTCAAATTTAAAAAAATTTGGTTTTCAACGTTTGAATTGGGTATATAGGGAAGATAATTCGCTGTCTTTTCTTCGATATATAGCAAATAACTCCGTTTTATCCAATTCATCTCCAGTTCGATTATTAATGAATTTTGTTGCATCGATGATTTGGTTTAGAAGAGCTGATACAGGCAATAGCTTTATTGGTTTTCATGCAAATTCAAGTTTTATCGATCAGTTTATTATCAAAGAAAATTTAGTTTCTGAATATCACAAATTCTTAAATGAAAATCAGGTCCACGGTAATATCGTAAAAGCAACTAGCCCCGATGGTAAGGAAGATTTATATTTTGATCATGAACAGCTCTTACCAGTATTTCAGGTTGCTTCAAGTGGTACTGTCGCACTAAGCGTGTTGTTTTATTGGCTTCAATTTTTCAGCAAGGCTAGTTTTGTTTATATGGATGAATTTGATGCGTTTTATCATTTTGATTTATCCGAAAAAGTTTTTGGTTTAATGAAAAAGTGTAAGCTTCAATCGATCCTAACAACACACAATACGAATCTTTTAAAAAATTCTATAACTCGTCCGGATTGTTGTTTTTATATGGAGAATGGCAACATCAGTTCGTTTGCTAATTTGTCCGCCAGAGAAATTCGTGAGGGTAATAATTTGGAAAAGTTATATATTGGCGGAGCTTTTAGCCATGGAAAAGATTTTAGTAATTACTGAAGGACCAACAGATAGAAAATTTATAAAGACGTTACTGTCTGTTTCCGACGTACCTCATAAAAATGTTGAAATCGTTTGCTTTCACACTAACTTACATAAATTAATTCGTCTTTATGAAGACTTGGAATGTGCATACGATTTGATCGATTTACAACAAGTACTTAAAAAAAGTAAAACGCAATTAACAACTAAAGAACGAGAGGCTTTGGCAGACTCTTATACAGTGATTCTCATGGT
>CAZBHT010000106.1:0-4708 GCA_964491655.1 uncultured Burkholderiaceae bacterium
CCATGAATACGACGAGCGATTGACTCGTGAATCCCCGCTGCGATATCAGCAAGCGGAACATTATTATTAATCAACGTAATGACTTCTGACTCAGCAAAAACACTACATTGTTTAGAGATTTGTCTTGGTGAATTTGATTTAAGAGCTTCAAAAGCCAATTCATCTAAATTCACATCAAGAACACGAGCCATCACCTCAAAAAAACGCCCCGTACCGGCCGAACACTTATCATTCATTTGGAATTCTAAAACCCGTCCGGTATCGTCAACTGAAATAACCTTACAGTCCTGACCACCAATATCAATAATGGTTCGAGTTTGGGGATGCAAGTAACAAGCGCCTTTGGCATGACATGAAATTTCTGAAATTTCATCATCAATGCCTTCAACGTTACTTCGGCCATATCCGGTTGAAACGAAACGACACTGTTGTAATACTGCATCCGTTAACTCAACATTCATTGATTTAAAGGCTTCAGCTAAGGCATGTTCTAACGTTCTCTGAGGACCACGGGCTGAACGAACAATTGACTGTCCAAGAATCCGTTTTTCTTCATCAAGAATGACAACTTTGCCAGTTGTACTACCTAAATCACAACCAATGAAATACACAAAAATCCCCTATCTCTTGTTACGTTTATAACCATTAGTACTCAAGAAATTAGAAATATCGTTCTGAACCTTCTCCATTGGAGTGTAACGTTCGTCGAACAAACTAGTTGTTAGGGTCAGAAGAGGAACGCGGCGGTCGCGACATACTTTCTTCATAAACTGAGTTACGCCCGATTGATCCTTGTGTCCCATATGGCCAGAGAACAATACAGCATCAATATTTAAATCTTGAATTGCTTGAGACAAATCATCAACCATCACATCGACCCAGCCTCTTCCTTGTCGAATCATCGGAACTTCTGCAACAGAACGTTTGGCCAAGCCAAAGAGCATCGATTCTTCAGTTGAGCAATCAATTTCTTCATATGGAGTCAACTGTTGGAAGGAACTGACAACTACGGCATTCCATTCTTCAGCAAGCCATTGACCTAATTTATCTCCCCAAAGTGGATTTAAGTCTGGCCAGAATAAACGAACCTGTTCATTCATCACAGGACCTACGCCCTTGCTGACATTATCTTTACAAACGTCTCGTACGGCACCCATGATAGCAGTGGCTCTTGGATCACCTGCTGGAAGATGTTGTGTTATAGCCCAGAAAGCATCACCTACGGCAAATGAAGGCATTGGGCAAGGGGAAGCCGCCATGTACTCATTCACTTCTTTCCAAATAGCATACTGGCGATTAGTTTCTTCAACAACTGCCTTAACTTTTTCAAACTCGTACTTAGCTCCAGTATTTTTTTCAATAAAGGCAATCATTTCCTTATATTGACGAGCTACATACTCAAAATCTTTATCTGTATGTCCATAACTCGGATCAATACAATAAACGGGAACCCCCTTAAGATGATCTAACTGTGTAAAAGCCTGATGTAACATCAATTGACCATCACATGGTTCTGCCATCGCAATAAAGCAGTCCGGTCTTGGATGTAGACGCTTTTCCATGGAATACACCGCATAACGGACAAGTGAACAGATTTTGTCATCTAGGTTATAGCGATCACACTCTTTAGCGTCAGCATAATCCGTCAATCCAAGATGGAACATCAAGTCAAAAACAGGGTTGTAATAAACAATTCCCATACCCGCTAGGATTTCTTGGCAGTTTCCATACCAAGTACACATCAAAGGCTTATGGTTTTGTGCGTGATCCAGTACTTTTTCTGAATGTTCCTTCATTAATCCTACAACGGCTTCTTGTACAGGATTTCTTTTTTCTGCAGGAAGAGTAGAAAAAAACTGCAATACTCCAGTAAGTCGATCAATATATTCTTGCGTTCTTTCGAGTCCGGTTACATATTCTGCCATTTTCTTTCCTCTTAACAATCTTGTTTTTCGGCACGGATACTTTCAACAAAAGCTTGTACTCGTGTACGAAGCTGTCCTTCTCCTTCTGGGGTGTAATCCATTTCTAGCTCCAGAACAGGGACATTTTGTTTACTAAAGTAGGATCTCAAAATAAATTGTTCGAAGGCCCACATATCACACATGAAGAGTCGTGCTGTCACGACACCATCAACCTTGTAGTCCTTGACTAATTGTCCAGCTCTTTCTAAGCGAGCTTCTTCAGTCATCATTTGGCGAGTTGCCGCAGGTTTTTCCTCAAAGTAATAATCGATAATCGCTTCAAGCGGATCCCCCTCTTCGCGAATTAATTCAGCACAGGCCCGGGAACCAAAACCAGTATTGTCAACAACAATGGTGCCACCTTGACTTTCTAAAAGTTCAAAAGAGTCTTTGTTATCAATGTGACCACCGGCATACATCAGACGAATCTTCGGAGTAAAGACCTCTTGGTTAGCCTTTAATTCTACGATGAGTTTTTCAAGAATTTCTGCGTAGGTTTCGCGAGGCATTGAAACCGCTGCAAGCATAACCATCAAAAGTTCAGTACCAGTCAGATACACACTCTCAGATTGTTGCATTGCATAGAGCTCTTGCTGTAGTCGACGAACGTTATTGTGAAGTTTAATAGCAGAAGCTAATTTTTCTGAGGTAATCTCTACACCGAAACGTTCTTCAGTAGCCTTGATGAATTTTTTAATTTCGTCAATATAAAATTCCTTAGCTAACTGACCTGTTTTTTTAGGGATATAAAGGAAGTGATATACCGGATTATCGGGTAACAACTTCCAATTGTCATAGATACGACGTGAATGGTCACAAGCGTTATAAAAAACAGCACCATCTAAAAAATCATAACGCCCATCAAGGATTTGATTAAAAGTATGGCGTGTGTAGTTACAAGTCAACTGTCTAAAATAAGCATCCGCAAATTCAGTACCTTCTGAACCCGTACCACGAAGATAGATTGGAACACAGCCTGCCGCTGTCAGAATCTCTTCAGGTAACTCTTGATACATGAAGCCGACAATTTTTCGACCTTCCTCTTTTGCTTTTTGAATTTCCGGATTAGATAGACTTGTCGCAGCACTCATCAGTGCATCAAGCCAGACTAGTTTTTTTGTTCTAACCATCTGTTTCTCCTTGACAATTTTTCGACCTTCCTCTTTTGCTTTTTGAATTTCCGGATTAAATAGACTTGTCGCAGCACTCATCAGTGCATCAAGCCAGACTAGTTTTTTTGTTCTAACCATCTGTTCCTCCTTGTTATTTAGGGTAGGCATAACGAAGGTGCTTTCCTAGCCTCGATGGTACTTTATGAGGTTCAAACAAACTGTTAAGCACACGACAGAATCGAAGAATTTACATCCATCTTGTTGTTGTAAATATACAACGCGATCAAAATCGCTTGTTGTATCTGTTAGACACTTAACGGGTTCATTTGATTCTGATTGATAGAGTCACGAGCATGAAAGTGTCATCCATCAAGGAGAAAATGATGAAAAAACAATTGCTTGCTCTTGCCTGTTTGGCTGCTATGACATCGTTTGCCTCTGCAGCACAAGTTGAAGTTTACGGTAATGTGGATATGTACGTTGCCGCTAATAACACTCAAGGTGAATGGAAAACAGCTATTCAGAGTGGTGGATTAACAGCTTCTCACTTTGGTTTTAGAGGAGTTGAAGATTTAGGTAACGGTACTCAGGTGTTTTTCAATCTTGATCAGGCCTTCACCTCTGATAACGGTGCTAAAACTTTCGGTAACGAGGGTAAATCTTTCAGCCGTGAAGCTACTTTAGGTATTCGTGGTAAATATGGTCAGTTATCGGTTGGTCGCCAGTACACACCACACTTCCTCGTTTTTGCTATTTATGACCCGACTGAATTAAGTTTAGGTTCTTCTGACTCACCTTACTTCTTCCCTGGCCCTGCTGCGGTAACTGGTTCTGATGGTAATCTGGTTCGTACAGATAATTCTATTCAGTACGTTTTACCGACTCCATTTGGTCTTACAAACTTCTTCTATGTTGCTCTAGGTGAACATAAAGACGCAAATGGAACACAAGATTCCAATAAACGAGGCAATTTGTACAACTACGCAGGTAAGTTTGACTATGGTAAATTCTCTGCCATGGGTAGTTATTTGTGGCGTAACGTCTGCTTAACTACAGATAAAAATAGTTCGTTTAACAATCGTTATTTGAACCTTGCAGTCAGCTACGACTTTGATGTTACGAAACCCGTTATTCAGTTTACGAAGAAATTCAGCAACAATGAAGAGATGTCTAATGAATTTTGGATGCTTCAAGTTGGTACAGCTACCCCTGTTGCTGGCGGTAAATTAGTTGTTTCCGGTTCTTACATGAAGAATCAATCCGTTAAAGAAGCCGATGCTTGGTCGCTGGGTTCAAAATACATCTATCCATTATCTAAGCGGACTCGCTTGTATGCTGGTGTAGAAGCTGTATTTAATGATAAGAATGCAGGTTATGCTATTGAAGCCGGTCCCGATAGTTCATTACACTTTGACTTAGATAAAGATAAGATTGTTAAAGGTTATGGCACAAATTATTTGGGCAAGAACGTTCAGCAGATTTACGCTGGTATCAATCACCAGTTCTAATTTTGTTCTTCGCTAACTAAAACCAAGGGCATCGCTTTGATGCCCTTTTTCCTAGTCAAACTTGCGCAAATGTTCAAAGTTCGGGTGGTCACAAATGGGATACATCTAGTTTGATTACACGACT